>CP019326.1:317655-635311 GCA_001971685.1 Halomonas sp. 1513
ACTCCTGGTAGCGGCGGTCCTCCAGCTCGATCAGCAGGCCGGCGAGCTCCTCGTAGAGGCTACTCCAGGCCGCGGCAATCTCTGGCGTGACAGCATCTCCCAGTACCTCGCCAATGGCCGCCATCAGGCACTCACCGACGATCGGGTACTGATCGGGCTGGATGTCGAGGGAGACATGCTTGCTGACCACCGTGGCCAGGGCGCCGCGGGCCTGCTGGGAGTCCTGGCGGAGCTGGACATAGGCCAGCACGGATCGCGCCAGTGCCCGGGGCTGGCCACCGTCCTGCTGGTGGGCCTGGTTGAACAGTGGCTCGACGTCCGGATAGCGCGCGAACATCAGCGGATAGAAGCGGCGGGTGATGTCATCCAGATGGGCGGCAACCACCGGGGCTGTTTCCTCGATTAGCAGTTCCTGGTCACGACTGAGCATAGGGAGTAAGTCCTTGATCATGGGTCTTGATTTATAACATTCATGTAAAATACATGTTACTGTTCCGTCTGTCATGAGGCGAGCTGTCGCAGTTGGCCGAGATTGACACGTTCCACCGCTGAAGCTTTCCCTCTAACCTGAGGGCGTCAGCCGAGCAATGAATCCCAAGGAGACTTCATGGCCATTTCAAACTTTGCCGACCTGCTCTCCGAAGCGCGTAAACAGCCCGAGCCGCAGCGCCTGCTGTTGGTGTGCACTCGGGCCGAACTACCCGACTACCCCAGCGAAGAGCAGCGCCGCCGCTTCGAGCAGGGCGAGGGCGGGGCACTGACACCGGTCACCTGTGTCGACAGGACCCCCGAGGAGCTCAGCGACATGGCCACCTTCGTCGAGCAGTCGCGTGAGACTGGCCAGGACTGGGACCTCGTCTTCGCGGCTGCCATGGCCGATCCCGGCGATGATGGGATCATTGAGCAGCAGTTGCGGCGCATGGTGGAGTCGCTGCAGATGGGCAGTATCGAGTCCTTCCTGGCCTTCAATCGTCGCGGTGAGGTGGTGAGCTTCCAGTGACCCTGCCGGCGTCTCAGCAGGCCCAAGCAGTGCGGGCCCGGCAAGCGCCTGAGCGCTCGGCGAACCGGGACAAGACCCGCACCGGCCGCTGACATGCTGCTGATAAGAAGTATTCTTGATGCCTGTCATGGTTCCGGCGTTGTCGGGCGAGGCACAATGGGGAAAGTCCAAGTGCAACTGTCGGGATGCCTGCCATGACCTTACCCCCACCCGAGCCGTCCGGGGCGCCCATTGCCCGGCTCGCTTTTCGCCCGTTCTTCCTGCTGGCCTCGCTGTTCGGGGTGCTGTCGCTGATGGTGTGGCTCGCCTTCTGGCACGGCGGTTTGCTGCTGCGTCCCCACGGAGGCTCGATGTGGTGGCACCAGCACGAGATGCTCTTTGGGTTTGGCGCGGCCGTGGTGGTGGGGTTTTTGCTGACCGCAGCACAGAACTGGACCGGGCAGCGCAGCCTGCAGGGCTGGCTTCTGCTGGGACTGGTCGGCGTCTGGCTAGCCGCGCGGCTGCTGCTTGCGTTTCCCATGGGGCTGCCGGCTGGGCTTTTGATGGTCATCGACCTGGCCTTCCTGCCGCTGGCCGCGCTAGCCCTGGGGCAGATGGTGCTGGCGGTTCGTCAGTGGCGCAACCTGGTGTTCGTGCCCATCCTGCTGCTGCTGGCGGTGGCCAACCTGGCCATGCACATCGGGGTAATGCGCGGGCAGTGGCTGCTGATCCGCGAAGGCGGCTATCTTGCGGTGTTGCTGATCGCCGCCCTGATGGTGATGCTCGGTGGCCGTGTGATCCCCTTCTTTACCTCGCGCAAGCTGGGACGCCAGCGGCCAGCCGACTGGCCGATGCTCGAGCGTCTCTCGCTGTGGTCCATCTACGCCGTGGTGCTGGTGCAGCTGGCAATTCTGCTCTCGATCGAGCTGCCGCCCGGTCTGCTGGGGTGGGCCATGCTGGTGGCCGCTGGCGCCAATGGCGTGCGGCTTGCGCGCTGGGAAGGGTGGCGGACCCTGCATGAACCCCTGCTGTGGGGGTTGCATTTTAGCTACGCCTTCATCGTGGTAGGACTGGTGATGTGGGCCCTTGCTCATACTGGCGTATTTCGGGTGGAGTTGGCTGTCCACGCGCTGGCCATCGGTGGCATCGGCAGCATGATGCTGGCGATGATGGCCCGGGTCGCCCTCGGCCATACCGGGCGGGAGATTCGCACCCTGCCAGGCATCGGGATCGGGCTCATGCTGATGTTTGCAGGGGCGCTGCTGCGCTCGCCAGTGCTGGCGATGTTCCCGCAGATCACGCACTGGACCTACAGCGTCAGCATCCTGTTCTGGTGCATCGCTTTTCTGATCTTCCTGTTTCACTACACGGTACCGCTGCTGACCACTCGCGTGGACGGCAAGGACGGCTAAGCTTTCTGCGAGGTCCGAGATGATCGAGCACTACTTCCTGATCAAGCACCTGCACATCACCGCCGCAACGCTCAGCCTGGCGCTGTTCGCGCTGAGGGCCTGGTGGTCGGTACGCGAGTCGCCCTGGCTGCAGCGCCGCTGGGTGAAGGTGCTGCCGCATATCAACGACACTCTGCTGCTGGCCCTCGGTGTGCTGCTGATGGTCATGCTGCGGATGTGGCCCCATCAGCATCCCTGGCTAGCCGCCAAGCTGATCGCCTTGCTTGTCTACATCGGCCTTGGCACGCTGGCGATCAAGCGCGGGCGAAGCCCCGCCGTGCGCGGCGGCGCGGCGATAGCTGCAATGGCTGCCTTCGTCTATATGCTGGGGGCGGCACTGCAAAAGAGCCCGCTCTCCTGGTTGGCGGTCGCCTGAGGCAGGATATGACTCGTGCAACCGGCACTCCATGTTCTTGCGGCTATACTGCCGGACACCCCATCACACAAGGAGCGATTCGATGAGCCAAGAGCAACTTCCCTCCGGCGCGGGCAAGGTCGCCGAGCAATACCCCGAGGTGTGGAGCGCCTACGCGGAGTTGGGTAAAGCATGCGCCGAGGCCGGCCCCTTGGATGAGCGAACGCGCCGGCTGGTCAAGCTGGCACTCGCCGTGGGTGCGCGCTCCGAGGGGGCGGTGCACTCCCATGCCCGCCGCGGCCTGGAGGAGGGCGAGTCCCCCGAGGCGCTGAAGCAGGTGGCCATGCTGGCCATTCCGACCCTGGGGCTGCCAGCAGGCGTGGCATCACTGACCTGGATAGAAGACCTCACCGAGGGCTGATTTCCCACCGCCGGCAGTGCGCTGCCGGCTTGTATCCCCTGACGTGTGAGATGAGCCCCGCGGTGTTGCCCTGGGCGTTATGGCTCAGCTCAGACTTCCCGGATCTTGGAATTGACCACCGTGGGTTGGTGATACGCGTCGCGAGTAAAGATCGGCATGCGTCGCTCGGTCCACCACATCCAGATGATCGATACCAGGGTCACGCCGAAGCAGAGCATCCACACCGATGTGGCGACGCCGGTGTAGTCGACCAGTGCGCCGAACATGATCGGTAGAAGGAAGCCACCGACACCGCCCGCCAGGCCGACAATGCCGGAGACCAGGCCAAGATTGCGGTCGAACTCGTCAGACAGGTACTTGAACACCGAGGCTTTGCCGATGCCCCAGGCGATGCCCACCACGAACAGCGCCAGCGTGAACAGCCAGATCGGAATGCCAAAGCCGAACTCGATGGTGCCCTCGCCACCAGCGGCCTGCACCGCGTACTGGGTCTCCGGGTAGGACATGATGAACAGTGCGATCAGGCTGGCCCACATACAGGCCCAGGTCACGGTGTGGGCGCCGAAGCGGTCCGAGAGCCAGCCGCCGAAGGCACGTACCACCCCGGAAGGCAGCACGAAGATGGTGGCGATCAGCGCCGCCAGCTGGATGCCCATGCCGTACTCGTTCATGTAGTAACGGGTCAGCCACAGCGACACGCCCACATAGCCACCGAACACCACCGAGTAGTACTGGCAGTACTTCCATACCTTGGGGTCGCGCAGCACGGCAACCTGCTCGCTCAGCGAGGGGCGGTCGGGGTTGCGGTGCGCCGGATCGGAAAAGGTGAAGAACCAGAAGAGGACGGCGGTAATGAGCATGATCGCCGCATAGATATTGGGCACTGCCTGCCAGCCGAGCAAGATGATCACCGTCGGGGCAATGTACTTGGTCACGGCGGCCCCGGCGTTGCCAGCGCCGAAGATCCCCATGGCCAGCCCCTGGCGGTCGCGATCAAACCACTTGGCGGTGTAGGTGATGCCAACCGAGAAGCCACTGCCGGCCAACCCGACCACGGCGCCAAGCAGGATCAGTTGCCAGAACTGGGTCGCGAACTGCACCGCCCAGATGGCCGGTACCGTAGCCAGCATCAGTGCCATGAATACCGGCCGTCCGCCGATACGGTCAGTCAAGGCTCCCAGAGGCAGGCGCATCAGTGCGCCAGTCAGGATGGGCACCGATGTCAGCAGCCCGAACTGGGTGCCGTTGAGGTCGAGCTCTTCGGCGATAGGTACGCCGATCTCGCCGAACATGGTCCACACCATGAAGCACATGGTGAAGGCGAAGGTATTGGCGGTGAGAACCGAGTACTGCTTGAAGCGTACAGTTGCCATGCTGCCCCCTGCTAGCGATGCCGGTGACCGGCCAGAGCCGGCCATCGGGGCGAGGTGTTACGGTGAGGCTCTGCCTTCGGCCTTGAGCTGCTCCTGCTCGGCGATCATCCGGTCCACGGAAGAAATGTGGTACTCCTCAGCGAAGGCGTTCTCTGGCTCCTTGAGCCAGATGAAGCAGACCAGCCAGCTGAAGAAGGCGCCCGTCGCCAAGATATAGAAGAACTGGGTCGGGGTGACGAAGGTGAAGATGGTCAGATAGACCACCGCCCCCACGTTGCCGTAGGCCCCGGCCATGCCGGAAATCTGGCCGGTGATACGGCGTTTGATCGATGGGATGATGCCGAAGGTGGCTCCCTCGGAGCCTTGCACGAAAAAGGAGGTGAAGATGGTGATAGCGATCGCCACGATCAGTGGCCAGCTAGCATTCATCATCGCCATCAGGGTGAAACCGATGCCGATGCCGAACATGTAGCTGAGCATCACGAAGCGGCGATTGCCCATGCGGTCCGAAACGGCCCCTCCCATCGGACGCGCCACCAGGTTGACGAAGGCAAACGAGGCTGCGATCAGGCCTGCGGCGGCGGCGGACAGTCCCCAGGTCTGCTCGAAGAACATCGGCAGCATGGAGATCACCGCGAGTTCGGCGCCGAAGTTGGCGAAGTAGGTGGTGTTTAGTGCCGCCACGCTATTGAAGTGGTACTTGTCGTCATCCGGTACCCCCTTCTTCAGGATCGGCACGTTGACGCGGATGATCTGTACCACCTGGTAGACGACCACGGCGAGGATGGCCAGGTAGGCGAAGACGGCGGTGGTGGTGGACATGAAGCCCATGTCCTGGATACGCCATACCAGGATGGCCAGGCAGCCCACCAGTGGGATGGTCCACAGGATCAGCTTGATCATGTCGGCCCAGGTGCTCACCTCCATGGCCAGCGCCTTGCGGGTCTTGCGGTGTGAAGTGGCATCTGGACCATCGCTGATGGCGAACCAGTAATAGATGCCGTAGGCAGCCATCACCAAGGCGCTTTGCGCGATCGCCCAGCGCCAGCCCTCGTCGCCGCCGTACCAGACGAGGGCGATGGTGGGCAGGGTCATGGCAGCGGCGGCAGAGCCGAAGTTGCCCCAGCCGGCGTAGAAGCCCTCGGCGAAACCGATATGCTTGGGCTTGAACCACAGCGCGGTCATGTGGATACCGACCACGAAGCTGGCGCCGATAGAGCTCAGGACCAGGCGCGCGACCAGCAGCTGGGTCATGGTATTGCCGAATGCGAAGGCCAGGGCGGGCACCGCCATCGTCACCATCAGGATGGAGAAGACTCGCCGGGGCCCGAAGCGGTCAAGAGCCATGCCGACGATGATCCGTGCCGGAATGGTCAGGGCCACGTTGGCGATGGCGAAGAGGCGGATATGGTCCTGGGTCAGCCAGTCAATGTCGCGCAGCATGCTTGTGGCCAGCGGCGCCATGTTGAACCAGACGTAAAAGGTGATGAAGAAGGCGATCCAGGTCAGGTGCAGGGCCTTGATCTCCGGGGAACGTACCTTGAACAGGTCGGCGACTTTCATGGTGAAATCATCCTATTAAAGAAGGACGTGATGACGGTGGCTAATCGATGCGTCCGTCTCATGGGCTCGGGAAGATCAGCAGCGGCACCTCGACGCGTCTGGCCAGGAAAGAGCTGACGCTGCCGAAGGTCATGTAGTCGAGCTCATCGACGAAGTAGCTCAGCGATTGCGCGATAATGCCCCCGTCGGGCTTCTGGCTGTGGCGAGCTATCACCAGCAGGTCGGGCTGGAGACTGCGAGTCGCATGAAGCAGCTGCTTGCGGGCGTCACCCTCCGCCATGTGGGTCTGCACGGCGAAGCCTTCGTTCTCGGCGAATGTCTTCGCTTCTGCCAAGGCTGCGTGCAATTCCTCGACCTCCTCCTGGAAGAGATCCTCATTGGCGTCGGTGGAGTGCCGGGGGTTCTCGGCAACGGCAACAAGCATCAGCGTCGGGACATTGCAGCGGAACATCTCCACGGCCTGGGCCAAGGCGAGCTTGGCGTTACGCGAGCCGTCATAGGCGAGCATGATCTTCATGGTGCACCTTGCGTGTGTAGGGGGGAGGCGACCTAGGCGGCCGCCTTGCCGAATGCAGGAATTGTCATGGGTTCTTCACGTAGGCGTTCTTGCGCAGGTAGAACCACCAGTTGATCACCAGGCAAATCGCATAGAAGGCTGCGAATCCGTACATGGCAACCTCGGGGGATCCCGCCCGAATCTGGTTGCCGATCATCACCGGCGCGATAAAGGAGCCGTAGCCCGCTACTGCAGCCGTCCAGCCCAGCACCGGTCCCTTTTTCTGGGCATCGAAGATGAAGCCGATGCTGCGGAAGGTGGAGCCATTGCCGATACCGCTGGCGGTAAACAGGACGATGAACAGCAGCATGAATATCCAGAAATACGGGTTGGGGTCGGCGGCGTTATAGGCCAGCATCATCACGTAACCGGCTGCGATAGCGGCGACGACCATGACGATGGTGATGACCTGTGTGACAAATGAGCCGCCCAGCTTGTCCGAGACCCAGCCGCCGATGGGGCGAACCAGGGCGCCAATAAAGGGGCCGATCCAGGACCAGGTCAGCGCGCTGGGGGCATCGGGGTTGGCGACGCGAGTCACACTGCCGTCTGCGGCAACCTCGACCAAGCTGCCGAAGATGATAGTGATAGAGAGCGGTAGCGCCGCTGAGAAGCCGATGAAGGATCCGAAGGTTAGGATATAGAGCAGGGTCATCGACCAGGTATGCTTGTCCCTGAAGATGGCGAACTGCTTCTGAATATTTGGCTTGATATCCTCGCCGGGCAAGAGTCGCAGCATGACGAGCGTCAGCACAACGGTTAGCGGAAGCGCAAGCCACATGTTGAGCCATTCAAGTGCCATTAGACCAAGCACGGTGGCCAGTATTCCGACGCCATAGAGGCCGAGGATCTTTCCAAAAGCCTGCAAGGGAGTGCCCGGGTTTGGAGTAATGGGGCGCAGGTTATTCATGCCGAACCAGCCAGCGAATGCCAGTGGGATCAGGAACAGTAGCCATACGAATCCGGCATTCTGGATCCAGGTGTCGGTGCCTGCTTCTATGCGACCTATCAGGGTGCCGCTTGAACTCTCAAGCGCCAGGGGGGCGCCGGCAATAGCACCGAAGAGGCCCACTGTCATCACCAGCGGTACTAGAATCTGCATGGTAGTGACCCCGAAATTGCCGAGGCCTGCATTCATGCCAAGGGCGTAGCCCTGCTGGCTCTTCGGATAGAAGCTTGAGATGTTGCTCATCGAACAGGCGAAGTTGCCGCCACCGATTCCGGAGAGCAGGGCCATTGCCTGGAATATCCAGAAGGGCGTTTCTGGGTTCATCAAGGCGATGCCGGTTCCCAGGGCGGGGATCATCAATAGTGCGGTGGTCAGGAAGATCGTGTTGCGCCCACCGGCGATACGGATCATGAACGAGGCCGGAATGCGCAGAGTGGCACCGGCGAGGCCGGCAGTAGCGGTCAGAGTGAACAGCTGGTCGGTGGTGAAGGGAAAGCCAAGATTTTGCATCTGGGTGGTGATCATGCCCCACATCATCCAGACAGCGAACCCCATCAGCAGGCTGGGAATGGAGATCCACAGGTTGCGGTTGGCGACCCGTTTGCCCTCCCTTTCCCAGAACTCCTGGTTCTCGACATCCCAGTGTTCGATGTCGGCATTCTTCCTGGTCATGGCGTACCCCCTTGATGTACAGCGCAGCGCTCGCAGTGCCAGATACCGGTTGACTGGTATCAAGGCATGGAGCTTTGGGGGGAAAGATACGCCTGTGTACGGGGGGGCGAAACGTGGCGAAAAGCGCCAGATTAGGGCGGTATACCTCCAGGGAGGTAGCAGGGGTTAATTGCCAGGTTTCTGTATTTAAAGAAGTTTCATTGTGATGTCATTAGCCGGGTGGGGCGCGGCGGCGCCCGGGGAATATTTGGAGGTATCCATACAGAACCGTCGGCGGCTAGCGGTCGATGCCTTCCTGTACCGCCCACACGGCTGCTTCCACGCGAGAGCGCAG
Organism: Halomonas sp. 1513; assembly: GCA_001971685.1. Taxonomy (NCBI): domain Bacteria; kingdom Pseudomonadati; phylum Pseudomonadota; class Gammaproteobacteria; order Oceanospirillales; family Halomonadaceae; genus Halomonas; species Halomonas sp. 1513. The sequence goes on from CP019326.1 coordinate 326,309, forward strand.
GTTGAGCTTCTTGAGTAGATGCTTGACGTGGACCTTTACCGTGCCTTCGGTGATATCCAGCTTACGGGCGATCATCTTGTTGGAAAGGCCGCCAGCCAGCTCGCGCAGTATTTCGCGCTCGCGCTGAGTCAGGCTGTGTATATCCGGGGCGGCGGGCTGGTTGCGCTGGCTGCGCAGCGCCTCGGCGAGCAGGGCGGTGAGGCTCTCGCTGATGACCATGCGCCCCAGCGAGGCCTGGCGTAGCTGGCGAATCATCTCCTCGGGGTCCATGTCCTTTAGCAGGTAGCCGTCGGCGCCTGCCTGCAGGGCATCTACCACGTCCTCCTCCTGGTCGGAGACGGTGAACATCACGACCCTGCCGGCGAAGCCCCTCTCGCGGAGCTGCTTGAGTGTCTCGATGCCGTTCATGCCGGGCATGTTGAGGTCGAGCAGCACCATATCGGGATCGAGCTCCAACGCCAGGCGGATGCCTGCTTCGGGCTCGCCGGCCTCTCCGCTCAACGTCATGTCATCCTCCAGCTCGAGCAGCTGGGAGACGCCGCGGCGCAGCAGCGGATGGTCGTCGATGATCAGGATGCTGGCGGGGGTGTTGGGGGTCTTGGCTGTCATCCTGGTTTATTCCCTGTTCCCATGGTCATCGGTGGTGGGGGTGTCGACCTGCGGGTCGAGCGTCGTGGTGGGGGACGGCGTTTCCACGGCGTGCTGGCTGATGAGCCTTGCTGTCTGCGGAGTGAAGATCAGCGTAACGCGTGTGCCGCCTTCGGGGCGGTTGCACAGGGTCAACTGGCCTCCGAGGGTCTCGGCCCGGTCGCGCATGATCACCAGCCCGTAGTGCATGGGCGGCGAGCTGTCGTCCTCGAGGCCCACGCCGTCGTCCTCGATGACCACATGTAGCTGGGCGGTCCGGAAGGCAACGGATACGGCCGCACTGTGGGCGTTGGCGTGCTTGACCACGTTGGCCAACGACTCACGCACGATCTGCAGTACGTGGATCTCTTCATTGGGATTGAGCAGGTGCGGCGGCAGGTCGACGTCCAGTGCAATGGGGCTTTCCAGCCGCTCGCTGAATTCTGCAACCGTCTGGCGAAGCGCACCGTTTAGACCTGGGCCCTCGAGCTTTAGACGGAAGGTGGTGAGCAGCTCGCGCAGCTGGCGATAGGCGCTGTCCAGCCCGGTACGAAGTTCACCAAATACTTCCCCCTGGGTCGCTTGGGGCACGCCCTTGGCCTGCATGCGCTCTAGTCTTGCGACTTGCATCTTCAGGTATGAGAGCGACTGGGCCAGGGAGTCGTGGAGTTCCCGAGCGATGATAGTGCGCTCGTTCATCAGGGTGACCTGTTGCTGCTCCTCGATACGCCGCTGCAGATATACCGCAGTGGCCAGCTGGTCGGCCAAGGCGTTGAGTAGACGCCTGACGTTGTCGGGCAGCGCGATGTCCTTCGGGTACCACACCTCCAAGGTGCCGAGCATCAAGTCCCCCACGCTGACCGGCAGCAACAGGCATTCGCCAGCTTCGGTCTGCTGGAGGGAGAGGGGCTGGGGGTCGATCAGGCAGGCATGACAGTCATAGTCGCGACAGTACTCGGGGCGGCGTGCCGAGTGGGTGGCGAGTATCGGGATCTGGCGGTCGTCGTAGGGATCGTTGAGGGACAGGCGGATTGGGCCGATCTCCAGCAGCTGCTCCAAGCGCCGCAGCATGGGCGCAGCACTGGCACAGAGGTCATTGCCACCACCGTAGAGGGCGCGGCTGCCGTCGTGCATCACCTGCATGGCGCGGTTGCTGCGCTCCAACTCGGCCTGCTTGCGCGATACCCGCTCCTCGAGCTCGGCATAGCTGGTACCGAGCTCCTCGGCCATGGTGTCGAAGGTGCGTCCCAGCAGGGCCAGCTCGTCGTTACCGGAGAGTTTCGTGCGGTGACCGAAATTGCGGTGAGCGGCTTCCCGAGCCAGCACCACCAGGTGGCGGAGCGGCATCACCAGGTTGTGGCGGATATCGTAGAGAGAGATCACCACCACCACGGCGATCAGCGCCAGGAAGATGATCTGCAGGACGCTGAGCAGCTGAATCTTGGATTCGCTGTTCTGCTCCAGCAGAGTGACCATGACGTCGATTTCGGCGACCAGGTCATCAAGGGTCTCGCGCAGGGCGTCGGAATCCACGCCTCTCCCGTCGGTGGCCTGGGCTACCTGAGGGGCAAGATCCTGCTCCCAGCGTGTCTGGATCAAACGGTGCTGGCGCTGCAGCGAATGGTCCTGAGCCTGGGGCATGGCGCCGGTGAGTTCGGCGCTGACCAGGCGCTGCTCGAAGCGCTCGGCCAGTTCGCTCACCCTGCCGCGTTCCCCAGCGCCGGGCTGCTGCTCGTAGCGCTGCAGGGCGCTGACGATCTGGTAGGTGTTCATGCGCAGCGAGCCGGCCATGTTGATGGCAGCGGCGTCACCGCGGCTGTGGGCAGCCACGATCATGGTGACCACGATGCTGATCAGCGCCATGGCGCTGATGGCCAGCAGCGAGGCGATGATCCGGGCCACCAGGGAGTGTCGCAGGAGTTTCATTGCGCCTCATGATAGTTGGGCCTGGGCCCAGTCTACTACCCCATTGGGGTAAAGCGCATACCTCTTATGCTCCTTTGACCTCGGGGGGCGCGCTCCCGAGACTTTCCCGAGGCCCACACCGATTCCTTACCCCCATGATGACAGCTGCCCAGCAACTCGACCAGGACCCGACCGGCGGCTATCGGCGCCTGGTTGTCGTGCTGCTCTCGCCCCTGGCCTTTGCACTGGTGTTCGCCAGTTGGACCATCTTTGCGGTGCTTGGGGTAGAGCTCAAGGCGCTGCTCGGCTTCGGTGAGGGGCACTTTGCCCTGCTATTAGCCGCGCCCATGTTGATTGGCGCGCTGGCGTCGTTACCTACGGCCCTGCTGGCGCAGAGGTTCGGCGGCCGGCGGGTAATGATTGCCTGCCTGTTGATAATCTGCCCCTTCCTGTGGGGGCTCTCCCACTCCCGCGACTACCACCACCTTCTGCTGGCGGGTGCCGGCCTTGGCCTGGGGGCCGGCTCTCTCGCAGCGGGGCTGGTTTACGTGGCAGGGCTGTGCCCAAGACGCCACACCGGCCTGGCGCTGGGGCTGTATGGCGCCGGCATGCTTGGCGCCGGGCTCAGCTATTTGCTGCTGCCGCTGGTCAGCCAGGCCTATGGCTGGAGAGTCGCACCGCTGATCTACCTGCTGCCGGTGCTGCTGGTGGCCGCCCTGCTGTGGCTGTTTGCCGACGACCGCGACGCTGCGCCGAACCTGACGGAGGAAATGTCGCCGTCTGGCCAGGCGCTGCTGCGCCGCCTGACTTGCTGGGCGCTATGGCGCCTGGCGCTGGTCTACAGCTTCTTCTTCGGCGCCTTCGTGGCGTTGGCGCTATGGCTACCTGCCTACTTCAGCGCCCAGTTTCAACTTCCCCTCAAAGAGGCTGCCCTGGCTGCCTTGCCCTTCACGGTGGCGGTGGGCATCGGTCAGGTAGTCGGTGGTGCCTGGGCAGACCGCCGTGATTTCCGCGCCCTGCGATGGTGGGTCAGCGCCTTCACATTAGTCTGTCTGTTCCTGCTCTCCTACCCCCCCTTCACCATGCAGGTGCAGGGCGTCCACGGCGTGGTCGCAGTGCGCTATGAGGCGCCTCTGTGGGGCTTGCTGTTACTGCTATCTCTGATGGGCGCGGCGATGGGGGTCGGCAAGGGCAGCCTGATGCGTCTGCTGCACCGCGATCACGCAAACGAGATGCCGCTAGTGGGCGGGTTGGCGCTGACCCTGGGTGGACTGTTCGCTGCCCTGCTTCCGCTGATGTTCGTACTCGGCAACGAGTGGGTCGGCATCCGCACGGCGGGCTTCATGTTCCTCTATGCCTCGCTTGTGGTGTGCATGCTGGTAATGATCTGGGACCACGCCAGCGGGCAATCCGGTGCGGCCTGAGCGAGGGGTATATCCCCCTGGTTCGGCGGGCCTATCACCTTGGGGGTAGGGGGGCGGTATATGGAGGTAACCAGGCAGTATTCCACCCTCTGATCGCCCAGAATGCCTCCAAGATTCCTGCCTGACGTTAAGTCCTTCGCACTCGACAAGACGGCAGGCCGGGTGACCCGGGACGGTCACGCCCTACTTTCCAAGAAGCCTGGAGATCGACCATGAGTCACTTCATTGATCGGCTGAATTTCTTCCGCAAGGCGCGCGAGCCCTTCGCCAACGAGCATGGCGAGACTCGCGAGGAGTCGCGCGGCTGGGAACACAGCTATCGTCAGCGCTGGCAGCATGACAAGGTCGTGCGCTCCACCCACGGTGTGAACTGCACCGGCTCCTGCAGCTGGAAGATCTACGTCAAGAACGGCCTGGTCACCTGGGAGACCCAGCAGACCGACTACCCGCGCACCCGCCCTGACCTGCCCAATCATGAGCCGCGCGGCTGCCCGCGGGGTGCCAGCTACTCCTGGTACCTCTACAGCGCCAATCGCCTCAAGTACCCGCTGATCAGAAAGCCGCTGCTCAAGCTGTGGCGCGACGCCCTCGAGGAGAAGAAGGATCCGGTCGACGCCTGGGCCTCGATCGTCGAGGACCCGGCCAAGACCAAGCAGTACAAGCGCGCCCGCGGCATGGGCGGCTTCGTGCGGGCCAACTGGGACGAACTCAACGAGCTGGTCGCCGCCTCCAACGTCTACACCGCCAAGCAGTACGGCCCGGACCGTATCATCGGCTTCTCGCCGATTCCCGCCATGTCGATGGTCAGCTACGCCGCGGGCAGCCGCTACCTGTCGCTGATCGGCGGCGTCTGCATGAGCTTCTATGACTGGTACTGCGACCTGCCGCCGGCCTCGCCGATGACCTGGGGCGAACAGACCGACGTGCCCGAGTCCGCCGACTGGTACAACTCCGGCTACATCATCGCCTGGGGCTCCAACGTGCCCCAGACCCGGACCCCGGACGCCCACTTCTTCACCGAGGTGCGCTACAAGGGCACCAAGACCGTCTCGATCACCCCGGACTATGCCGAGGTCTCCAAGCTCACCGACGAGTGGCTCTCCGCCAAACAGGGCACCGATGCTGCCCTGGCCATGGCCATGGGTCACGTCATCCTCAAGGAGTTCCACCTCGACAAGCCCAGCACGTACTTCACCGAGTACGTGCGCCAGTACACTGACATGCCCTGCCTGGTAGAGCTTGAGGCCCGCGAGGACGGCAGCTATGCCCCGGGCAGGCAGCTGCGCGCTAGCGATTTCGACGCCAGCCTGGGCCAGGCGAACAACCCGGAGTGGAAGACCGTGGCCTGGGACGAGACCCGCGACCAGCTGGTGGTGCCCCGGGGGTCCATCGGCTTCCGCTGGGGTGAGACCGGTGCTGAGGTAGGCAAGTGGAACCTCGAGCCGCTGGACGCCGAGGGCACCGAGATCAAGCCACTGCTGAGCCTCGCCGATCGCCATGACGACGTGGCCCGGGTGGCCTTTCCCTACTTCGGTGGCATCGAGCACGAGCACTTCGAGCATGTCAAAGGCGAAGGCGTGGGAGCCGTCGATGACCTGCTGTTCCACAACCTGCCCGTCAAGCGGATGAAGAAGGCCGACGGCAGCGAGATGCTGGCGGTCACCGTGTTCGACCTGATGTGCGCCAACTACGGCATCGACCGTGGCTTCACCGGTCCCGGCGACGATGACGGTGCGACGTCCTACGACCAGGTTCGTCCCTACACCCCGGCCTGGCAGGAGAAGATCACCGGCGTATCCGCCGAGCAGGCCACCCGCATCGCCCGTGAGTTCGCCGACAATGCCGACAAGACTCGGGGCCGCTCCATGATCATCGTGGGTGCCGGCATGAATCACTGGTACCACATGGACATGAACTACCGCGGCCTGATCAACATGCTGGTCATGTGCGGTTGCATCGGCCAGAGCGGCGGCGGCTGGGCGCACTACGTGGGGCAGGAGAAACTGCGCCCGCAGACCGGCTGGACCCCGCTGGCCTTCGGCCTCGACTGGCAGCGCCCGCCGCGCCATATGAACTCCACCTCCTTCTTCTACAACCACTCCTCCCAGTGGCGCTACGAGAAGCTCGAGATCAAGGAGATCCTCTCCCCGCTGGCCAAGGCCGAGGACTATCCGGGCAGCCTGATCGACTTCAACGTGCGCTCCGAGCGTATGGGCTGGCTGCCCTCCGCCCCGCAGTTGGGCACCAACCCGCTGAGCCTGGCGAAGAAGGCCGAGGCTGCCGGACTGTCCACCCAGGACTATGCCGTTCAGCAGCTCAAGAGTGGAGAGCTGCGTTTTGCCTCGGAAGACCCGGATGCCCCGGAGAACTTCCCGCGCAACATGTTCATCTGGCGCTCCAACCTGCTGGGCAGTTCTGGCAAGGGTCACGAGTACATGCTCAAGTATCTGCTGGGCACCCGCCACGGCATCCAGGGCAAGGACCTGGGCGATTTCGGCGGCCACAAGCCGCAAGAGGTCAAGTGGCATGACGAGGCGCCGGAAGGCAAGCTCGACCTGCTGGTGACGCTGGACTTCCGCATGTCCACCACCTGCCTCTACTCGGACATCGTGCTGCCGACGGCCACCTGGTACGAGAAGGACGACCTCAACACCTCGGATATGCACCCCTTCATCCACCCGCTGACCGCGGCCACCGACCCGGCGTGGGAGTCGCGCAGCGACTGGGATATCTACAAAGGCATCGCCAAGGCGTTCTCCAAGGCGTGCGTGGGGCACCTGGGTGAGGAGACCGACCTGGTCACCCTGCCGCATCAGCATGATTCCCCGGCTGAGCTGGCCCAGCCTGACGTGCTGGACTGGAAGAAGGGCGAGTGCGAGCCGATCCCCGGCAAGACCATGCCGGCGTTGATCGAGGTCAAGCGCAACTACCCCGAGACCTATGAGCGCTTCACCTCCGTGGGTCCGCTGCTGGAGAGCATCGGCAACGGCGGCAAGGGCATCGCCTGGAACACCGAGAGCGAGGTCGCGCTGCTGGGCAATCTCAACCACCGCAAGCAGGACGGCCCGCACAAGGGACGCCCGCAGATCGAGAGCGCTGTCGATGCCGCCGAGATGATCCTGACCCTGGCGCCGGAAACCAACGGCCAGGTGGCGGTGAAAGCCTGGGGGGCGCTCTCCAAGATCACCGGGCGGGATCATACCCACCTCGCGCATCCCAAGCAGGAGGAGAAGATCCGCTTCCGCGACATCGTCGCCCAGCCGCGCAAGATCATCTCCAGCCCGACCTGGTCCGGCCTCGAAGACGAACACGTCTCCTACAACGCGGGCTATACCAACGTCCACGAGATGATCCCCTGGCGCACCGTCAGCGGCCGCCAGCAGTTCTATCAGGATCACGCCTGGATGCGTGCCTTCGGCGAGAGCCTGCTGGTCTATCGTCCGCCGATCGATACCAAGGCGGCCAAGGGCTTCAAGCTGCCCGAAGACAACGGTTACCCGAGCAAGGCGCTGAACTTCATCACGCCGCACCAGAAGTGGGGGATTCACTCCACCTACAGCGACAACCTGATGATGCTGACCCTCAACCGCGGCGGCCCGGTGGTCTGGCTCTCCGAACCCGATGCGGCGTCGATCGGGGTCGAGGACAACGACTGGATCGAGGTCTACAACGCCAACGGCGCCATCGCGGCGCGGGCGGTGGTCAGCCAGCGGGTCAAGGACGGCATGGTGATGATGTACCACGCCCAGGAGCGCAACGTGAACGTACCCGGCTCGGAGATCACCGGGACACGTGGCGGGATTCACAACTCCGTGACCCGGGTATGCCCCAAGCCGACCCATATGATCGGCGGCTACGCGCAGCTCTCCTATAGCTTCAACTACTACGGCACCGTCGGTTCCAACCGCGATGAATTCGTCCTGGTGCGCAAGATGAAGCACGTCGACTGGCTGGATGAAGAGGGCAATGACTACGTGCAGGAGGCGGTGAAATGAAGATTCGTTCCCAGGTAGGCATGGTCCTGAACCTCGACAAATGCATCGGTTGCCACACCTGTTCGGTGACCTGCAAGAACGTCTGGACCAGCCGCGAAGGCGTCGAGTACGCCTGGTTCAACAACGTCGAGACCAAGCCCGGCATCGGCTATCCCAAGGAGTGGGAGAACCAGAACAAGTGGAAGGGCGGCTGGATGCGCCGCAAGGATGGCAAGATCGAGCCGCGCATCGGTGGCAAGTGGCGGGTGCTGGCGAATATCTTCGCCAATCCCGACCTGCCGGAGATCGACGACTACTATGAGCCGTTCACCTTCGACTACCAGCACCTGCACACCGCCAAGATCGGCAAGCATCAGCCGGTGGCGCGTCCGCGTTCGCTGATCTCCGGTGAGCGCATGAAGAAGATCGAGTGGGGGCCGAACTGGGAGGAGATCCTCGGCACCGAGTTTGCCAAGCGCCGCAAGGACATGAACTTCGAGAAGGTGCAGGCCGATATCTACGGCCAGTTCGAGAACACCTTCATGATGTATCTGCCACGGCTGTGCGAGCACTGCCTCAACCCCACCTGCGTGGCATCGTGCCCCTCCGGCGCGATCTACAAGCGCGAGGAGGACGGCATCGTCCTGATCGACCAGGACAAGTGCCGCGGCTGGCGGATGTGCATTTCCGGCTGCCCCTACAAGAAGATCTACTACAACTGGAAGACTGGGAAGTCCGAGAAGTGCATCTTCTGCTACCCGCGCATCGAGGCCGGCCAGCCGACCATCTGCTCCGAGACCTGCGTGGGGCGCATCCGCTACCTCGGCGTGCTGCTCTACGATGCCGACCGTATCGAAGAAGTGGCCAGCTCCCCGGATGAGCGCGACCTCTACCATCGCCAGTGCGAGATCTTCCTGGATCCCAACGACCCGGAGGTGATCGCCCAGGCCAAGGCGGACGGCGTACCGGACAACGTCATCGCCGCCGCCCAGGCGTCACCGGTCTACAAGATGGCCATGGAGTGGGGGCTGGCGCTGCCGCTGCATCCGGAATATCGCACCCTGCCGATGGTCTGGTACGTGCCGCCGCTCTCGCCGATCCAGTCTGCTGCCGAGGCGGGCAAGATCGAGTTCGACGGCGTGATGCCCAAGATCGAGTCGCTGCGCATTCCGGTGCGCTACCTGGCCAACATGCTCACCGCCGGCGAGGAGGCCCCCGTGGTGCTGGCGCTCAAGCGGCTGATGGCCATGCGCCTGTATATGCGCGGCAAGCACGTCGACGGCAAGCCCAATACCGAGGTGCTCGATGACGTCGAGCTCTCTGAGGCCCAGGTTGAAGAGATGTATCGCTACCTGGCCATCGCCAACTACGAGGATCGCTTCGTGATCCCCACCAGCCATCGCGAGATGGCGACCGAGGCCTTCCCCGAGCGTGGCGGCTGTGGCTTCAGCTTTGGCGACGGTTGCCACGGCGAGAGCAAGCCGAGTCTGTTCAACGGCCGGCCCCAGACCACCACTCTGGTCAAGCCAGTGGAATCCTATGATCCGCAGCACGAGGGGCGGCGCGAAGAGCAAGCAGAGGAGGTGCGTCATGACTGAGGCCGCGATGAAGATGGCCGAGCCTGTCGTCGGCATGCGCAGCCTGCGCGTGCTGGCCCGTCTGCTCGACTACCCCACCCCGGCGCTCCAGGCGGCGGCCGGCGAACTCATCGACATCATCGACCAGGAGCGCCGCCTCGCGGCGCCCCTGCGCACCGCCCTGATGGACTGGTGCCAACGCATCCATGACGGCGACTTGCTGGAGTTGCAGTCCGAGTACGTGGCGCTGTTCGACAAGGGGCGTGCGACCTCGCTGCTGCTGTTCGAGCACGTCCACGGCGAGTCACGTGATCGTGGCCAGGCGATGGTCGACCTGATGGACGAGTATAACGCCGCGGGCTTCGAGCTCGATGCCCGCGAGCTGCCGGACTATCTGCCGGTGTTCCTTGAGTACCTATCTACTCGCTCCGAGGAAGAAATCGGCCGCTGGCTGGGCGAGATCCGCCATATCCTTGGCCTGCTCACCGCGCGTCTCGAGGAGCGCGGCGCCGATCATGCCCTGGTGCCGCGTGGGCTGCTGGCGCTGATCGGTGCCGAGGCCCAGGCCGAGGCCCACCGCGAGGCGGTTCAGGCCGAGGAGCCGGACCACACCCCTGAGGCGCTGGATGCCGTCTGGGAAGAGGAGGCGGTGCGCTTTTCCGCCAAGTCCGATGAGGATTGCGCGCTGCAGTCCGCCGAGGGCCGCCGCCTGGCCGAGCGCAAGCAAGGCGTGCAGAGCGAGGCCGTTCGCATTCTCTCACCCGAGGCGATGCCTTCGGTGAAGGGCCGTTAACAGGAGAATCACCATGTCTGCGATTGGTACCTATCTCGACCACCTGATCTACGGCTACTACCCGTATCTGGTCGGCACCGTCTTCCTGGTCGGCAGCCTGCTGCGCTATGACCACGGTCAGTTCACCTGGAAGACCGGCTCCAGCCAGATGCTCTCGTCGAAGCACATGCGCCTGGGCAGCAACCTCTTCCATATCGGCATCATCGTGATCTTCTTCGGTCACCTGTTCGGCATGCTGACGCCGCACTGGGTCTACTCGCCCTTCCTGCACGCCGGCACCAAGCAGCTGCTGGCCATCGTGGTGGGCGGCATTGCGGGCGCCATGTGCCTGGTGGGCGGTGCGATGCTGCTGCATCGTCGCATCTTCAACCCGCGGGTGCGGGCCTCCTCCAGCACCATGGATACGGTGATCCTCGGGCTGATCGTCTTCCAGGCCTTCCTGGGCATGATCACCATCATCTTCTCGCTGGGCCACATGGATGGCGAAATGATGATCACCCTGTCGAGCTGGGCCCAGGCCATCGTCTTCTTCGGCGGCGGCGCTGCCCAGTACATGGACGGTGTCTCCTGGATCTACAAGCTCCATATCTTCCTCGGCCTGACCATCATCCTGCTGTTTCCCTTCTCACGCCTGGTGCACGTGTGGAGCATCCCGCTCGGCTATATCACGCGTCGTTACCAGCTGGTGCGTAAAAAAGGCTAAGGAGTCATCACCATGCAGATGATCGAGATCGAGCAGATCCCGGGGGGCGCGAGCCCCCCTCCCATCCGGGTCGGCGGCGCCACCATCGAGGAATCCGCCATCGCCCAGGAGATGCAGTATCACCCGGCGGACTCCGCGGGTACCGCTCAGCTCAAGGCGGCCCGGGCGCTGGTGGTTCGCGAGCTGCTTAGCCAGCGTGCCGCGGCACTGGGCCTCGGCGACGATTCTGGCGACGCGCTAGACGAAGGCGATGCCGCGATTGCCGCCCTGCTGGAACAGGAGCTGGACGTGCCGGCACCCTCCGAGGAGGACTGCCGCCGCTTCCATGCCGCCCATGCCGAGCGCTTCAGCGAGCCGACCCTCGTGAAAGTGCGCCATATCCTGCTGCCGGCGGCGCCGGATGACGCCGAGGCCCGGGATGCCGGCTATCGCCAGGGCGAAAAGCTGCTCAAGGGCCTGGCCGAGATCCCCGAGCGCTTTGCCGAGTTCGCCATGCGCCACTCCGCCTGCCCCTCCAGGGAGCAGGGCGGCGAACTGGGCTGGCTGGCGCCGGGCCAGACCGTGGCCGAGCTGGACCGCGCCCTGCAGCACCTGCCCGAGGGCCTGCACGACCGTCCCCTGGCCTCGCGCTACGGCTGGCACCTGGTGGCCGTCGACGAGCGCGTCGAGGGGCGCGCGCTGCCCTATGAGCAGGTCGCCGAGCGTGTGCGACACAGCCTTCGCGAGCAGTCCACTCGCCGAGCCCTGCGCCACTACCTGCTGGTGCTGGAGTCGGAGATCGGCGTCGAGGGGGTGGCCCTGGATGATGACGCCGCCGGCAGCCTGATGCAGTAGAAATGCCTGCGCGGGCGAATCGCTGTGTTGCAAGGCGCTGGAGCGCCAGCCCGGTCGAATCCTCACCTAGAAACCACTAGGCTCCGGTTGCTGCGCGCCTTGCGCCTTGCGCTTCATCCCGCTCGGCGATTTCTACACCTTGCTGATATTTCATATGCATGTTGCCGCCCGATCTGCGGGCGGTCAGGAGGACCCCATGGCCCACGTTCACGCTAACACCGCCTTCGCCCCGCTGGGCATCGCCGTACTGACCGTCTCCGACACCCGCGGGTTCGATGAGGACGGTAGCGGTGACCTGCTCAGCGAGCGGCTCACTGAAGCCGGCCACGCCCTGGTGGAGCGGCGTATCGTCCCCGATGACGTCTACCGTATCCGCGCCGTGGTCTCGAAGTGGGTGGTGCGTGACGATATCCAGGTGGTGCTGGTCAACGGCGGCACCGGCTTTACCCGGCGCGACACCACGCCGGAGGCGCTCATGCCGCTGTTCGACAAGGCCATCGATGGCTACGGCGAGCTGTTCCGCCAGCTGTCGCGGGAGAGCATCGGTACCTCGACGGTTCAGTCGCGTGCCGTGGGTGGGGTGATCGACCGGACCCTGGTCTTTGCCATGCCCGGCTCACCGAAGGCTTGCGCTACCGCCTGGGACGGCATCCTGGCGGCTCAGCTCGATGCCCGCACTCGGCCCTGCAACTTCGTGGCCATGGTGCTCCCCGAGGCGGCCCAGCGCTGCGCCAGCCGTCAGGCTCCGGCCGCAGAGCACGAGGCGTACCGCCAGGCGGTGGAGTCATGAGCGGCTGCGGCTGCGCCGAGGTCGTCACGTCGGGCCTGCTGGACCTCTTCGATGCCCGCGGGCGCATGATCGCGGCGGCCCGGCCCGTCACCGGCAGCGAACGGGTGGCGCTGGCCGAGGCCGCCCGCCGGGTACTGGCCGAGGATGTCCGGGCGGCTCTGGACATGCCTGGCGTCGACAACAGCGCCATGGACGGCTACGCCCTGCGCCTGGCCGAGCGCTCTGACCAGGGCCTGCCGGTGGCGCTGCGTGTTCCCGCCGGGGCCGGCGTGATGCACCTGCCGGCGGGGAGCTGTGCGCGTATCTTCACCGGCGCGCCACTACCGCTGGGCGCCGATGCCGTGGTGCCCCAGGAGCGCGTGACCCTGGATGACCGCGGCCGCATGCACATCGAGGGCGAGCTCACCGAGGGGGCCAATATCCGCCGCCGCGGCGAGGAGACCCGAGAGGGCGAGCTGCTGCTGCCCGCGGGAGCGCGTCTGGACGCAGCGGCCATCGCCCTGCTCGCCAGCCACGGCATCGACGAGGTGGTGGTGGTACGCCGCCTGACGGTAGCGCTGCTCTCCACCGGCGACGAGTTGATCGAGCCCGGCACCGCCCGGGTGCCCGGCCAGGTCTACGACAGCAACCGCGCGCTGCTGCGCGCCCTGCTGGATCAGGCCGGCTGCGAGGTGCTCGATCTGGGGGTGATTGCGGACGCTCGCGTTGATCTGCATCAGGCTTTTGGCCTGGCTCGCGACGATGCCGATCTGGTGATATGTACCGGCGGAGTATCGGTGGGGGAAGAGGATCATGTGCGACCGGTTATCGAACGGCTGGGTGGGATTGCCTTTCACGGCGTGGCCATGAAGCCCGGCAAGCCTTTCGCCCTCGGCTACCTGGGCGATTCGCTGGCCGACGGTACGCCGTTGATCGCGCTCCCCGGCAACCCGGTGGCATCGCTGGTGGGTTGGCAGCTGCTGGCGCTACCTTTCGTGCAGATTCGCCAAGGCGGCGAGGCGGGCGCGCTGCAGCGCTTCCCGGTCACCGCTGGCTTCTCCCGGCGCGGTCCCAAGGGACGGCGCGAGCTACTCCGGGTGGTGCTCGACTGGGCGCCGGGAGCGCCGGTAGCCCATCTGGCCGGCGGCCAGGGCTCGCACATGCTCAGTGCGGCGAGCCAGGCGCATGGCTATCTGGTGGTCGATGCCAATCAACATGTGGAGGAGGGCCATGCCTACCAATACTGTCCCATCGCCCAGTTCCTCGACTGAGCGGCTCTTCACCCCTTGCAAGCTGCGCAAGCTGGTAGTCGGGGTGCCCTGGCTAGCAGACCTGGGCACACAAGAGGTCGATGCGCTGCTGGACGCGTCGGAGCTGCGAGCCCTGGCACCGCGTGAATGGCTCTTTCGTCAGCAGACCCCGGCCGACTGGCTGCATATCGTCATTAGCGGTGCTACGCGGCTGGTGCGCGTCACCGGTGTCGGACGCACGGCAACCATCCGCTGTGTGGAGCGCGGCGGCACCCTTGGCGAGCTGAGCATGGTCTCCAGTGCCGGCGTCTATCTCTACTCATCCCAGGCGCTGCTGCCCACCCACTTGCTATCCATTCCGGCGCCGCTGTGTCGTGACATCATGGATCGCCAGCCGACCTGTCGAGCCGAGTTCATGAGCCGCCTGGCGCTGGAGCTCACCGACCGGCTGGAAGATTTGGCGCAGCTTACGCAAGGCGACGCCATGTCACGATTGATTGGCTATGTGCTGCGTCAGCTGCCGTCGCATCGCTCGAAAGCCCCGCGGGTGATTCGACTGACCATTCCCAAGCGCTGGCTGGCAGCGCAGCTTTCCATGTCTCCCGAGACCTTGTCGCGTCTGCTGGCCAAGCTCCGCGACAGTGGCGCCATCAATATCGATCAGCAGCGGCTCACCGTGCTGGATGAGCAGAAGCTGCGCGAATTCATGATGACCGACGGCTGAGCTCATCTTATCGACCGGACTGCCGTTGCTACTCCCTGGAGGCCGAAATGTCCCGATCCGCGAGCAACCCCCGCACCCTGATCTACTCCTGCTCCGGCTGCTCCGACGTGGCCCAATTGGCCAACGATGTGGCGCTGCGCCTGGACCACGCTGGCGTGGCCGAGATGTCCTGTATCGCCGGTGTCGGTGGCGGGGTGCCAGGCCTTACGCGCATCGCACGCTCCGGGCGGCCCATCGTCGCCATCGACGGCTGCCAGATGCACTGTGCCAGCCACTGCCTGGCCAATGCCGGCGTCACTCCGACCGAGCATGTCAAGCTATACGAGCGCGGACTACGCAAGCGGCGTGGCCAGCGCTACGCGGAGGAAACCGTGGCCGAAGTGGCGTCCGAAGTAGGGGAGTTAATTGCCCGCTTGCCGATGGGTACTGAGGTCCGCGAATGAATAAGCTCGTCGACGGCTTCGGCCGCACTATCCGCTACCTGCGACTCTCGGTCACTGATCGTTGCGACTTCCGCTGCGTCTACTGCATGGCCGAGGAGATGACCTTCCTGCCGCGTGCCCAGACACTGACCCTGGAAGAGATGACCACTCTGTGCGGTGCCTTCATCGATCTGGGCGTGGAGAAGATCCGCCTCACCGGCGGCGAGCCGCTGGTCAGGCGTGGTATCGAGACCCTGGTGTCCAAGGTTGGCGCGATGGAGGGGCTTGCCGACTTCGCCATGACCACCAACGGTGCCGGCCTGAGCAGGTACGCGCATGCCCTGCGCGAAGGGGGGCTAAAGCGCCTCAATATCAGCCTGGACACCCTCGATCCGAACCGCTTTCGCGCGCTCACCCGCAGCGGTGACCTGATGAAGGTCATTGACGGCATTCGTGCCGCCCGTGAGGCCGGCTTCGAACGCCTCAAGCTCAACGCGGTGATCCTCAAGGGGCGTAACGACGACGAGATCCTCGACCTGGTCGAATTCGCGCGCCAGGAACGAGTCGACATCAGTTTCATCGAGGAGATGCCCTTGGGCGAGGCCATCGGCCATGATCGCGCCGCGACCTTCTGCTCGAGCGATACGGTGCGTGGCATCATCGAGTCGCGCCATACCCTGGTGCCTACCACCGAGACCACCCTCGGCCCTTCACGCTACTTTCGCATGGCCGATAGCGACTCGCGGGTCGGTTTTATCTCGCCGCACAGCCACAACTTCTGCGACGCCTGCAACCGGGTTCGGGTCACCGCCGAGGGGCGCCTGCTGCTCTGCCTCGGCAACGAGCATTCGGTGGACCTGCGCGCCGTGCTGCGCCGCCATCCCGGCGATGGCGAGCGCCTCAAGGAGACCATCGTCGCCGCCATGGCGAAGAAGCCCGAGCGTCACCACTTCACCACCGATGGTGACGTTCAGGTAGTACGCTTCATGAGCATGACGGGGGGATAGCCGATCTGCTGCTTTCAGGAGACGAGAGCGCCTGAAGGCCGGCGGGCTAAAAGCCGGAAGCAAAAAAGCCGATACCCTTTCGAGTATCGGCTTTTTCGAAGATGGTAGCGGGGACCGGATTTGAACCGATGACCTTCGGGTTATGAGGCTGATGAGAGGGTGTGGTGTTACCGTGTGTCAATTGCCGTAATTTGTCTCAAGTGCCCGTATTCATAGGGGTCTAGATGGTTTTGGTAGGTGGCTATAGGGGCGATTGGGATCAATTTCGAGTCACAGTTTCTGTCACAAAAATTAAGTTGAAATTACTGGCAAAAATGACTGTAAGGCTGCAAAGGGCGATGTGCTACGGCCCATCTGCCAGTCTATTTGTGTGTTTGGCCACCTTGGCCTTGGTGAGCTGAGTGTCGGCCAACTTCGCGGCTTCCTCGCGTACATCTGTGGCCGGCATGATCGGGCGGCATCCTCCCGTGCGATCTCGGGATCTGACAGGGGGCCGCTCCCGGTTCAGGCTGTGCTCTACTTCATCGATTAGCGACCGGAAGCCCGCACCGAGGTCATCCAGTTCGTGGATCGGCTCCACCAGATACTTGATTGAGCGAGCCAACCGATCGAGTTTCCACACCACCAGGGTGTCGCCGTCGCGCGGGGTACGCAGGCAAGCCCGCAGCTTGGGGCACTCTCGTATAGGGCGACAATTACTCTGGCCGGCGGGCGAGAACTATTGTGGCATGTTGCCCTAAGCTGACCGCTTTTCCCGATCCACCTGGGAGCCGCTACGGCGGTCACCAGCCAACAGATCCTGCGCTATATGCCCCAACGTCAACAAGGCCACACCCAGGAGGCTGCCGCCACCACGGCACTGGCGAACCCGACCCTATCACTTCGCCGATATGTTGAAGACCACGATCGTCCCCCCACCTTGCCACCGCACGAGCCTGCGGATACTTACCCAGCAGCGCCGAGTTAAGGGTTGGCTAGCTGCGCGCGGCCCGGACCAGGAGGTGATGTTCGCACAAACCCATGGTCCCGAGCTGCGAGCCATCTCAGACTTCACCGAACTCAAGGGGATCGTCACTAGCGTGGCAGTGGAGCCGCTTGATCACTGCCTATACCACCTCTGCCTGGCCAAGAGCGGCTTGGGTGATGTACGGGTGGTGCTCGGGGGTGAGAGCCTCGTATTCTGCGCCATCGTGACCGACCATTTCGAGCCAGTGTGATCGCCAATTCCGATGCATGACGACGACCCACAGTAACCCGAGCCGCGGCCATGAAAACGCCAGTGTCGGGTCGCCGCATGGCCACTTAAAGCGGCGCCTGCAGCAGCGGCTGGCGCTGTTCGGCTTCGAGGACTTCGTCGCCCTCGGCTACTACCATGCGTTCTTCGACAAGGTAGCCAACGCGATCAACTGCCGTTAAGTGGCCCGCATCACAGTGCCCACCTGAGGGACCCGTTGGAGACCCGCGCTTGGGCCCAGAGCTGGCACCTGCCACAAACTCTGGCCGCCCTGTGCTAGCGCGAACTGTCCGAGCGTGGGAGACGCCGGCTGGCCTGTCGCCTCAAGAAGGCCCGGTTTCCGGTGGTCAAACGCTGGTGACCTTTGAGTTCGGGGCGATCGCGGCCGAGCAGCGACGGCAGCTGAGCGTCCTGGCCGGCGACACGCAGTGGGTCTACCAGGCCCGCAACCTGCTGCTTTTCGGGCCCCCGGCGTTGGAAGGGCCACATGGCGGCCGGGCTTGGCAATTCAATGGTCGACCAGGGCTACCGGGTGCGTTACGACACTGCCACGGGCCTGGTCCAGGAGCTCCAGGCCGGCAAGCAGGGCCTCCGCCTGCGCGACGCACTCATCAAGCTCAACAAGTACACCGTGCTCGCGACCGATGACATCGGCTAACTACAACTCAGCGAGGCCGAGGCGTCGCATACTCCCGCTTGGTATCGGTGACACGCTCCTCGAAGACCTGCTCACAGCCGGCCTACTCAAGGGCGTCACGCTACTGCTGAGGGTTCTGATCCTGATGCTGACTCGGGTATAGCCGATGATCATGTAAGGTCTTCTTGCTGTGTATTGAGATAGTCAGATGGCGGTTGAACATCAGAGAGCACGTCCGCGGCCGCGGTCAGGCCGGCGATCGTGAAACCAGTCGAGCCAGTCAACTTCGTACGCTACCGGTCCCGTCTCACCATCAACGACAGGCACGGCTGCGCCACGTAGATAGCGCATGAAGTCATCCTGAAACCGTGCCGGGATGTCTCGAATCCGCACATACGGGGTTCCTGTTGATGTGTGGTGCACGTTGACGGTCGGCACACCTGCTTCGCGCGGCGCTTGATGCAGCGTGCGTCGACCATCACCCAACGTCTTTTGCATTTCCCAAAGCTCATGCGCAATAGCGAGCATGGCACGAGACGCCATAGGGTCCGCAGCTTCCAGCCGCAAGCCGTGCTCTTGCAGCAAAGAGGCATGATCATTGAGATCATCAACCAGGATCTGGATGTCATGGTCGGAGAAGACAACCATTAGATACTCCGAAGTTATGGGCTATTGAGCGTTATGAGAATTCGCCGCATTCGATTTTCCCCAATGCCTCGCGTATCGACTGCCGCCCTCTAGACGTGCCGACCAGATCCACGGGCCGCGAGCCAGATAACGCCGGCACCTCGCAGTGCAGCCACTCGCGAGCGATGTCGGCGTCCTCGAACACGTTGACGACGTAATCCAGCACAGCTTCAGCATCGAGCACCTCAGCGACGGGATGGCCACGCTCGGTCACTTGCTTGATCGCTTCGACCTTGAATTCTTCGGTGTATCGTTGGCGGCTCATGGGACCTCCTGGGTGCCTTCAGTATAAGACATGGAGCTGACTACGAAGCCCGGGGCGATTCAGCTCCGTGGAATCCATAGAAACTGCACCGTGGAATCCATAGAAAAGCAGCCTCTACACTTCTCGCCCCACCGACGGCGCGTCCTGCCAGGATCGCAGCTCTTCCAGCTCGGGCGCGTCAGGATCGCACTCTGCCAGCAACTGCTCGAGCTTGGGATGTTTCGCGGCCTTGGCCAACCCTTCGCGCTCGAGGGAAGCATTCAGCGTTACCCGGCTGACTCCGAAGTGCTTGGCCACCTCGGTCTTGGTGATCTCAGGGTCGGCCAGCATCGCCGCCGCCTTGCGCACGTCTGCGGCCGACATGACCGGGCGGCGCCCCCCCTTGCGACCGCGAGCTCTGGCTGATGCCAGGCCGGCCAGGGTCCGTTCCCGGATCAGGCTGTGCTCGAACTCCGCCAGGGCGCCGAAGATGTGGAACACCAGCTTGCCGCCGGCGCTGGTGGTGTCGATCGCCTCGGTCAGGGACCGGAAGCCCACACCGCGCTCGTTGAGCTCGTGGATCAACTCCACCAGGTCCTTGAGCGAGCGAGCCAGCCGATCGAGCTTCCACACCACCAGGGTGTCGCCGTCACGCAGGGTCCGCAGGCAGGCCTGCAGCTCGGGGCGCTCTCGCTTGGTGCCAGTGACACGCTCCTCGAAAATCTGCTCGCAGCCAGCCGCCTCGAGGGCATCACGCTGCAGCTGGGGGGTCTGGTCCTGGGTACTGACGCGGGCATAGCCGATGATCATGCGCTACCTCCCGGCGTGGTCATGTCATCCTCAAGGTCCAACACCTCCCAGTCCTCGATGCCCACCGGCTCGAACGGCTCCTGGTACCCCTGCACCGAGCCCTTCAGCCGATCGTGCGGGCTGTCGGGGATAACCCGCTCGGTACCAAGCCTCAGCTCTCCGTCTTCTCGTGTCATCGTGCCACCCCATAAGAAAGTAAACCCCCGTTTATTTTACATCATGGCCATGAATTATACTCGGAGCAATAATTGACCATAATTTCCTCTCGTCCCCACCGAGACACCAGAGGCTGAGCCACATGCGGACCGTGCCGATCGACACCCTCGAGGAGGGTCAGATAGTGCGCCTACCGGCTGACATGGCTTGTGAAGGTGTGGAGAAGTTGGCCATTTCTCGGGAGGGAGACGTGGTCACCCTGCGTCCTGTGCGCCCTCCTGGAAGACCTACCTGGAGCTGCCGAAGGCAGAGGATGAGTATCTTAAAGAGCGCCCCGTCGTCATAACGGTCTATGATGGGCGACATGGCTAGCTCGAACACTCCCAGTCCTATTCCGCTGATCACATTCCTCGATATTGAGGCATCAGGCCTTCAGCGGCCAGACAGCTACCCCATCGAGGTTGGCTGGGCTGATACGCTGGGCAACAGTGATGCTTTTCTGGTTTGCCCGATCGATACCTGGTCTCACTGGGACGGACATGCCGCAGCCGTGCATGGCATCCCGCGTTCCCAATTGCTCGAAGAAGGCATTACTGTGGTTGATGCCGCCTGTCGGCTGAATAGCATGCTGGGCGTCGAGAAAGTATTCTGCGATGCATTGGCTTTTGACGGCTTCTGGCTCAAGCGGCTCTTCGAGGCCGCAGAAGTGGAGCCGTCGTTCCAGTTGGCTGATGTTTATCAGCTGTACGGTGAGCTAGGTGCTCAACGGGCAGAGCAGATGATAGGTGTTCTGCGGAATACACAAGCCCAGCACCGGGCACGGGAAGATGCCGAGCGGTACGCGGCGGCATATTGTGCGGTGGTCACTGGACATCAGCCGGCCATGTAAACAAATCATCCGTTTTGGGAGGGCTAATGGCGGACTGTCTGATACCGAACGACTGGCCTGAGTTGCGCTTTATCTGTTGGTCCCGTCGCTGCGATGTGCCGATTGAAGAATGGGAAGCTTGGGCTATCTATCGGCGCAACTGGCGCTATGTGTATCAGGACCAGCTGACACTGGAAGAAACGGCTCTTATTGAACGGCTTAAGAAGAAATACGGCGACTGGTAGTCGCTCACAAAACCCTCGTTTACTTTACATCATGGCGTCACAATAGTAACCGCGGCAAGGTTGGGTATGGGCTGCCGGTCGTACCGATACTCTGTGCTGTTATCTGCGGTCACTGAAAGCCGGCTGGTAGGGATGAAAACAATGGATGTGGGAGCAGAGTGATAGCTATGACGAACAAAAACAAGGCTACCACGGGGCTACAGGTGGCCGTGACGATCCTGGAGAAGTGGGGTGCCACCGTTGAGCAGGGTACAGCCATCCTGCACGTCTCTCCCGACACTTAGGCTTATGCTAAGCAACGAGATCCCGAATGGCAGATCAGTCTCGATGACGATCAGCTTGGACGCATCAGCTACGTGCTGAACATACATGCGGCGCTAAGAATACTCTTTGAAAACTCCGATAACCTGTATGGCTTCATGGGTATGACCAATTACAACGAAGGCTTCAATGGCCGGTCACCGCTAGAAGTCATCGCCTGCGGCAGCATTGGCACACTGCGCGCGACGTGGCTGCGCGTGAATATGGAGCGCCCTGTGATCGTGGGTGATGAAGGCAGGTTCAATCTTTGACTGCCCTCGCAATACTGGTGAGCTGACGACAGATCGGGCCAGGTGACGCTGACAGAGCCTCGCAGCGGCAACCTGCTAGCGCCCCCTTGATACCGCAGATCAATCGCTAATTGCTTGAATTTATGGGATTATAGCTGGAACAATAATTCACCATAATGGATCAAGTGGAGATTTCATGCTCAAGCCTGCCTATCAGGTCCAACACCAGCTTAGGGTCTGCCTGCATGTCATCGATGGGTCGCTTCCCCCCAAGCCCTCTTGTTTCTTTGTGTAACCTGCGATCCGCCACTGTTCGATCACCCTCGAGCAAGTCGATAGCCCCCGCCAGACTGCAATTGCGATATCTCCTCCTGGTTCGTCAGTACTCAGCATCGCCCAATCCTCCTCTTGCGCAGTTGGCTCCGGTGGAGCCTCGTGCTTGATGACGCTCCCTTGTAGCCGTTAATGCGGCGTAACGCGTCGAGTCGTCATTGCAACCTCCTGCGAAAAACGTTGGTTTTCTTTACATGGTGATCCAAGCAGTAGTCTCTGCCAAGGATTGTCCCCTCCCACACAGACCCACAGTGGTAGCATGTCAGCAACGTGAACATGCAGGGAGCTAGAAGATGAACGCCAACGACGAGGAGCTGCGCCGACTGGAAGCATTGGTATCTCAGTACGACGAACACCAAGCACTACGCGGCGAGCTAGTCTTCGGTGCCATCAATGACGATGGACGCCTCGATGTCGCCACGCCGTTCTTCGAAGACGCGGACTATGAAGCGCTCAAGGCTAGCGGCCTGCGTGACGCGCTGATCGGCCTGTTGGATGACATGATGGTTGAGCGCTCGGCCCACGGCGCCGAGCAGGCCCATGACGGCATCCTGCGTATGGGGAGCGGTAAGGTAGTGCTGGAGTGGCTGCCTGAAGGCGCTTCTCGCGATGCGGCCGATGCGCGCCGGGATGACTGGGACCTGATCCCATGGCTGATCGAGCGGTTGGGCCTTGTGCAGTACGAGGCTATCAAGCGGAAGAAGGCCCAAGCCGCTGAGAAGCACGAAGGTGATACGTCGCAATGGAAGCGCGAGATTTGGCTGAGCCCCGACAAGAACAGGGCCATCAAGACGGCTCTGGCTGAAGAAGGTCAGCGCCTTGGGTTTCAGGTGCTACCGGCTGGTAGCCGAGGAGAATGGCTCTACGACCTGGTGTGGCGTCGCCTGGATGCCAACCGAAACCTTGTCGGAATGCCGTTGGCGGTAGAGATCGAGATGTCCGACAACCGTCTCTGGGGCATCCGCTACGACTTCAACAAGCTCCTCCAGGCTCAGGCTGACCACAAGCTGATGGTATTCCAGGTACAGACCCAGGAAGAGGTCGAGACTGTCTTCGAGCGTCTGAAAGAGTCCATTTATGTATACCCGCATGGGTCGCCTTGCCGATACCTCCTATGCGGATGGAGCACACAGCAGAATGCCTTCCACTTTGAGGAGCGCAGTGTTCAGTTAACACCAGCACAAAATTAAACGCACGTTTTCTTTACATAGAAATATTTACTGAATATCTTGACATTAAATCGCCCCTCATGGGTCTCCTGGAGGGGCGGTCAGCATGCGTAAAGAAAACGACCCTTTTATTATGGCAGCTAACGGCCAGAAGAAGACCTTAAGAATAAACTGATATATCTAATTGAACACAGCGACCTGCGGGCCTGTTTTCACAGGTCCTATGGAATGATGGGTTATAGCCTTAATGAGATCATTACCCTTAACTAGCCATACGATATGGGTGTACGGTGGCCACTCACTACTCTCTTCTTGGGAGAGCAGGAGCTGGACGCGTTGGAGCAGGCTCTATGGACGACAGGCACAGACAAGAGCTGATTCATTACAGCGATAGAGGTAGTTAATGCCAGTCGATCACCTTCATCGAGCTCTTGTCAGATGAGGACATCAAAGCCTAGGCTGGGTGAGTGACGAGTCTTACGACAACGCCTTGGACGCAACGATCATCAGCCTATCAAAGGACTAAGTTATCCATCATTTCAGGTCATGACAAGGATCGGACGCAGTTGAATATGCCACCTTAGAATGGGTTGACTGGTTCAATAAACGTAATCTTATGGAACCGATTGAAAACATTCCCCCATCTGGGCGAGACATGACGAAAGAAATGGCGTACAATCAACAACAGTAGAAGTCCGGAGGGGGTGCTTGACTCATAAAATGGTATCCGGAATATCTTGAGCGGTTCAACACACCATATTTTTCGCCTATGATCTCGACTTTTTACCTTCCGCGCAGACTCTCGAGTAATGACAATACATACACTGAAGCAGAGCTGCTAGCCGCTTCGGATTATGTTGTTGTCCTGGCCGAACCTGGTGGCGGGAAAACTGAACTCATGGGGAGCCTTGCTCAAAAGTTGGGTACAACAGCCGTTACAGCGAGCAAATTCGGATATGTGGGAGCAAATGCTGAAAATAGTCCTCTAGTGATTGACGCGTTCGATGAGTTAGCAAAAGTTGACGCCTCCGGAATTTATAAACTTCTGGGCCAAGCTAAAGTGGCCAACCCAACCCACGTCTACTTGTCGAGCCGGTCCAGTGAGTGGGATAGCGCTGCTACAAACGCATTCAACGACTTTCTCGGACGTGCACCTCTGGTGGTTAGACTATGCGAGTTTGATAAGGCAGAACAGCGGGCCATCTTTGATCATCATGTGCAAGGAGAGGACTTCGCAGCGTTCCAGGCCGAAGTCGCGCGATTTGATTTAGAAAGGCTTCTCCCAAACCCTCAGTTTCTGAAACTTTTCACTGATGCTTATATCGAGAGCGAAAGACGCTTCAAAGACAAACATTCAATTTTCACACAAGCGGTCGAGCGTCTGGCGAAAGAGACAAATCCCAAATTAGCTAAAAGCAATCCGACACTTTCGACCACTCAAAAAGTTGACCTATCGTCCGAAGTTTTCGCCAAGCTCTTATTGTCGGGTGCTGAAGGCGTCGGCGTGAGCGAAGCCTCTGAAGACCGGATGTATCCTTTGCTGGCATCGCTGTTTAGTGGCGGCACAGCGGTTGATGGTATCCTAGCAACTCGACTTTTCAAACCCGGTGATAGTGCGGACCAACATCGCCCGGTTCACAAGATCGTCGCCGAATACTGCGCAGCGGGCTATCTCACAAAGCGAATAGCTGACCCAGCGGACCCTCTGACGCTACCCAAGTGTCTATCTGTCATCGCCCCGAACTCGACAGTGCGAGATGAACTCCGGGGGCTGCTTGGTTGGATGGCATCTCTAGGCAACAAGCCTATCGAGAAAGCCGCAATCGAACTGGACCCTTACGCAGTGCTTGCGAACGGCGACCCTTCCCAGCTTGAACATTCCTCAAAGCGCCTGCTTGTAAACCGTCTGAAGGAAATTGAGGATAAAGACCCCTACTTCCGAAGGGGGGATTTCTGGCGTAGATTCAGTGTTGCAGGCTTCTTCACTCAAGACGTCGTGGATGAGATCAAACCTCTCCTCGCAAACGCCAATGATGGACACTTACGGGATTTGATCCTAGAACTCTTGGCAGGGTCGCCAGCAATCGAGCAGTTGAGAGATGAGTTGCGCCAACTGACTTTGAATCCGGACGAAAGCGAGAGTACTCGCTTGTTAGCGTATAGGTGTCTGCTCGATATAGCGGGCCATGACCATCACGGGGACTTAAAAGTTCTGATCTCTGAGGCCAGCCATACTTCGCTCAAGGTTGCTGCCGATGCCATCGAAGCGCTAGGCCCAGAAACATTTGAGCGGGCATATCTTGCAGACTTTTTCCAGGTCTGTTCAAACCTCTATCCCGGCCACGAGGAACGCCGTGAGCATATAATAGGTGCGCGTTACTTTGTGAAGCTTTTCATCGCCGGTCTAGACTTGGCGACTATCGAGTGGCTCTTAGATGAACTGACCAAAGATCTAGCCTGCAGATGCGGCAAGAGGCCTTACGAGTGTGATTGCCGAAACGGTATCAGCAAGATCGTCGGGGCAATGCTGGATCGGTACTTCGAATTGGCAACTCCTCCCTTTAATCCACAATTCGTTTGGCAATGGGTCCGAAACCTAAACTTCCATGAGCGCAATAACGCAGACCAAAGCAAGGCGGTCCAAGTTCTTCAAGAAGACGACGACCTGCGCCAAGGAATTATCGCTCATGTATTCGGGAAGCTGACTGACCGTAACAAGATTTTTGAGACTAAGATAAAAAATTTCGACTGGCACTCTCATTCCGGCCTTTCTTTTCAGACTGATGACTACAAATTCATAGTCGACCTTGCGTTCGAGACTGACAATCCGAACTTATGGGCGAGTTTTATAGCTACTCATAAGCTTCATCGAAACAAGGAAAAACTCGGCCCTGACAGTTTGCGGCGGCATATGCGTGTGCAAGCATCCGAGAAACCGTCATTCATGCGAGAGTGGGTAAAGTCCAACAGGGCTGCAGCACAATTCGGGCGAGAAAACCGAATGTCGCGTTTAAGACATACCCGCAGGATGAATCGCCGCCGCAGGCAACAAGAAGAAATCCACGCAACAAACATCAAGTATGTCCAAGAAAACCGGGGCCTTGTCGAAGGGGGACGCCATTGGAAATGCTTAGTTCGCTTCGCAGAATTAGTGCTCAATAATCCAGACAATATCGAGCGCGAGTTTGGTGATATCAACCTTGTTCGAAATGCCCTCAGAAACTGTCTGGACTTCATTGATGAATACGTCCCCGATCTAAAGCGGCTTGCTGAACTCCAGTGTGCATCACAGGGTCTACACTCCGAAACGATCCTTTATGCAGCTTGCTTAGTTATCATGAGTATCAAAGGAAACCTAGAAGGCGTTGACCTCCGCCTTCTCAGAGCACTGCGAACCAACATCCACATGGGATACAGTGCAGTTTCCGCAGAAGCTCGTGATGCATTGAAGGCCGAAGTCGACCGTCTTATTTTTCCCGATATCGCGAGTGCAGAGAATTTTCTCCGGCAATACGTTGAGCCACAACTGGCACAGTCGGGCTGTATTTATCCTGAGGTTTGGTTACTGCGCGGCGAAGAGGTCTTCAGCGCTTCGCGCGCCGTGCTATCGATTGAATGGCTTAGGAGTTTTCGTGGGTTGGCTCTTGGGCCACTAGATACGCTTTTCGAGATTGCTGCTCAGTATGGTAATCGTGATGACTTGAAAGGAATAATCGCGGAGTATTGCGAAGAGTTCATGTCCGACTGGCCCAACCCTACTGACAGCGAAGACATCGAACAAAAGCGCGCATTCTGGTTCGTACGCGCGTGGTACTTTCTGGACGACGCACCTGAAACATACTGGCACTGGCTCAAAACCGATAAAGACACAGTGCTTCTACTTCACGAGCGGTCTGGGCGGATGAACCTTAGCGATCACCCCTATTGGCCCAAGCTCACATCAAGAGAGGTAGAAGCAATTTTGGACGCCTTTTTCGACAAATGGCCGAAGGTGGACTTGCCGAGCCACTGGGGGACGGAAAGCCCAAGGGAAGAGAATGCATACCGCTTCTTGACCGAAGTAATTTGGTTAATCAACTCAGATGATCCTGATGTTGCGGTTCCTGTCCTCGACCGGCTTCTTGCTAATCCGCGTTTCTCAGACCTTCACACGGACTTGAAGAGCATACATGCTAGTCAAGTTAGGAATAAAGCACTGAGGAATTTCGAGCCGCCGACGCCTCAGGAAATCGTAAACCGGCTTGACCG
The DNA here is from genome assembly GCA_001971685.1 of Halomonas sp. 1513. Taxonomy (NCBI): domain Bacteria; kingdom Pseudomonadati; phylum Pseudomonadota; class Gammaproteobacteria; order Oceanospirillales; family Halomonadaceae; genus Halomonas; species Halomonas sp. 1513. Next base: position 353,500 of record CP019326.1, read on the forward strand.
CGATGCAGTGGTCACTGTGGAAGGTCTGCGTCAACTCGTGATCCAAGAGCTTCAAGACTTTCAGAAAGCCATAGATGGTGGAGAGTTCAACTCCGCAGATAGCTTTTATGAGAAAGGGGAACGGCTAGGTGAAGTACGGTCTACTGAGATTATTGCTGAGCGCCTCAATCTGAGGCTTGAGCCCCAAGGCATCTCAGTGACGCCGGAACATCAGCTAAAGAGCGCAAAGCGGAGTGACTTCACGGCGACCAAGATGATTGGCGGCAAAAGGCGACTGCTTGTTATAGAAGTCAAAGGGCAGTGGCATGACGATCTATACACAGCCGCTTCCGCTCAGCTGCATGAACGCTACTCCATCCACCCAGACGCCGAGCAACAAGGCATTTTCCTCGCAATCTGGTTTGGCAGAGATGAAAAAGTTACGGGGCGTAAAAAACACGGTATCGGAAGCGCTCAGGAACTAAAAAGCAACATCGAAAAAAAGTTACCGCCAGAACTCACAGGGCTAATAGATGTGTTCGTTCTGGATGTGTCCAAGCCCCAATAGAACGCTTTATCTCGAGTGGTATAGCTACCCAGCGAGCCTCTTCGCCCACGCTGCTTGGATCACAGACAACTGTTTGCCACGGAGCTGGGCTTGAGCGATGGAGATTGCCCGCTCTATAGCCCGCCTGTCCGACTCCCGGCTCTGAATAGAGCGTGGACAACCTCTTTAGCACCCACACCAGAAATGCCTGTGCAAAACGAGCGGCGACACAATAGTAGGAACAAAAAGTCGAGCCAGATGTTTGCGCAGGGTCCAAGCTGTGTGAAAACTTTCGGGGAGTTCCATGGCGGTCAAATATTGATCAAAGATCGTGCTCTCTCACTAACTCTGGAGCAGTTGCATGGCGGAAACCTTTTCAGATTTCGCGTACGATCACCATCTTCAGTAAAGGGCACACGAGTTTTCACACAGCTTGTGTCGTCAACTGCCCCAGCCATTTCATCAACATAAACTAAAGTTCCCCATCCGGCCAGAAGCGGACAGTCGCACAGCGCTTATACACTTCTTGGAATAGGACCTCAGCTTAGGAACAACAGTGAGTAAATTATTGGCCTGATTCTCTTGTTAGCGCCCCCTTGGCTCCGAGCGCTGCAATAAGGCCTCTAAATGCTTCGACTGCACGCCTATGGAAGGCTGTATTGTAGTCGTTCTCATACTCTCTTCCTGGTAAACGAAAAAAATGCATCCGGTTTCTTGCTTCCCATAGCCAATCGAGTTCCTCTTGTAAGCACTCTTCTATAATGCCATTCTCTTTTAAGTACGCCGTCCTTCCTTTGTATCCTTTACCACAAACACCATGGAGGTAATTTTTAGTTAAACTTTCACAGAGGGAACCTAAAAGAAATGCGTAAAGTTTAGTAAGCATTTGTTGAGGGATACCCCAAAGGTCCGTCCGTAAATTTAACCATAAAACGGCATCAGAAAGAATTAGAGTATATGCTAGATTGCTCTTAAGGGCCGAGTCTTTAACGAAGGATATACGTCCTCTCTGCATATCAGCAGGCCGAATAAAACCACGGGGGAAGCGAACTTTAGCATTAGGCACTTCGGCTCGCGCCCTATTTCGTACAGCACAGTAGTTATGTATTTCTTGTAAAAGCTCGCTAGCCTTATCTACTGCTGCCCGCAGATCCTCATCGCTTTTTATAGGCATATTTCACTCACCTTTTTGCAACATAAACTTATTAATAACAGAATAACCTAATATCAAGTTCAGCGAATTCCTGATGTAGGGCATCGTCACTTTTCGGCCAGAAGCTGACATTGAGATATTCCTGATGTATAACGCTCTCATTTGCGGCTGTTTTGAAGCGCAGCGGAAAACACTCCGACAACATGCGCTTGCTAGGCATTTCCCATCGTTTCTTTAAACTTTTCCTCCATATCACCCAATAGTTTCTTTTCATTTTCAAAGAACCACTCCAGAGTCATGAACTCCAAGCCAAGCCTACCTGAAAAATGCTCAGAAACGATCGCTTTGAATGATTCATCACAACCAGTGAGCGGCCTGCTGAAGATAAATGCCTCATTCTCGAATTCAGAGATTTCTAGTTCATAACCAATATCAGAGGCCATCTCTTTGAGTACAATACTGCTGATCATAACCACAACGTAAACCTCTCCAGCGATGAACCTATAAAGATTGACAGGATCTTTAATCGATAACACAAAGGGATAATAATTATCCCATCGCTGCTCAGTTTTCGCTTGATTGAGCATATACACAATAGGGGCCTCAATGCCTTCGAATACTTCATCGAAGTCCTTTTCATACTCAGTATTTAGCGCAATATAATGCAGCCCTTCTTCAGGGCTTAACTTTGCGTATGGTCGGTCTTTAGACAGGTCAAGGGCATGATTAAAAGCCTCTCCATGATGACGCTCTTCACCATGCAGCTCAACACGCTGCATACCCTCAACCCCACCAACATTCCCAACATCCTCATCAAGGTACTTTTGTAACTTCCTTATGGACTCTAGCTGACGCTCAACTCTCTTATTTTTATTCTCGCTGCTTTTTACTTCAATGACTACGGGGTCGGAAGCCCCAAGAAGGCATAAGTCACCATGTCGTATTACATTTGTGAGGTCGCATAAAATGGCTGGAACATTATTCTTGATCGCATCCATGAGGAGACTCAACTCTTGTTCAAGGCCATCTTTCCCATGGATATTTCCCGATTTCTGTTTTATTTCAGCCGAATCGGCTTCGTATAGAAACCTTTTAAGATTCCACTTACTTATAAACTTAAAGACCAAACCATCCCCGAAACACCGCCAAAGATAGAGAAGGTACTTATTGCCGGCTACAGACTCCTTTCTTCTCTTTATCAATCCCTTTAAGGCTTTAGACTCCCTTTTTCCTAACCTTTTATTTCTTAAATCACGCCTTAAAGTCACAAGTTCATCTTTTCTTCTATTTAACCTATTTTCATCCCTAACAATCTGTTTAATCAAATAGGATTGAAACTCCAGTAGAGGCTGAAGATCTGAAGACTCAGGGTCTATGTTATCTAGCTTGTTTTTTATTGTTAGAATGCGTCTTCTGTAGTATTTGATAAGTATTAAATCTGAGTCCATTATGATTGCCTAACAGTTGTATTATGTAGCATGCTTGATATTCCACTTGAACGAACGCGCACTCAATAATGTTATGATGTGCGCTCACCAGCCTCCTATCTTCTTGATATTCCAAGGAATTAAGTATAGCTAGGCAGAATAGAACCGATCATCTTGCATGCCACATATCCCCAATGAACGTGCTCGCTCCCTTATTCCGGAATGTCGCCTTTGGGTCGAAAGCTGACCTGGCGGTGACATCACAAATTGAATACCAAGAGAATAATGCCTTGTGCTGATACTCGCGGCCATGATGAAGCCCCAGTTAGCTTAATATTCTAATGTTTAATGAGCTTAGCACCTTTGTGTCAGCTGTGCCCGCGTGGCACCTGCAGGAACCGTGAGCCCTTGGCAAGGCCAGCTGCATGCCCGATACTGTATGTGAATACAGTATTAGCGAGACCTACATGGCGCATAACACATTGATCCCGGCACATCGCGAGCCGCCGTCGCTGCCGCTACCCTTTCCGCTGCCGCTGACCCGCGCAGGCCTGTCGGGCTTCCCCAGCCCGGCTCAGGACTACGAGGGCCGCACCCTGGACCTCAATGAGCGGCTGGTGAAGCGGTCGGCCTCGACCTTTTTCATGACAGTGACTGGCGACAGCATGGAGGCGCTGGGCATCCAGGAGGGGGACCTACTGGTAGTGGACAGCTCAATAGATCCACGGCCCGGTCATATCCTTGTGGCCACGGTAGAGGGGGAGCTGGTGGTCAAGCGCTATGAGCTTCTGGGTAACCGGCCTTACTTCACCTCCGGTAATCCCCGCTACCGTCCCATCCCCGCCGCTGACCTGGAGTGCCAGGCATGGGGCGTGGTCCGTGCGGTGATCCACGAGTACCCCGTGTAGCTAGGGAGCCTTCGAGTGATCGGACTGATCGACTGCAACAATTTTTACGTGAGCTGCGAGCGGGCGTTCCGGCCGGATCTCGACGGTGTGCCGGTCGGTGTCCTTTCCAATAACGATGGCTGTGTGATTGCCCGTTCCAACGAGCTCAAGGCCCTGGGCGTGGAGATGGGCACGCCCGCCTTTGAGTTGAAGCAGCTACTGCGTCAGCGCCGCATCGTGCTGCTGTCATCCAACTACGAGCTCTATGGCGACATGTCGTCACGGGTGCAGCGGGTGCTGGAGGAGTTCTCGGCCGGAGTGGAGCCTTATTCCATCGATGAGATGTTTGTGCGCTTCGATGGTTTTGCCCCGGAGCAGATGCATGTCCATGCCCAGGAGCTTTTCACCAAGGTGCGTCGCTTCACGCATATTCCGGTCAGCGTGGGGATCGCACCGACGCGCACCCTGGCCAAGTTGGCCAATCGGATGGCTAAAAAGCTGCCCCTCTACGGCGGCGTCTGCGTGATGAGGCCGGGTACCGAAGAGTGTGAGGCGTTGCTGAAGCAGGTTGCCCTTGGCGACGTATGGGGCGTGGGGAGACGGCTGGTCGAACGGCTCGCACTGCTCGGCATGCGCAGCGCCTGGGATCTAGCTCAGGCGGATGCCAAGCAGATTCGTCGGCGCTTCTCGGTGACCCTGGAGCGCACCTGCCTGGAACTGAAGGGCATCCCCTGCATCGAGATGAACGACCCAGGCCAGTCCCGACAGCGAATCATGACCTCGCGCTCGTTCGGGCGCCTGACCGATAACCGCCAGCAGATTCATCAGGCCATTCGTCAATTCGCCCAGCGCAGTGCCGAGAAGCTGCGCTCGCAGGAAAGTCTGACGCGCGCCGTATACGTCTTCCTGAAGACCAATCGGCACCGGCCTGACCTACCGCAGTACTCGCCGAGTGCCATCGTCGAGCTGCCAGCACCCAGCGATGACAGCCGCGCCATCCTGCATGCGGCGAGCCAGGCCCTCGACGCCATCTACAGGCCTCGCTATCGCTTCATGAAAGCGGGCGTGATGCTCGTCGACCTGATCGATGCCAACCGTGAGCAGCTCTCCCTGCTGGATACCCCCCAGAGCCAGGCTGCAAGTGCGCGTAGTGAGCAGTTGATGTCCGCGCTCGATCATCTGAACCAGAGGATGGGCAAAGGCACCGTCACCTTCGGACGAGCAGAGGCCGGTGCTGCCTGGCATCTGCGTTGCGCCAACCGCACGCCACGCTGGACCACGCGATGGGATGAGCTGCCAGTCGTTCGACCAGGACGCTAGCGTCGGCAATCGCCTACATACATTGCCGAATTATCGTACATCTACGCAGTGACCCAGGCCCTAAGCTCTTGATAGACGAGGGAGGGCAACATGCGACACTGTGCGTTCACGCTATGCGGCACCGAGGTTGAGCTGAGCATGGCACGCGACCCGGCTAACCACGAGTGGCTCGCCATCACGCGCTGGCACCCAGAGGAATTCCCGCAGCCACTCATTTACATCATGCCGCCCCAGGCAGCGGGCACAGATGAAGAAATCGCGTGGGAGGCAGCCAAGGACTGGGCTAGCCGGAACCTTTCACGTGATTGGATAGCCGTCGTCAGCACCGAGCAGGACCTCCAGCGGCTGGCCGCCGCACACAGTCAGATGTTGCATTGAGAGGCTGCGGGTAAGCTGGGCCCTGCGCTACCCCGCGGGCTCGATGAGCTCGGCGTCGTCATTGGTCGGGCGGTTGACGCGAGGGCTGACCGGCCAGTGCGTGATCAACTGCGCATCCAAGTGGCGCACCACATTGCGGATGGTCTCGCGATCCGTCAGGTGCGGGTCGAGCCACGGCTCGAAGCTCTCGGCATCCAGAGCCAACGGCATACGTGAGTGAACCTCCCCGGCGACTCCGCGTGCAGACTCGGTGATGATGGCACACCCCGGCGTGCCATCGGCCCGCTTGGCCCAGATCCCCGCCAGCCAGAGCGGCTCGCGATCCACACGGCACAGAAAATGCGGCTGCTTCTTGCCATCAATTGGAATCCATTCAAACCAGCCATCAACGGGCACCAGGCAGCGATGATGGGCGAAGGCGCCCTTGAAATAGTGGGAGGTGGCGACTTTCTCGACCGTCGCATTGATCGGCTGCGGCGCCTTCTCGCCGGCCCAGTGGGGGCGATAGCCCCACCACAGCGCATCCATCGCCAACGGCGCTTCGTCCTCGGCACGGCGCACTGCCGTGATGAAGGTGCCCGGTGGGACGTTGTAGCGCGGTGCCAGCGTCTCTGCGGGCTCGGCTAGCGGCAGCTTCAGCGAAGCGGACAGCCTGGGGTAATCACTGTAGAGAGCGAAGCGTCCACACATGGCGTACCTCGTAAGCCTGACAATTGACCCGCTGACGCAGCAACGTTCATCGACGGTCCCCGCCATTCACTGGCCTCGATAGAGACTGGAGGTAATGGCGTGGTCCGTGCGGCATACGAGGCTGGCCGTCTAGCCATGCGCAACCTCGGCGATCTCTTGCTGTGCTGCTGCAAGTACGCGGTCTGGTTGGCTCGCCACTAGATCTTGGGGACGCTTGCCGCCGAGATGGCTATTGACGGAAGAGAACCAGTACGCCAGCCCCCAACCATCCTTGCGATCCCCGAACAACTCAAGGATTGGGCGCATTCCCTTCACCGGACGGTAGCCCTTGGCGGTATCCAGCGCGTAAGCCGGGTACAACACCACGTTGCCGCGGGTGATAGTGAAGATTCGGTGATCGCGCGTCCATTTGCTGGCCTGCACGCTGGGATTGCTTGATGTCAGTCCTGCGAGCTCACCAATCTCTTGTGCTGTGAGCCAGCGGGTACTCTCCAGGGCAGCTTTTCTGGCGTTTCTTATCATTTTCGCTTGCAGGGGGTCGGTGTTGTCGAGCGGCATCATCTCAGCGTAGGCCTCGATCATTTTGTTTAGGCTCCCGCGAGGCCGCTGCACGGTACAAGGTCAGCAAGACGGCTCTCTACGCCGCCTTGAAGGCCAGCCGGCCTGATACCCCAAGCACAGTACCACCAACGCCTAACACTTCGTGTGAGCGCCTTCTGGAATGCCACCAACTACCGAGAATTCCTCAGTAGTTGCCGGTCACTCGCAGGCCATGGGGCTCATTTGACCTCCCGGGGCCTTCAGTATAAAGCCTGGAGGTGTCATCAACACACGGTGCGGTTCGCATCCGAGTTTAAGAGGCATCCACTAAAGCTGCTGAGTGGCGTTATAGAATCCATAGAAAATGCACCGTGGAATCCATAGAAAAGCAGCCTCTATACTTCTCGCCCCACATCCGGCGCGTCCTGCCAGGATCGCAGCTCTTCCAGCTCGGGCGCGTCAGGATTGCACTCTGCTAGCAACTGCTCGAGCTTTGGGTGGTTCGCGGCCTTGGCCAACCCTTCGCGCTCGAGGGAAGCATTCAGCGTCACCCGGCTGACCCCGAAGTGCTTGGCCACCTCGGTCTTGGTGATCTCAGGGTCGGCCAACATCGCCGCCGACTTGCGCACGTCTGCGACCGACATGACCGGGCGGCGACCTCCCTTGCGACCGCGGGCTCTGGCTGATGCCAGGCCGGCCAGGGTCCGTTCCCGGATCAGGCTGTGCTCAAACTCCGCCAGGGCGCCGAAGATGTGGAACACCAGCTTGCCGTCGGCGCTGGTGGTGTCGATCGCCTCGGTCAGGGACCGGAAGCCCACACCGCGCTCGTTGAGCTCGTGGATCAACTCCACCAGATCCTTGAGCGAGCGAGCCAGCCGATCAAGCTTCCACACCACCAGGGTGTCGCCGTCGCGTAGGGTGCGCAGGCAGGCCTGCAGCTCGGGACGCTCTCGCTTGGTGCCAGTGACACGCTCCTCGAAAATCTGCTCGCAGTCAGCCGCCTCGAGGGCATCACACTGCAGTTGGGGGCTCTGGTCTTGAGTACTGACGCGGGCATAGCCGATGATCATGCGCCACCTCCTGGCGTGGTCATGTCATCCTCAAGGTCCAACACCTCCCAGTCCTCGATGCCCAGCGGCTCGAACGGCTCCTGGTACCCCTGCACTGAGCCCTTCAGCCGCTCGTGCGGGCTGTCGGGGATAGCCCGCTCGGTACCAAGCCTCAGCTCTCCGTCTTCTCGTGTCATCGTGCCACCCTATAAGAAAATAAACCCTCGTTTACTTTACATCATGGCGTCACAATAGTGACCGTGGCAAGGTTGGGTATGGGCTGCCGGTCGTACCGATACTCTGTGCTGTTATCTGCGGTCACTGGAAGCCGGCTGGCAGGGATGAAAACAATGGATGTGGGAGCAGAGTGATAGCTATGACGAACAAGGACAAGGCTACCACGGGGCTACAGGTGGCCGTGACGATCCTGGAGAAGTGGGGTGCCACCGTTGAGCAGGGTACAGCCATCCTGCGCGTCTCTCCCGACACTTACGCTTATGCTAAGCAACGAGATCCCGAATGGCAGATCAGTCTCGATGACGATCAGCTTGGACGTATCAGCTACGTGCTGAACATTCATGCGGCGCTAAGAATACTCTTTGAAAACTCCGATAACCTGTATGGCTTCATGGGTATGACCAATTACAACGAAGGCTTCAATGGCCGGTCACCGCTGGAAGTCATCGCCTGCGGCAGCATTAGCACACTGCGCGAGACGTGGCTGCGCGTGAATATGGAGCGCCCTGTGGTCGTGGGTGATGAAGGCAGGTTCAATTTTTGACTGCCCTTGCAATACTGGTGAGCTGACGACAGATCAGGCCAGGTGACGCTGACAGAGCCTCGTAGCAGCAACCTGTTAGCGACCCTTGATACCGCAGATTAATCGCTAATTGCTTGAATTTATGGAATTATGGCTGGAAAAATAATTCACCATAATGGATCAAGTGGAGAATCCATGCTCTAGCCTGCCTATCCGGTCCAACGCCAGCTTAAGGTTCACCTGCATGACATCGATGGGGCGCTTCCCCCCAAGCCCTCTGCCTCTTTGTGTAACCAGTGGTACGGGTCCCGTGAACACACCTTTCGTTGAGCCCTGACTTCGATGACGGTAGGTGTCCACTGAATCGTCCCGGGTTTCGTAGACACCTCCAAGCCTTATATGGACTTCCCCCGGTGCAGTAGACACTCCTGGTCTAGGGCCATCAGAAGTGACACAACTGTGATCGTCAGGTATAGAGCGACAATCAAGATGAGAGTCACGCGACAATCAAGATGAGAAAGCCGAGGCTTTGTGTCGTCGAGGTCGTAAGGGCCTAGCCCGAACGACCTCGACGAGCGAAGGACGGCGGAATCCCCAAGGGGATCCCACCGGGTGATCGCGGCTAACTCGGCTTAGAGTGGTCTTCTCGCCAAAGAGGATCACCCCGTGCCGGGACGACATATCACCGATCACCAAGTGAGGCTTTACATGACTTTTCGCCGTAGTGATAGTCCCACCGCCGCCGCTGCCAAGGCCGCGTTCAGCACCGCCACTGCCTACCGCCTCGAGAATGACCCGCGGCTGCCGTCGCAAACGGCGGCACCACGCACCCGACGCAGACCAGATCCGCTGGCCGGCCTCTTCGAGGAGGAGGTGGTTCCCCTACTGGAGGCGGCCCCCGGGCTTCGCCCGATTGCCGTGTTCGAGGAGTTGCGACGCCGCCATCCTGAACTCAAGGAGGGCATCCGCCGGACCCTGGAGCGCCGGGTGCGTGCCTGGCGGGCGGTACATGGGCCGGAGCAGGAGGTCATCTTCCGCCAGACCCACGAACCTGGGCGCCTGGGGCCTGTCCGACTTCACCGACATGGCCGACCTGCAGGTCACTGTGGCCGAGGGGGCATTGGATCATCGGCTGTACCACTTCCGGATGGTGTACGGCGGCTTCCAGCACGCCCATGTGGTGCTGGGCGGCGAGAGCTTCGTTGCGCTGGCGGAGGGGCTGCAGAACGCCTTGTGGGCACTCGGCGGCGCCCCGCGCGAACACCGCACCGACAGCCTGTCAGCGGCCTTCCGCAATCTCGAGCAGGCGGCACAGGATGACCTCACCCAGCGCTACGAGGCGCTGTGCCAGGACTACGGCATGACAGCGACCCGCAACAACACCGGCGTGGCCCACGAGAACGGCAGTATCGATAGTGCCCATGGCCACCTCAAGCGCGCGATCCACGATGCCTTGCTGCTGCGCGGCTCACGCCACTTCGATGACCTGACCGCCTACCGGGCCTTCATCGATGAACTGGTCAGTCGGCGCAACGCTCGCCATCAGCCCCGCATCGACGACGAGCGGGCGATGCTGCAGCCGCTGCCCCGGCAGCGTAGCCAGGACTACGAGGAGATCCGGGTGCGGGTGACGTCCTCCGGCGGCTTCACGCTGCGCAAGGTGTTCTACTCGGTGCCTTCCCGACTGATTGGCCATCAGCTGCGGGTGCGCCTTTATGACGACCGCCTGGAGGTGTTCATCGGCGGCAGCGTGCTGATGACCCTGCCCCGCGGGCGCGCCCAGCGCGGCGGTCGGCATGGCCATGTGGTCAACTACCATCACGTCATTCATGCCCTGCGGCTCAAACCGATGGCGTTGTTGAACCTGGTCTACCGCGACCAGCTGTTTCCGCGCGAGGCGTATCGACGCACGTTCGACGCCTCGCTTGCCGGCGGGGAGGCCCGCTTGGCCTGCCGCTGCATGGTCGGCCTGCTGGCGTTGGCCCACGAGCGGGGCTGTAAGGCGGCACTCGCGCAGCATCTGGAGACGCTGCTCGAGGCCGGCAAGTTGCCGCACCTCGACACGCTGCGTGAGCGCTTCGGTCCTGCCCAAAGCGAGTTGCTCCACGTCGAGGTGCAACTGGGATCGTTGGTGGATTATAACGTGCTGATGGATCGTCCAGCGGCGGGAGGTGTGGCATGAGTGCATCCTCAATGACCGACGCCGCGCGGTTCACCCTGATGCTCAACGACCTGCGCCTGCCCACCATCAAGGCCGTGTGGTCGCGCTTCGCCGACCAAGCCGATCAGGAGGGCTGGGCGGCGGCGAGGCTGCTAGCGACGCTGGCCGAACACTAACTCGCCGAACGTGCTCGGCGCCGGCTCGAGCGCCACTTGACGGATGCCCGGCTGCCGCCGGGCAAGACGCTCGACAGCTTCGACTTCACGGCGGTACCGATGGTCTCTCAGGCCCAGGTGATGGCCTTGACCAGCGGTGATCGCTGGCTCGATGAAGGCGCCAACCTGATCCTGTTCGGGCCTCCCGGCGGGGGCAAGAGCCATTTGGCGGCGGCCATCGGCCTGGAGCTGGTGGAAGCGGGCTACCGGGTGCTCTAAACACGCACCACCGACCTGGTACAGCGGCTCCAGGTGGCCCGTCGGGAGCTCACCCTCTAGGCCGCCATCGCCAAGCTCGACAAGTATCACCTGCTGATCCTCGACGACATCGCCTACGTCACCAAGGACCAGGCCGAGACCAGTGTCTTGTTCGAGCTGATCAGCGCACGTTATGAGCAGCGCTCGCTACTGATCACCGCCAACCAGCCGTTCGGCGAGTGGGGCAAGATCTTCACCGATCCCGCCATGACGTTGGCCGCCGTCGACCGCCTGGTTCACCTCGCCACTCTCTTCAAGCTCAACGTCGACAGTTATCGTCGACGCACGGCGATGGACAACAAGCGCTCACTTGGGCGACCGGCGACGCGCGCGACACTCAAGACGAGTCACGCCGTGTCGCCCAGCGACACAGACATGAATGACGCAACGTGTGCACTAAGCAAGGAGGGGTAGCAGCGAAGGGGCCGCGACATCCCGCTTCTCATCCTGATTGTCGCTGGCTTTTTTATCCAGATTGACGCGCTACAGCTGATGGCCGTTTGGCGCCGACATCCCATAGATAAAGTGCTAATGCACTCGGATCAGGGTACGCAGTTTGGAGTGACGATTGGCATCGTTTCTGCCTTGCCCACAACCTCGACCCCAGTATGATTCGACGGGGTAACTGTTGGGATAACGCCGTGGCTGAATCTTTCATCAGCAGCCTGAAGAAAGAGCGGATCCGGAAACGGATCTGCAAAACCCGTGACCTCGCCAGGGCCGATGTGTTCGACTACATCGAAGTGTTTTACAACCGGATCCGACGTCATACCCAGTTGGGTGGCGTCAGTCCAGAGGCCTTTGAAATGGCCTCCGTTTGAGGCTGAGGGGTGTCACGAGTGTTGGGCGAAGTCCAAACATGGAAAGATCAGGTGCAGGACAAACACAAGGTAAATATGCTTACAGCTAATGCGGATGAGACCCTAACATTAGGCTCTTGGTAAATGAATAATTCAATTAAGAAATAATAAAATCAAGCTTATTTTTAGGGAGGCATTATTAATGCTCGGCATAAAGAGTTTTCCTTTATATAATATTTACGAAGGCGCTAGCACTATCCATATATCTTTTTTAATATCTCCCCGTAATGTTCTTTCCATTTCATGTGCGAATATACTAAATTATTGCAATTTACATTATGAACATTGTCGACATTCTTGACTACGAGGGGGCTAATACCGATCGGATTACTCAGCCCTGCATTGGTTGTTCTATAAAGGTAGGCCAAAACACTATCTTCACTGCTATAACAATTATATAAATCTCCATCTACTGCTTGCAGTGCTTCCCACCACCCTTTTTGGTCATTTTTTCCAACTGCTCCCCCGAGCAAGATAACATCATTTATGTACTTTTTTTTCTTAGTGCTTAGCGCTTCCAAGGTATAGTAGATTACTCGGCAACCTAAGGAATGACCTACTAGGTTATATTTCTGTCCTTCAGTCCGAGATATTGCTTCTGCCACCTGCACTCCAGTTTGAGCGGCTCGCATCATTGCAGAATGCCATGGATTTGCAGCCAAATCTCGAATCATTAGCATCCATGCCATAGGTGAAAGTTTGGAGGCTGAAGCTTTGCCGCCAGACGACGCAATGCGAATAAGCATTTCCCTGGCACTTCTCTTACCGACACCGTATGCAAATGCTTTACCCAATTTAATATTAGTTTTTGACGCCCAGTTTACACCGTAAATTTTATGATTAGAATCATAATTTAATTGTCTGATGATCCAATCATGAAAATTCAGTTCATTTTCTTGAGTGAACCCATTAATGAAAATTGTACGATTATCAGTTTCGTTATCAAGAAGCTTTCTTATCTTAAAGCTCTTGTCATCAGCATAGTACTGGTTAGCTAGCACACCACCCATCACCCCTCCAAGGGCAAGACCTGATGCACTAATAATGGTAGTCCCCGCTGCAACAGAGCCACCAATTGCTGCCAATGATGCGGAAGTAAGTGAGGCCCCATACAAACCAGAAATAGCTGTTCCTTTGGCTGTTGCTCCTAGTAACCCCATCTTTCCTAGTGAAGCAGCTATCGGTGCTGCACCTGTTCCACCTGATAGAGCGACTCCTGCAACACCAGCCACACCTGCTACACCAAAACCAGCATATTTTCCATACCTTGACAAATTTTTTACGTCCCGCTTAAATATATCATCGTAATCGCTGACCTCTCCAATTTTCATTTTTAAGCGCTCAAAGCTCGCAATTGTTCCATCGTGCTCTGCGCAAAGTTCATTGTTCCAAGTTTGCGTGAATTTTCCCTGCCCCCAGATTTCCATTTGTTCTAACACTTCATCTTTTGGCCTTCCCTTAGTCATGTTTTTGCAGTACCGGCACTCCAATGTATGATTTTCACATTTTGAACATACATACAAATTTCGACTTAGTCGGCTTGCTTCTTTTAGTGTGTGGTGTGATTTTTCAAAACACCATGAGCAGTATGAGTTTTTTATACTCATTATATCTTCCCTGTGCCTAACTTCGACTTATTAAAGTCTCCGTATGATTCGATTTTATACGACCCAGATGGTTAGCTTATAACTAAACCGCACTGGATATTATTTCCCAAGTATCATTATAAGTTTTTTGTAACATTTTCTTGGATGTCCATTTTCAGTCTTCTGCACCCTTCCCTTGATCGAAAGCACTGGCCGCCATGTGAGCAGCCACGCTACCGCCGAGGGAACCTGACGTGAGCTGACGTCTCCCTTGCGCGGAGGCCTGAAGTGACGCCGATTTGAGGCATCAGGCGTATTCATACTTTCACACTACAGACTAATCAATCTTTTTTCGACTTGCGAATGTCGGTCTTGATGCGAGTCAAAGAAGTGCTGTACCGATCAAGGGCTGAGGGGGCTAAAGCCGGTGCATATCCGGCCCCACGTCATGATGAGCCTGTCTGTACTGGCTCAGGCGAAGGCCAGATCGGCGGCAGGCATTGCCTCGTTTTAATCGAACGTCCTGTGCTGAGGTGCCCGATTTGCCCTAGCGATCGTCAATCATGGTCAATCGACACGACGGCGCTCTTTGTGGTGAGCCCCTAAGCCAGTTCGCGGGGTTACAAATAGATCGCCTTTCATTTCAACGATGCCGATGACGAGGGCCTGGAAACCTTGCTAGATCACCATCTGACAAGCCCACACCGCTGCGCCATGTCATTCATTTCCCGCCAGACCCAGCCACGGACAATCAGGCCTTATGACATATTTGAATCGTCCCGGTTTTCGTAGACACCACCAGGTCTTACATGGACTTCCCCCGGTGCAATAGACACTTCTAGTCTATGGCCATCAGAAGTGACCCACCTGTGATCGTCAGCTGAGCGACTTCTGCTTCAGCCGGTAGCTGGCTTCGATGGCCTTCTGCCCGATACCGAAGCTCAGGTGGGTCTGCCCACCTCCGGAGAGCCGATAGACACCAGATTCTCGCGTTAGCCGAAGAAGGCGAAGTCCAGCAGGTCGTTGATCTGGCACTTGACGATGGCGGTCTGGTTTCGATAACGGACCCTCCAACTGCTTGTCGTGCGGGAACCCAGTCTGGCGCCGGTATAGGTCGATGCGCTTCACCTCGCGGATCGAGCGCTTGTGCTCGACCAGCGTGTCAGCGAAGCCCTGACAAAAGACCTCGTTGGCCTAGATCTGAGCCAGCAGTACGGTGAGACCGCCGTCGATGTATCCCAAGAACAGGCTGAGACAGCGCCCTGCAGTCAGCTAAATTTGTCCCCTGGGGCAGCTACTGATGGCCGCTAAAGCGGCCATGCTGAGCGGCATTTTCGCGAGCGGTGATCTGGGGCCGGCGGAGCCTCATCGTCGCGATCTCGGCTCCGAGCCTGGACAGTGCGTATTCCGGCGAACGGGACCGGTCATTCCGGCGATTGTGACCGATCTGCTCACTGCTCTCGCGCCGCCTCAGGCTCTGTAAGCTGACCTGTCACGATGTGGCTATTGCGGCTGCGTGCGGCAAGGGATTGATGGCTCTTAAATTCGGGCTTGTCGCGCTCAAGGTTTACACGGCACAGCCGATACCCTACATGGATGGTTAAGGTAACCTGCAAGGAGTTCCATGCCAGATATTCCCCTGTCAAAGATCAAGTCACCATCCGGTGCCCTTGGGGAAATTGAGCGCACAAGCATCGCGCTGGCAAACCAGTCGGCGCTTTCTTCATGGTTGGATCCGGAGCTTGTCAGTGTACTGCTGTGCTCTCACCCGGTGTCAGTGAAAAAGGTGTCTCGTCACTATGAGGTAGTGAGTGGTTTTAGGGCATTTCATGCCGCCAGAGAGCTTCTGGACAGTGATGAAAGCATCGTGGTAGGGGTGATGGAATCCGAAGAGCCTGATCTAGTGAAATGGGCGCTTTTCGAACTGATTACGCATAGCCTGTTACATCTCCCGGCCTCACCAGAGGCGAGAGAAATTGTTTACAGGCAGCTAAAAAAACTTGTCTCCGCGCTTAGAAATAAGCATGGGGTCAAGGTGACAAAAGATTTATCTGCCAAAAGTTTGAAAACCATGATGGGATTGGAAGAGGTGCGTATCACGCGCGCTAGAAAGCGAAAGTCTGAACTCCAAAGAATGCTGGAGCGTTCGTAGTATGGCCAAAGACTATGATCTGGAGCTGTTGTCAGAACTCTCTGGCGTGGCACCATTAAAGATTAAAAGTCTGTTGGGGCTATTGATGGCGCCTGACGATAATCCACAGCTTCTCCTGGTCTTGACAAACCTCCGGTGTGCACTAAAAGCCGTTGAGAGATTTCCTAGTGTTCGTGAAGATCTGGAAGGGCGAGATATTAATGAGGGAGAGGGAAGCCTGTTTGGATATCTGGATGTTATTTCCAGGTTGGCCGATGCCCTTTCTGTCGTCGAGACGCCTAAATGCCCTGATGCATGGCTTGAGAGCTCAGGTAATCCACGTGGCATTATCAATGCACACCCAGAATGGGCCATGTTGATCTTTCCACATGATGCAAAATGCCACGAAGCGCTATCTTTCTGGCAGCATGCTGGTGTTGTTATTGCATGCTCATTTCTTCAAAGAGCTCGTCATCGGGAGCGTATTGGCTCTGAGATCACTGCGGCTTGCCGTGACATACGTTCGATCGCTAATGGCAAATATTCCCATGAGCTTCTAAATGAGATTAATGAAAATGATACGCTTGATACTTATCATCTCAATTATCTGATCAAGGACGACGAGATTGTCAAGCAACTCTCGGGTGTTGAGCTGCTAGTGCGTAAGGTGCTTCGCCACAAAGGGAAGACGAGAGAGGGGGGAGGGAGTGGCGGTAGCAAGGGAAAAGTAGTTGAGATAAAGCTTGTAGAAGCCGATGATGGTGATGAAGAAAATGAGGGGCCAGAGCAGTCAGTTCAGCTATTGGAGTCGATAGATGACGAGCATACCCAGAGTCGACAGCGTGCAGTAGGTTTACACCCAAAGGAAGACCAGGCGTTACGAGCCGTATCTTTTTCGGAAAGTAAGTCATCACCCACGTTGGGTTTTGATCCTTATGATCTAGTCAGGCGCCAAGAGCTTCAAGTCAAGCACATAAGCTCGACCAACCAGCGACTTCCCTATCGTTATTCGAGTCTTAGTCGTATTGAGTTAGCAGTGGCCGCCAGAGAGGCTGTGCACCTTTTCTCCGGGCATGGGCGGTTTGAAGAGCGTGATGATATTGGCGTCTATGCAGGTTTGCTATTGATGCTGATGATATGGCTGGGTCGCCCTGTTGATCAAATTCTGGAAATGAGAGTTTATCCTGATATCGATGCTCTCCCCGAAAGTAAAAAGAATGTGATTGCCTTTCTTGCGAAGGAGCAAGCATTCGTTTTACCAATTCCGTCTCCAGAGTCGCGCAACAGTCTTCAAGAAGATGCTAAAAGATTGCTTTATGAAGCGGGGGAGAGTGTGCATGCCCACGTGGATGATGCTGTTATTGTAGCGAGCCCGGTGCGAATACATAAATTTCTATCTCGCATAGTGATGGAGCGTAAAAAGCGCACAAAATATCGCATTATTTTCCCTGAAGACCTCCGTCAATCAATAGAAGTAGAAATGCGGTCGGCTGTCTCAAGAGTTAATCGCAGCCATCGTATGCGCTTGACGCCTTTGAGAATCAGCCAGGCACTATTCGATGAGGTAGTGCGGTGCTCTAGTGACTGGGTGGATGCCTACCTGCTGACCGGGCACCAGTTTACGATCACGGAAGTGGCTGCCCATTACTACAGTGTTCCTGCTGGTTACCTGGTGAATCTATACCATGAGGCTGTCTTGTCACTGCGGAATGATATTTATCAACACCTTAATGTCGACGAGCGAAACTATTACAATTTCAATCAGCTGATAAATAATGATGGAGACCATGGCAGCAAGCTGAACATTAAGCCCATGCTTTTGGTGCGCCTTGTCAGGCATTTAAAGCATGATCTTAGATCATCGTCTCGTCTTCCTTTGGATGAGGAGACCTGGAGGGAAGTTCACAATTCCCTTGTGGCATACATAGCATTTTGGCTGCTTTTTGCAACCGGCTTCCGAGCTGTTAATGATCTGGTTTTTCGCTGGCGGGAAATCGACTTCGACACAGGATTCTTAGTGATTTCTGACAAAGATGATGAATCCATGAGCCAAGCAAGAGTGGTCTGGCTATTGCCAGAGCTGCGAGAACAAATCCGCTACTATGCCAGTCACCTTGCGGTTCTACAATCCAGGGTATTTTACCGTGAATCACTTCATGACCAGATCGAAGAGGTGCTGAGCGAACCACATTCAAACGTTCCCCTTATGTTTTTTATCAGTGAAAGCTGGCAAATGGTTAAGCTCTCGCCAGAGAATCTTCGACGTCAGGTCCCGATTTTTACGCTGCCGATTAACAGCAGCCGGCACTACCTACGCAGTGCCCTGCGTAGTGAAGGTATCCGTGCAGAGGTGGTCAATGCTTTTATGGGGCACGCCCAACAAGGTCAGGAGCCCTTCGGGGCCAGCTCGACGTTGACGCCTGTCGAGATGTTTCGCGAACTGGCACCTACGCTCAGCAAGATGCGACAGGAGGCTGGCTGGACCGCGCAATTGGGGCTTGCTGATGGCTGAGTTCCTCAAGGAAGTGTGGAGTGGCTGGAAACTGATCGATGTCCCTGAGGGTGCGGGCGGAGCCGAGGCGCGGCATCGGCAGCATCTGGTGGCCCGACGCCGGCATCAGAAAGCGGTCCTGGAGCTGATGTGGGAAACCCACCCCGAGCTGGTTCGTGGTGAACGTGGTGTCAGAGTATCGCCGGAGATCACCCGGCAGTGGGAGACAACCCTGCAAGGGGCAGCAAGCGGGTCGGTGGTGGAAGTCCGCCACAAGATAAATTTCCTTTCGCTAGGCTTGATGCGAGGGCAGCGTGAGCTGGGGTGGGAGGTGGTGGTGCCGGCACCACTGCGCCTGGTCAGTCCGCCGACAAGCCCTTTTACACCTTCCTCTTTTGAGGGGCTCAGCATTTATCGTGACGGATGCCGCCAAATCGACGCCATGCTCCTGCATCCAGCCTTTCAAATTCTCCTTGCCAATGGCAATGGTCGCGCTGGTCACCGCAGGCTTGAGCCTGAAATGCTCAGCTGGGGCCTGTTCTTGTATCTTGTCATCACCCGCGATGGCTTGCTGGGCAGTAAGCAATTGTACTCACTGCCGCTCGCCACCTCGACGCTTGCTGCGCATGAGGCCTCAGCTTGGCTAGTGCAATATGAGGCGGTGCCGGATGACTTGCCCGGCAAAGTGCCTCCCCGAAGTCGCTGGATGCTGGGTGTGCAGGCTTTGGCGGTGCTGATGCGTCATATTGATGCCTTTGGCCACCCTGGCGACAAACTGGATGGTTATCAGCAGGCCAAGGACTACACGAAGAAGGCTTGGCGTCAATTCACTCGGGCGATGGACGCCGAGCACATGACACTATCGGCTTGCCAGGAGAATGCGGCGACCGCCTTTCGCCTGCATGTTCCCGAGTATCTTGTGAGGAGCTCCATGGGCAAGCACATGGGCACCTCACTGACCGAAGCGCGTTGGCGGCAACTGTTGATCGGCGGATACGTCGAGCATGCGTCACCGGTGCAAGGGCTAGAACATCAGAGTGAGGCGGCTGAGGCGGAGATAGGGCCTGCTAAGCCGACGATGCTACAGGGAGTTCGCGACCAGCCGTTGTATGAAGGGCGCACGCTGCTGAAGTCCCTGCATGTTGCATTCTATAAGCAGCGTGATCAGAAGCGCCTGCGTTTTGGGGAGATATCCTACAGGCTTGAGGAGGCCATCACCGCTGCTCGGCGAATGGCGCCAATAGTCGAATGTCTCTGCCGCTGGATACTTTTTCTTCACCGTAAAAAGCGTAAGCAGTCGACGCTCTACAAGTATCTCGGTGTAACCATGCCATTATTGCAGGCCATGGGGGATACGAGCGTCGACCAGGATCGCCTGCCGGTTTTGCTCGAGGCTTACCAGTACGTAATCGAGCAGGCGAAGACCGAGGAGAACCGTGGTTACCGCTGGTCGGTGTTACGTTCCTTTCACTCATTTCTGGTAGCTGAGCTCGGGCTGGCAAATGTGACCATGGAGTTCATTGATGGTGGCGCCACCATCCCACATCATGCGGATGCCAACTGCGTATCGGAGGAAGAGTACCAACAGATAGCCGGCCACCTAGCCCAGCATAAGAGTGCCTTGGGAAAGATTCGCTACTGGATTTTCGTGCTCGGCTTCCGGGCAGGCTTGCGGATTGGTGAGGCGCTGTCCATCCAGCTTGATGACCTGTTGTTTTCTTACCAAGTGGAAGAAAGTGATGTCATCCTGTTGATCCGTAACAATGTTTATGTAGACACCAAGAGCTATGACTCACGCAGGCAACTCCCACTACACCATCTTCTGACGCATGAGGAGCTGAAGGGATTCAAGGGTTTCGTCATCAATCGGCAGGCAGTGGCCAGGCATGGGCGTGTCATGCTCTTTGGGGAGGGGGGCGACTCGGTTGCACCCTTGCGTGATGAGAGAGTCCAGGGTGAGATCCATGAGGCAATGCGCCGGATCACGGGTGATCCAAGTCTACGCTACCATCATTTACGCCACTCGCTGGCCAATTATTTGTTGCTGTCCTTCCATGGCGTCGAGGTGCCATGGTCGGCGCCATCACACCATGCCATTCTGTGGCAGGAGGTGACGGGTGGGGCGTCTCGCTCTGGCCTCTACTTTATCGCTCAGGTAATGGGGCATGCATCACCCGACGTGACCCTTCGCAGCTACCTGCATTTTACCTGTCTACTGATTGACCACTATTGCCACCAGCGCACGACTGCGGTGGCGCATGATAATCGACGCCATGCGGTCTCACAGTTGGAAGCGCTGGGTGACGTGGTTGACGTCAAGCCTGCGACGCTGCGCAAGTGGAAGCAGCGCTATGGGGAACGACCGCCCGTCTGGCTTGGTAGAGCCTATCCCGAGTGCCGGTTGACTGATCTTGCCCAGCAGGAGGCGCAATCGTTTCCGATACTTCAGTCTGCAGATCCACCTGGCCAGCAAGGGCTTGCTCAGTTGTCGTTGGAGCAGGTCGAGGCAGCTCTTGAGTCCCTTCACTTTCGTGATGTTGCCCAGGTCGATCGAATCTTCGACCTGCGTGAAGGTGAGGCCCAAGCACTGGCAGACTGCGCGTACCGAGTGCTGACAGAAAGCACTCGACCTAGCAAGATTTCTGTACCAAGGCATCACCGAGTCAAGCTGGAGGAGGTGCTCTCTAGCGATGAGCAGAGGCCCCCGCGGCTTAAGATGCCGCACTCCCTGGCGGATCGCCAAGTTGCATATGCAATGTATCGCACCGTGTGGTCGGAGTGGTTCAGCCTCCAGCAGATTAAGCTTCGCGAGCACCTCCGCTTCTTATATCGCTTTCATCGTGCCACTGACGGCCATATCTGGATCCAGGATGTCGATGATGGCCTTGCCTTCGTGAGCTGGGTATTGAGCCTGGACCCACGTATTAGGGCAGTTATTGAGGTGACTCCCAGTGCGCGCTCGCCCATATCATCCAAGCAGCAGGCTCGTGAGTGGAAGCAGCGGCTACCATCTCATCAACACAAAGTGGAGTGGCGGGTAAAGCCGGCTGGAAGCCGGTATGCTGATCGGCTGGGTACGGGTAACGTGAAGCTCTATGTTTTCAACAAAAACAGGAGCATGCGTAGCAGCTATCCTGTGCGCTATGTGTTGGTGGTCTCGTGCATCGTGATGGCAGCAGTTGCCAAACGTGAAGTAGTAAATGATAGCCAGGCATTGCCCGAGGCACCTCCCCCAAGCGGGTCAGCAGATGGCCATCACCCAATCTTTACAAGCTTCGCCGCTCTATAGCGACACAGCCCGTCGCACACCTCCTTCACCATGGATGGCACCCAGAAAGGCCTAATGAGATAAGGAAGCCGCATATTCTCGCGGGCCGTCCCCGATTCAGCTGAGCTCAGAGAAATTCAACTAATGAATCAGCACAAATACTGATCTGCATTCTGTGAGCAAGTCGAGCAGAGTGGTAACCTAAGCTAACAAGGTGACTCCACAAGGCAACAAATGGACTTAGCGATTTAGTATGTCTGATATGGCTGCCAAAGCATCTGGCGCATCCGCTCGTTCTCCCTCCGAGCTTGGATCAGCTCAGGAGACTGATATGCAGGCGCGTTACGCCCCGGGTGCGCGGGTGGTGATCCGCGATTGCGAGTGGATCGTCCGCCGGGCCGACCCCAGCGATGACGGCGGCTATGTGCTCACCGTGGACGGCCTGTCGGAGCTGGTCAGCGGCAAAAGCGCGCGCTTTCTCACCCGGTTGGAAGAGGACGCGGACGCCATCCGAGTGCTCGACCCCGCCGAAACACGCTTCGAGCAGGACCTGACCCCTCGCTTCGAGAAGAGCCGTCTGTTCATCGAGACCCAACGGCGCCAGATCACCCCTGCGGATGCGCGCATCCACCTGGGCCACAAGGCCGCAATGGACCCGGTACCCTATCAGCTCGACCCGGCCCTGCAGGCGCTGAAGCAGAACCGCCAGCGCATCCTAATCGCCGACGCCGTGGGCCTGGGTAAGACCCTGGAAGCCGGCATCCTGATGACCGAGCTGATGCGCCGCGGTCGCGGCAAGCGCATCCTGGTGCTCACCCTCAAGAGCATGATGACCCAGTTCCAGAAGGAGCTGTGGAACCGCTTTACCATCCCGCTCACAAGGCTCGACTCCGCCGGCCTGCAGCGGGTGCGCAACCATATCCCGGGCAACCACAACCCCTTCTACTACTACGACAAGTCGATCATCTCCATCGACACCCTGAAGCAGGACAACGAGTACCGCCGCCACCTGGAGCAGGCCTACTGGGACATCATCGTCATCGACGAGGCCCACAACGTGGCCGAGCGGGGTACCAGTTCCCAGCGTGCCCGGCTCGCCCAGCTGCTGGCGGGGCGCTCCGATACCCTGATCATGCTCTCCGCCACGCCCCACGACGGCAAGGCGCGCTCCTTTGCCAGCTTGATGAACATGCTCGACCCCACGGCGATCTCCGACCCCGACGACTACGCCCGGGAGGACTTCCGCGACAAGGGCCTGGTGATCCGCCGCTTCAAGAAGGACATCCGCGACCAGGTGCAGCAGGAATTCAAGGAGCGCGTGGTCAAGGATATCTACCTGGATGCCTCGCCCCAGGAGGAGGCCGCCTATCAGGCCCTGCTGGAGGTGCCCTTTACCTACCGCGGCGAGCACTCGCCCGAGCGCAACGGCCAGCTGGTGCGCATCGGCCTGCAGAAGGCGATCTTCAGCTCCCCGGCGGCGGCGGAGGTCTCGGTAGCCCAGCGCATCCGCAAGCTCGCCGGCAGCGAGGCGAGCCCCCGCCAGCCCAGCGACGACGAGCGGGTCGAGATCCAGGCCCTGGAGAGCCTGCGCCTGGCGCTGAGCAACCTGGACGCCCCGAGCTTCGGCAAGTACCAGCAGCTGCTCGCGCTGCTCAGGAGCAACGATTTCGGCTGGAAGAAGAGCGACACCCAGGACCGCCTGGTGATCTTCTCCGAGCGCATCGAAACCCTGAACTGGCTGCAGGTGCGGATGCAGGAGGACCTTAAGCTCAAGGGGGAGGCCATCCAGATCCTCCACGGCGGCATGAGCGATATCGATCAGCAGGCCATCGTCGAGGCCTTCGGCAAGCCGGAGACCCCGCTGCGCGTGCTGCTCTGCTCCGACGTGGCAAGCGAGGGCATCAACCTCCACTACCTCTCGCATCGGCTGGTGCACTTCGACCTGCCCTGGTCGCTGATGGTCTTCCAGCAGCGCAACGGCCGGGTGGACCGCTACGGCCAGAGCGAAACGCCGATCATCACCTACCTGATCAACCGCAGCGACAACCCGAAGGTGCGCGGCGACCAGCGCATCCTCGAGATCCTCAAGGAGAAGGACGAGCAGGCCTACCGCAACATCGGCGACCCGGCCACCTTCATGAAGGTGCACGACCCGGAGGCCGAGGAGACCCTGACCATGGAGGCCATGGCTGAGGGCGCCGATGCCGCCGCCTTCGACGCCCGCTACCAGCCCGACGATAGCAACGAGGGCGAGGACCTGCTGGCGCTGTTCCTCAACCCTGAGGCTGCGGGCTCGCCCCAGCCGGGCGGGAGCGGCGAAGGGCAGGGCGACTCGCCCACCGTGGAGCGCTACAGCCTCTTCCCCGGCGAGTTCGAGTTCGCCCGCCAGGCCTTGGAGGCGCTCAACCGCGAGCGGCGTCAGGTGGAGTTCAGTGCCAACCCCGAGCGGGCCACCATCACCCTGACGCCGCCGGACGACCTCGACTACCGCTTCCGCTTCCTGCCCCCGGAGATCCGCCCGGAGCACGGCAGCCTGGTGCTCACCGCCGACAAGCAGCGCTTCGCCGAGGAGATCCGCCGCAGCCGCCAGGACGAGAATGCCTGGCCCAAGCTGCACTATCTCTGGCCCCAGCACCCCGCCATCCAGTGGCTGGAGGAGAAGCTCCTCGCCCAGGTGGCCCGCCACAGTGCCCCGGTGCTGGCCCTGCCCGACTCCCCCGCGATCAACGAGCTCCTGCCCGCCGGCGAGGCGGTGTTCCTGGTCAGCGGCCTGATCCCCAACCGCAAGGCCCACCCGGTGATCTGGGAGTGGTTCGCCCTCCGCTGCCGCCTGGGGCAGGCGGGCACCCGGGAGCCGGGCGAGGTACTGGAGGTGCAGGACGCCGAGACCTGGCTGCCGCGCCTGGGGCTCGACGGCAAGCTGCCCAACCGCGCCCGGCCGCTGGCGCTGGAACCCTTCGAGGCTCTGCGCCGGCCGGTGATCGCGGCCGCCCGGGAACAGATGGCCCGGCGCCAGGCCGAGTTCAGCGCCGAAACCCGGCCGGAGCTCGAGCGGCAGCTGGCCGAGCTCAAGGCCCTGCAGGAGCGCCAGGTCAGCCAGCTGGAGCTTCAGCTGGCCGGCTCTCGCCAGGCCGAGCACTTCAAGGCCAGCCGCCGGGAGCAGCGCCTGGGCCGCATCGAGGCGGTGTTCGACGACTACCGCACCTGGGTGGAGGACACCCTCACCATCGAGCCGGTCCCCTTTATCCAGATCATCGCCGTGCTGACCCGCGACACTGATTAAAAGAGCCCGACTGCAAGCGCCGGTCGAAAGCGCCGATTGAAAGAACCCAACCGCGGGTGCCGCAGGGCAAAGGAGCAAGAGAACATGGCCGTTCAGGACACCGCCGCCACCTTCATTGGCCTGACCAACGACAACGAATTCTTCAGCGCCCACTACCTGGCCGAAGTATTCGAGGGCGACCTGGCCGAGACCCTCAAGGCCTGGGAGGCCGAGGGCGAGCCGCCCCATCGCGCCCTGCGCAATCTCCACCAGGGCTACTTCGCCCTGCGCCACCGCCTCAAGAGCGAGCGCAGCGCCGTGGAACGCATTCGCCAGCAGCGCGACTTCTTCCGCGAGCTGATGGGCGTGCTCGGCATCCCCTGGCAGCCCCACAACCGCGAGGTGGCCGCCAATACCGAGCTGCCCGTGCTCGCCGCCCTGGGCGACCGGCTCTGGGTGCTCGGCGCCCTGGACCCGGAAAACGAGGGCGAGGACCCGCTCTCGCTCACCCTGGACGCCCGGCAGTTCTTCGGCGAGGGCCCCCACTTCGACGCCCTGGCGGGGCAGAGCTGGTACCAGATTCTCGACCAGGCGGTGTTGCGCCAGGCCGCGCCCTACAACGAGAACCCGCCGCGCTGGGTGCTGCTGCTCTCCGACCGCCAGGGCATCCTCGTCGACCGCTACAAGTGGTCCCAGAACCGCATGCTGCGCTTCGACTGGGAGGAGATCCTCGGCCGCCGCGACGACCGCACCCTCAAGGCCACCGCCGTGCTGCTGCACCGCGAGAGCCTGGCCCCGGACGATGGCCAGAGCCGCCTGGACAGCCTGGACGAGAACAGCCACAAACACGCCTTCGCCGTCTCCGACGACCTCAAGTACGCCCTGCGACAGGCCATCGAGCTCTTGGGCAATGAGGCCGCCGAGCAGCTGATCGAGCAGGCCCGCAGCCGCAAGGAGGGGATCTATAGCGGCCAGAACGCCCTGGATCCGGAGCAGCTCTCCCGGGAGTGCCTGCGCACCATGTATCGCATCCTCTTCCTGTTCTACATCGAGGCGCGCCCGGAGCTGGGCTATCTGCCCGTGGGCGACGACACCTGGCGCCAGGGCTACAGCCTGGAGAGCCTGCGCGACCTGGAGATGGTGCGCCTGACCACCGACGAGAGCCGGCAGGGTCGCTACTTCCACGACAGCCTGCAGCGCATGTTCACGCTGATCTACGAGGGCTACCGGGCCAGCCGCCAGGGCGACCAGCTCCACCAGAGCACCGCCAACGCCTTCACCCTGCAGGGCCTGGACAGCCACCTCTTCGACCCGGCCAGGACCCCGCTGCTCAACCGCGTGGTGTTCAGCAACGCTACCCTGCAGCAGGTGATCCAGAGCATGTCGCTGACCCGCCCGGCCAAGGGCAAGAAGCGTCGCGGCCGGGTCAGCTACACCCAGCTCGGCATCAACCAGCTGGGCGCCGTCTACGAGGCGCTGCTCAGCTACCGCGGCTTCTTCGCCACCGAGGAGCTCTATGAGGTCGCCCCGAAGGGCAAGAACATCAACCCGGACGAGCTCGATACCGGCTACTTCGTCACCCGGGCGCAGCTAGAGGAGTTCCACGACGACGAGCGCGTCTACGATCACGTGGACGGCAGGAAGACCCTGCGCGTGCACCCCAGGGGCAAGTTCATCTACCGCATGGCCGGGCGCGACCGGGAGAAATCCGCCAGCTACTACACCCCTGAGGTGCTCACCAAGAGCCTGGTGAAGTACACCCTGAAGGAGCGGCTCACCGACGAGCTCAGCGCCCATGAGATCCTGAATCTGACGGTGTGCGAGCCCGCCATGGGCAGTGCGGCGTTCCTGAACGAAGCCGTCAACCAGCTCGCCCAGGCGTACCTGGCCCGCAAGGAGCAGGAGCTCGGCCAGCGCATCCCCCACGAGGATTACCAGCAGGAACTCCAGAGGGTGAAGATGCATATCGCCGACCACAACGTCTTCGGCGTGGACCTCAACCCCATTGCCGTGGAGTTGGCCGAGGTCTCGCTGTGGCTCAACGCTCTCTCCGGCGGCCACAGCGTGCCCTGGTTCGGCTACCAGCTCTTTACCGGCAACAGCCTGATCGGCGCCCGCCGCGAGGTCTACCCGGTGCGTGCCCTGAAGAAGCAGGCCAAGGAGGGCTACTGGTATAACCAGTCCCCACGCCGACTCCCGCCGGAGACCCTGCTGACGCCGGAGGGGGAGGGCGCCCGAAGGGAAGGGGAGATCTACCACTTCCTGCTCCCCGACCCCGGCATGGTGGGCTATAGCGACAAGGTGGCCAAGCAGCTGCGCCCCGAGGCATTCCAGACGATCAAGGCGTGGAAGAAGGCCTTCTGCGCCCCGTTGGACGATGACGAGATCCGCACCCTGCAGAGTCTTTCTGATGCCGTGGACCGCCTGTGGCGCGAGCACACCCGGATGCTGGCCCAGGACCGCCAGCGCACCCAGGACACCTACGCCCTGTGGGGCCAGGAGGGCGGCGAGGAGCGCCACATCAGCACCCAGGCCAAGGACGACATCCGCACCAGCGGCATCTTCAATACCCACGCCCGTATCGCCTCGCCCTACCGGCGCCTCAAGCTCGCCATGGACTACTGGTGCGCACTCTGGTTCTGGCCCCTGGAGAGGGTGGACGAGCTGCCCGACCGCCAGAAGTGGCTGTTCGACCTCAACACCATCCTCAACAGCGCAGGCACCTTCGCCTTTGCCCCGGAGCAGGAGAGCCTGCTGGGCGGGGGCGACCCGGCGGAAGACAGCGCTGGCGAGGACCTGCTCGCTAAGCCGGTGGAGGACCTCTTCGCCGCCGACGAGCCCCAGCAGAGCCTGCGCGAGGAGACTCGCGCTGCCCGCGAGGTGAGCAACCAGCGCGGCGAGCTCAACCTGGAGAAGCTCTTCAATACCCCCTTCTTCGCCACCCTCAGGTTGGCCAACGACTTGGGCGAGCACTACCGCTTCTTCCACTGGGAGCTGGCCTTCGCCGATCTCTTCGCCAGCCGCGGCGGCTTCGATATCGTTTTAGGTAATCCACCGTGGTCTGCCTTGAACTTTAACCTAGAAAGAACTATAGGCGACTTTTCCCCCGAGCTTGTTTTGAAAGATCTGGACGGGGAAGATAAGCGGATGTTGGAAGAGGAGATGCTGAGAAAAGATCATGTGTGCCACTCAGTAATGAAGGAGATGGAGAGCACTTCTGGGGCCAGGGCTATTTTGGGGAGTTTGTCTCAGTACCCCTACTCGTCTTCAATGAAATGCGATTTGTACAAAGGGTTTGCGGAGTTGCAGTTTAGAGTGCTGTCCTCTTCTGGTGTTTCTGGCCTTCTCCACCAGAACAGCATCTTTGAGGAAGAGAGAGGTGGTCAAATGAGAAAGAAAATCTATGACCATCTTGCTTATCATTTTTCTTTTGTTAACCAAGAGAAGCTTTTCCCTATCGGTAATACTCGTTCTTATAGCATTAATGTGGTTTTAGCTAAAAGCAGAGGGTTTTGCGGTAAGGCAGTGTTTGGCCTTTACCACCCTATTACCATTGATCAATGTTTTTCTAATAGCGAGAATTCTGAGATTGGGAAAAAAGATGTGCATGGAAGGTGGAACAGGCAAGGTTCTGCGGCTAGAGTGATTGATATAGATAATAGATACCTTGGCTTCGTAAGTGATTTCTTTGAAAAAGGAGAGGAAGGGCAGGACTGGAAGTCAGTAAGACTGGTCGCCTTCCGGTCTAAAAAAGAGGTTGAAGCTCTTGTTAAGCTTGGCGGGCTTTCCAGAAGTAGTTTATCCTTTGATTCTGGTGAGAGAAGTTTTGATAAGAAAAACTGTGCTGAGAGAACCTGTTTTACCAATCTAGATAGCT
Source organism: Halomonas sp. 1513 (assembly GCA_001971685.1). Classification (NCBI taxonomy): domain Bacteria; kingdom Pseudomonadati; phylum Pseudomonadota; class Gammaproteobacteria; order Oceanospirillales; family Halomonadaceae; genus Halomonas; species Halomonas sp. 1513. The sequence goes on from CP019326.1 coordinate 382,339, forward strand.
TTGTTCTTCAGAGTGCTCATATTGGTTTGGCAAATGCTTTCTCTCAGACTCCCAGCAGAATTTGCAACACTCATCGTGCTTACAAACCCGTAAGCCTTGTTGAGATTAATGAGAAATATTTGCCAAGAACTAATTTCGTTTTGCGTGGAAGTGTTGCTGATCTACAGTCATCAAAAATTGTAGCCAGGCGTAGAGTCGATAAGGAAGGAGAAAGGACTATTTTGTCAGGCTGGGCGCCGGACATAGCACAGCAGGAAGGGGTTGTTAATTTTTCTCTTGATAATGACTGTGAGAATCTTTTTTGGTCCGCATTGTTAAGTTCGCTTCCATATGACTACTTTCATAGGGTGATCGGGAAGCCTGATTTTAGATTAAATGCTCTTAAGAAACTTCCAGCCTTGCAGATGGGCAGTGCGGAGAAAGTTTGTGTATTGGCTCGTGCTGCATGCTTGTTTTCTATTATAGAGATATATGAAGATCTTTGGGGGGTAATATGGACGCCTGAGTTTAACTTGTTGAGCTGGGCTTCTGAAAATAAAGTTTTGCCCCGGGATTTCTTCGCCAACCTCACTCCCGAGTGGCAGCGCCATAACGCCCTGCGTAGCGATTACGCCCGCCGCCAGGCGCTGGTGGAGATCGACGTCCTCGTCGCCCAGGCCCTGGGCCTCACCCTGGAAGAGCTGCTCACCATCTACCGGGTGCAGTTCCCGGTGATGCGCCAGTACGAAGCCGACACCTGGTACGACCAGAATGGCCGCATCGTCTTCACCCCCAGCAAGGGCCTCGTCGGTGTCGGCCTGCCCCGCAAGGCCAAGCCCGTCGAGCTGAGAGAGGGCACCCACTACTCCATCGAATCCCCCGAGCGCACTGACTACGGGATCGCCCTCGGCTGGGAGGACATCAAGGAGATGCAGGAAGGCGTCGTCCGCAAGACCTATGAAGACGACACCCTCCCCGAAGGCCCCTGGGAAACCACCGTGGAGTACCAGGCCCCGTTCTTCCGCCCGGATCGGGAGGAGGATTATCGGGTGGCGTGGGAGGTTTTTAGCCAGCAGGAAAAGGGGCAGTAACCAATGAGGTCATCGGCAACAGATAATCAGGTCATTCAGTCGCTTACATCCTTGGCTGCGTTATTTCCCGGTCGCTACTTTCGGGTGCCGGATTATCAGCGTGGGTATGCCTGGGAGGCCTCTCAGGTTAAGGCGCTCCTGGATGATCTCGAGGTTCTGGAATCATCGAAAAGCAGCGGGCTTCACTATACCGGTACTCTGGTGCTAGTTCCCAGCTCGGACCACGCGGACGAGTATCCTGTATTCGATATCGTCGATGGTCAGCAACGCCTCACTACACTGACAATGTTGATGAATGCTTTGGTGGCTATTGTTGAAGAACGCGCAGGGTTGGCTTGCGGCGAATCTGATCTTCATCAGTTGTATCTTGATCGAGGTTCGAGGTTGAAGGGTTACCAGCCGGCTCTGATGCTTAACAAGGACATTGAGGAATTTTTTAGGGCGTTGTTAAAGGGAGAGACTGAGAAAGAGACTATCGAGTATCTATCTCAGAAACGGCTATTGGAAGCCTATAACCAGATTGTCGATTGGACTCGACGCAAAGCATCCTGCGAGGATGAGGCCCGCGATTGGCTTGATATTGTCACTACGCGTTTGGGCATGATTGCCTATCAGCCCCAAAATGCTGAAGAAGCTGGCATGATGTTCGAGGTGATCAATAACCGCGGAAAGCCATTGACTGAGCTGGAGAAGGTCAAAAATTATCTGATCTACTATGCGATCAAAAAACAATACCGAGGCTTGCAGGATACGATCAACGCGCAGTGGGGGCGAGTTCTCAGAAACCTTGCTCTCGCACATCACATGTCGGATATTGATAATCAACAGCTTTTGCGGTCGGCTGTTATCGTTTATTTTGGTTTCAGAAAACATGAGAGCAATGCGGCCTATAATAAACTTAAATCTGTTTTTTCGCTGAAAAATGGTGGTAGTGCTGGTGCAACGAAACTGGATGAATTTGTCGTTTTTCTGTCGGACTGTTCTCGTTACTACGAGTTGCTGTTCAATCAAAATTCGCAGCATAGGTCTGCTTTCTTTGGCGGGAAAACTGCGCTCGCCGATGTCGTTGATCTAATTAGGGTTCAAACAGCACACTCAGGGGTGCTGCCTTTGTTTCTTTGTAGCATGTGGATGTTCGATAAAAAGAAAATTACCGCCGTTCATTTGCTTGATCTGCTTGAAGCGATCGAGCGGGTCAATTTTCGTGTCTATATGCTTCCGGTTGGAGGGGCCCGTTCAGACAGCGGCCACGGGCAGCTTTTCAATATTGCGCATACCTTTTATGACCGGGTGGCAAATACCACCAATTTTGATGCCATTGATGATGCGGTCAAGTCATGTAATGAATCGTTAATCGGTTTTGTGAAATCCTATGGTCACAAAACTCTGGAGGCTTTCAAAGACTCCTTCAGGTTGAAAGAGAGTGATCAGAATATGGATTTCGCATCCTGGCGTGGTTTGCGTTACTTTCTCGCAAATTATGAGCAAACGCTGGATCCGACTCGCACCAGCAGTATCGATTTACAGCTTAAGGCAAACAAGGCTAGCCGGCATAACGACTATGCTCAGATTGAGCACATCTACGCAAGACACTGTAGCTTTACTGGTCCTGATTCGATACAAGCCAGCCATCAAAAGCGCAGGCTAGGCAACCTGATGTTGCTGGAGTGGGGGGTAAACGCCAGCTTCAGTAACAAGCCTATTGAAGAAAAACTGAAACATCTTAAAGAAAATGACATTGCTGCCAAAAGAGCGGTCTTGGCCCAAACCGCCGCAGTGATTAATGATTTCAATAAGGTCTTTGGCGAAGCATCAAAGCCGGTTAGTTCGGATGTGCAGGATGCACAACGTTTTAACAAATATGTCTTGCTGATAGATCGAATTGAAGACCGCTTGATCAGCTTTGCGGGGAAACGTTGGTCGTTTGAGCCTGAAATGGAAGATAGCTCGGGGATTGAAAGTGACTAATTTGGATTTTTCTCCTACTGGAAATGGTCGAAAAGGGATTTTATCCGGGCTCAGTGGTGATGACATCCACAAGTTCGCAACCGAGCTGCCCCACGATCAGAACGGTTGCATTGTCTTCATCCCCAGCAAGGGCCTCGTCGGCGTCGGCCTGTCCCGCAAGGCCAAACCAGCCGAGTTGAAGAAGGTCACCCACTACTCCATCGAATCCCCCGAGCGTACCGACACTTCACAAAACTACGGCATCGCCCTCGGCTGGGAGGACATGAAGGAAATCCAGGAAGGTGTCGTCCGCAAGACCTATGAAGACGACACCCTCCCCGACAGCCCCTGGGAAACCACCGTGGAATACAAGGCCCCGTTCTTCCGCCCGGATCGGGAGGAGGATTATCGGGTGGCATGGGGGACTTTTGAGAAGGAGAGTGCATGATGTCTGATGCTCTGCATGTGCCCGCCAACCCTCGAACATCACATACGGCTCCCGAGATGACGGAGTGCCCGGTTTGTGATGTTGCGCTGAACAAGAAGAACTTGAGCAAGCATGTCAGGAAGGTGCATGGGGAGGGTAGTTCTTCAAGATCTGCCGGTAGCGCTGCACGGGGTGGGGCTGCACCGAGCCTGGCGGATTCCTACGAAGAACAGAGAAAGAAAGAGTTTGTTGATGCGCAAAGGAAACCACAAGTTGGCAAGGTTAACGCTACCAGTTGGAGGCCCGCTGACTACGAATCAGAAGGGCCGAGAAAGGTAAAAGTCAACAAGAAATACTACAAGTGCTGGCAGTGTGGGAAGCTCTTGACTAAGGCCTCTACTGCGAACCACCTTTTGAAAAAGCATGGCATTCGCCCGAAAGATCCGGATTCGGCACATTTCTGGTATTATGACGAGGTGATAAAGGTACAGTATCGCGAAAAGCCAGCTGTATCACCCTTAGCTAAAAAGCCGAGAAAGAAGCCGGAGGTCGACTGGCGAAAAGAAGTCGACAGACTTTCAATGTTTAACCAGCCGAATCGCAAGACTAAGACTGTGACATGCCCTGTCTGTTCCGCAACTCTAAAAGCCACAAACGTCAAGAAGCACTTCAACAAGGTGCACATGGAGTTGCTTCAGGTTCATGGGAGGCTCAAGCAAGAAAGCGCTTCTGTCGACTCAAGCGTGAGTGCTAAAAAGAAAAACATTGAGATAAAGCCAGAGTATGAATACTCGGAGGATGTATTCGACAGAGCGAAGGTCTATCAAGGTGGGGCTTATGGCCTTGGTAAGAGCAGAAAACACTGACATTTGTAATCGGTCATGAGGAATTTGGCACGAGCCAAATGCCGTGGTCAAGATGGTTGCGGTCAAGGAAGGCAGCCAAGCGCTGCCATAAAAAAGCAAGAAAGGAACTGAAATGAAGCTGATCAAGACCATCGCAGCGCTCGCGCTCCTGGCCATCATGACTGGCTGTGCCTCCGTCAACATGGCGCCTCAGCAGGAGTCGGCCGCCGCCAAGGAGTTTACCTACCCGGACGGTGGGAAGGCGGGGGTCTATGTGTTCCGCAAGGACACTCCCTTTGGTGCCGCCCTGAAGAAGGACATCTGGATCAATGGCGAATGCATCGGTGAAAGCGCCCGCGGTATCATCTTCTACCACCAGTTGGAAGGCGGCCAGGAGCATGAGATTGCGACTGAATCGGAGTTCTCGCACAACACCATGACCCTGTTCGCCGAGGCTGGAAACAACTATTTCGTCGAGCAGTACATCCGCATGGGTGCTTTTGTTGGCGGTGCCAACATGCGTCAACACGACGAAGAGAGTGGCATGCGGGAAGTAAGCAAGCTCGACCTGGCGGCAAATGGCAAATGCAGCCGTGAGCTGTAGATGTGCAAAGGGCGCCGCCATTGTACGGCGCCCATCGATGGCGGAGGACGACATGAAGGAGTATAAGGTCTACCACTACCCCGAGAGCCGGCACGAAGCCGTCAAGCAGGGCTGGTCTCGGCCAGGCTTCTTCCGTCCCACCTGGGCCATGATCAAGGAGATGTGGAGCCTTGGTGGCAGCGTGCTGGTCGCCGTGATCGTGCTCGCCATGTTTCCTGTCGACTCCGCCATCGGTGCCCTGGCCACCCTAATCTCATTCACAATCTATCTCGCCTGTGGCGTCAACAACTGCTGGCGCGAAAAGAACCTCAAGAACCGTGGCTATGATCATGTGGATATCGTCTCGGCATCGAATTCCGAGGGAGCCGTGGCACTGTACTTAAAAAATCTGATTAATTTAATTTGTACACTGATGGTTGTGAAAAATATCAAGGTCGTTTCTCTGAGGAATGCTAGATGTCATTTTTTGGTGATTTGAGAAGAACCACAAAAGCGACTGTTGGAACCGTCAGTAAGGGAGTAGAGCTGCTGACTTTTGCAGCTGAAGAGCTGAATAAAGGCGCCGGTGTTTTAGTCCTTAAGTCTGAGTGCTATCGGCTCGAGACTGAGCTGCGTAGCTTGAAAAATCATAAGGCACCTTCGCCTGAGCTTGGTGAAGTTAGAAGACAGCTGGTCGAAGCATACCAGCGGGCCCTCCCTGAGGTTAGTGACTTTGATCGTCGGAGCATTTCATCAAAGCTCGAAGCTTTACTTGCTGAGGACGGCTGGGCTGAAATTGCATGTGTTGTTGCTAGAATAAAATCCCAAAGGCGATCTCTAGAGAATTCGGGAAACTGGTCGCCAGCATCGAAGATTCGTGCACTTAATGCGCTGAGATCAGATTATTTATTGACTGCTTGCTTAGCTGAAAAAATGTCTGATAAAGCTTTGGCTGAGGATTCAAGAAAGAGAATTGGTGAGATTAACACTGATGTTGTTGAAATTGAGAAATTGAGATATGAAGTGATATTGGAAGAGTTCTCATCCGGTCGCCAAAAGAGTGTCATAAGAAAATATGACGGTACTTTCCACGGAGTTTCGGAGTATTGGTACGAAAATGGTGGGCTATGGAAGAGGATGTGCTATCAGAACGGCAGACCAGATGGTCGTTGTGCACTGTTTAGAGAAGATGGAACTACATTGATAGAGATTGATGTTGATCAGTCAGCCTCGAGGATGGCTCAAAAAGTTTATTTGGGCGACGGAAGAAAGATAGTTGAAGGTTTTTTGTCTCGTGGAAGTGGTGAAATTTCAGTCTGGCTCTGGAATGGTGTTTTTTTAGGGGTTGCTAGATATTCTGATGGCCGAATTTGTAGGATTGCTTTTATTCTTGGCCTCTTGGTAAGACCCAAAGTTTGGGTCTCCTTCTTTCGAGCTTATAAAGATAAGGGTGTGCGTGAAAGATTTGATGAAATGTCAAGCGCGATAAATGAGTACGCTATTTTTTCTGATGAATTTTCTAGATAAACCATGAGATTCGGAGATTTTTATGAATCCTGCAGCTGCACTTGAAAGTTTCCTGAGAGGCCAAGAGGCGCAGGGAGTGACCTTCCTGTTTTTCTGGCTGATTATCATTGCTTTTGTAGGCGCAATTCTCTGCTACAAGACGGATCGTATGCGAGGGTTCACTCATTATGCGCCCAACCTGCTGACGTCATTAGGTATATTAGGTACCTTTATCGGTATCGTTATCGGTTTGATGCATTTCGATCCCTCGGATATCGATAGCAGCATCGCGCTACTGCTTGAAGGCCTGCAGACTGCATTCATGACCAGCCTTCTCGGGATGGCAGCAGCAATAGCCTACAAGGTGGTAACGACCAGTTTTCCCTTTGTTCAACCAAAGTCTGTCGAAGGTGTTGGCCCTGACGAAGTCGGCCCTGAGGATATTCATGCTTCTCTTCAGGCCCAGTCTGAAAGCCTTGAGAAGCTTCGCCATGCCATCGCAGGCGATGAGGATAGCTCCTTGGTATCTCAATTGAAACTGCTTCGTACCGATAACCGTGATCTTGGAGATAAGCTGGGCTTGATTGAGGAGACAGGTAAGAAACAGCTAGATGTAATGGTTGAGCTTCATAGGAATTCCGACCAGCAGTCTGAGCGCTTTGAACGCTTTACTCAGGACCTTGAACAGCAGCTTAAAGATTTTGCCGAAATGCTCTCACGCTCTGCTACAGAGACCGTGATCAACGCACTGAAGGAAGTCATTGTTGATTTCAATAAAAATCTAACTGAGCAGTTTGGCGAAAATTTCAAGGCCCTGGATGCTTCTGTGCAGAAGCTTGTGGAGTGGCAGGAAAATTACCGCGGTCAGTTAGAAGATATGAAAGCGCAGTACGAATATGGTGTAAAAGCCATCACTCAGACAGAGCAGTCTGTTGCCCATATCAGCGAGAAAGCGGGTGCCATCCCCGATACCATGGAAGGTTTGAAGACTCTGCTGGAGACTACTCGCCACCAGCTCAATGAGTTAACCAATCACTTGGAAGCATTCAAGGGAATGCGAGATGCAGCCGTCGAAGCCGTTCCGACCATTCGTGAACAGGTGGAGCATACGGTGCGCGATGTATCTGGTGCTGCTCAGAGTGCAAGCGATCACTACAAGAAGCTTCTAGATGACTCGGATAGCTATATTAAATCACATGACACTATGCTTCAGGAGTTCCTCGGAAAATTTCAGAGTACCACGCAAGAAGGTGTTGAGAAGCTTCGAGAGGACTTGTCGAGCAGCGCTATGGATGCAGCTGAAAAGATTCGAGACGGTGCTGCCAAAGCAACTGAGGTTCTTATTCAGGGCTCTGAGTCTGTCAATCAGAACTTTGATAATGTTGCTCGAAATCTTAACAAGTCATCAGATACTCTTGCCTCAACCTCCGAGCAAATTACTGAGCAGTTGGAGGAGGCCCTTAAGGATGTAAATAGCCATGTACGCAATATGGGCAATGTTCTGTCCAAGGAAAGTCAGGCGCTTAGCCAGACGCTGGCCGATGCCGGTAAGCAGACAGAACAGCATATTCGTGCGGTTCAGACTCAGGTGAATGAGAGCATTGACCAGATGCAGCAGCGCCTGGCGCGTTCTGTGGATGAAATGACCGGTATGCAGACACGCCAGATGAACGAGGCTTTCCAGCAGATGGATGGTGTGATGCGTCAGGCCGTACAACGCACTGGTGATAGCGTCAATTCTCAGCTCAAGGCCATTGATGATAGCATGCAGCAGGAGCTGCAGCGTGTGATGACCGAGATGGGGCAAGCGCTAAGCCAGATTTCAAGCCGTTTCACCAACGACTACAGGCAGCTTACTCAGCAAATGCAGCAAGTTGTTCAATCGGCTAACAGTGGGCAGTACAACTGATGAGTCAATTAAGGCAACTTTTTGGGAAAGGTAGTAGCGGAGGCAGTGGTGATGAACACCACTGGCTTTCCGTATCTGATCTGATGGCTGGGTTGATGATGGTGTTTCTTTTCATCTCCATCGCCTTGATGCGTCACGCTCTTCTGGAGCGTGATCGGATCAAGGAGGTCGCCGTGGCTTATCAAGAGAATCAGGTTGCTATCTATGAGGCCTTGGTAGAAGAGTTTCAAGATGATCTTGATACGTGGGATGCCAATGTCGATGATGAAACACTAGCCTTTACGTTTCAGTCGCCTGACGTGCTTTTTGCTACAGGCTCTGTGGCGCTGCGCCCAAGGTTTCAGGATATCCTGGAGGATTTTTTTCCACGTTATCTCTCTATACTTTTTAATTTTTCAGACTCTCTCAACGAAGTCAGAATAGAGGGGCACACTAGCAGTATATGGGCTGCCGGCTCAACTGATGCTGAAGCTTATTTCAATAATATGGAGCTTTCGCAGGGCAGGACGCGCTCTGTTCTCGACTACCTTTACAATCTTCATGAGGTAAGCGATCAGCAGGAGTGGATCAAGTCGAATGTAGCCGCAGTCGGCTTCTCATCATCTCGCCTTATCCTGGATGAGGAGGGGAACGAGGACCCCGATCGCTCAAGACGCGTCACCTTCAGAGTTATTACCAATGCCGAAACTCAAATTCGGCAGATTCTGGATGGTAGCTAATGAAGTTGAACATTGATTTCAGTGAACTCTTTGCTGCTGCCAATAGAATGGGGCCGCCAGTTGAGGACGACTTTGTCCTTGATCTTGAGCGTGAGCCTTGGGAGGATCAGCTTGGCGCTGAAGGTATTGAGCTGGGAGGCATCGACGAGCTTGATACTGAAGATGGCCTGCTATCTTATCGTGGAAGGCAGGTTCTACTTTACATTCAAGATCACGGTTCCCAAGTTCAGGAAGCCTTGATCAATCCCGAAAAGGGGAAAAAGTACCATGTTGCTGAGTGCAGAACCATTCGCGACATGAGGAACAAGGGCCGCTTTGAGCGGTATGTAGTAACTAACGATATCACGGGTAAGTTTCATATCACGGGCTATGATTATATTTCTCGTCAGCCCGTCGAGGGAAATGCCGAACTAAAGGTCTGCAAGAATTGCCTGAAATATTTGAATTACAAAGGTTATGGAAAGCCGGGTGATTATTCGGCTTTCTTGGCTTTTGATCTTGACGAATTTTTTCAGAGCTATAGTTCCTTCTTCTCTCACCATCCTCGACGCAAGATGGGTGAGGAGGAAGGTTACACCCATGACTGGGCTGAGATCTCACGGTCATATCGTCAGAACCAAAATTACGTTTGTGAGAAGTGTGGTGTATTACTTAATAGCCATCCTCGGCTTCTCCATGTGCATCATGTTAATGGTGTAAAGAGCGATAATCAGCTGGGTAACCTGAAGGCGCTTTGTGCGGCCTGTCACAGCAAGGAGGCTTTCCATCAGGGGATGTATGTATCCCATTCTGATCGACAGACTATTTCGCGATTACGTCATGAACAGCACTTTAATAATCCCGACAGCTGGCAACAAGTGATGGACCTGGCGGACTCAGGGTTGAGGGGTTTTATCGAGCAGTCCCGCACCGACCAGATTCCAATCCCTGAGGTTGGGCTTGACCTTGACGATGATCAAGGGGAGATCAAAGGTATGCTTGAGCTTGCATGGTCAAGAAACAAGGTTGGTATTGCTATAGATGAAGAGGACCGGGTATTTGCAAGGTCACGGGGCTGGAAGGTCTTTAGTGTGCATGAAGCCCTTGAGAATTTTCATGAAATAAGATCTGCCTTGTGATGGTGATTCACAGATGGATAAAGATGCGCTATCAATGAATCCGCTCAGCTGATGGTGCGGGTTACTGCTATTGGGGCCTTACGCAGGGAGGCAGATGCGGCTGTTTTTAATCCAGTGCGCTGGATGACCTATAGACTGCATGTAATAGTTACGACCATGAGAGCGATAGTACGCTGTAGGCAAGGATTTTATTTTCTTTTGAGGACCTTTTCGTTAGGTTGGTCTTGTCGCAACCGATTTGGAGATTTAACTCTATGATCCCTGGCCTGCTAGCCAGTGAAGTTGCCGCGGCGCTGCGCGAATTCATTGTCACCGGTTATGAAACCGAAACGGCCCCGTTCAAGGACGAGTTCCGCCGCCTCGTGGAGGAGCAGCAGGATGGAGAGGCCTTCCTCAAGGGGCCCTATGTGTCGGTGGGGCTGCCGTTTCTTACCGGCGGCGCCGGGCGGGACTTCTTTCCCGGCTTCGAGACTGAGCACCCGCCCTATGCCCACCAGGAGCAGGCGTGGCGACGGCTGGTCTCCAGCGAGGCGGCGGCTAATGCCCTGGTGGCCACCGGCACCGGCTCGGGCAAGACGGAGTGTTTCCTCTATCCGGTGCTGGACCACTGCCAGCGTGCGGCGGCGCCGGGCATCAAGGCGATCGTTATCTACCCCATGAACGCCCTGGCCACGGATCAGGCAAAGCGATTCGCCGAAGTGATTCACGGCCAGCCGGCGCTCAAGGGGCTGCGCGTCGGTCTCTTCGTGGGCGGAGATGCCCGGGGCTCCCAGACCATGGGGCCGCAGCAGTTGATCACCGACAAGGAGGTGCTGCGCCAGAACCCGCCGGATGTGCTGCTCACCAACTACAAGATGCTCGACTACCTGCTGATGCGCCCCAAGGATCAGCCGCTGTGGGCCTACAACGGACCGGAGACCCTTCGCTACCTGGTGGTAGATGAGCTGCACACCTTCGATGGCGCCCAGGGTACCGATCTCTCGCTGCTGATCCGTCGCCTGCGCGCCCGCTTCGAGATGACGCCTGGTCAGCTGATCTGCGTTGGCACCTCCGCCACCCTGGGGGGCGAGGAGAGCGTCGAGGGGCTTCTGCACTACGCTTCGGATATTTTCTCCAGCCCCTTCGGCCGCGAGGCGGTGATCAGCGAGCAGCGCCAGGGCGACTCAGATTTCCTCGACAATATCGCCTTTCTCTCGCCCAACCCCGAGGTCGGCCCGGAGGCGCTTCGAGACGCGCTGCGCGAGGGGCTCTCGGCATACTTGCACAAGGCCTATGAGCTCTACTTCAGCAAGGCACCGGAAGGCGACCTGATGGATGATGCCTGCCGGATCGCCCTGGGCCGGGAGCTCAAGCAGCACGGCCAGCTGGCCAACCTGTTGCGCCAGATCAAGCTGAGCCCGGGCACACCCACCTTCCGCGAGCTGGCTGAGCGCCTGGCGGGGCTTGTTCCCGCCCGCTTCCAGCGCCAGCCGGAGCTCGCCCTGATCGCGCTGCTCTCGCTGATGGCCCATGCCCGCGATGCGGTTGGCCGCCCCTTCGTGCAGCTGCGCCTGCAGCTCTGGTCCCGGGAGCTGCGCCGTATCGTGGGCACCCTGCGCGAGCCTGGGGCGCCCACAGGCTCTCCGGAGATTCCAGAAGAGAATGCCGACGCCAACCGCCCGCCGCCGCTGCTCTCCTTCGGTGACGACAAGCCGCCCAAGGACCAGCGTCGGGTACGCCTGCCCCTGGTGCAGTGCCGCGAGTGCCACGGTACCGCCTGGCTGACCCGCATGGAGATGAGCCACCCAACCGACCAGGTGGTGGAGACGGAGCTTCAGTCGATCTACTCCGCCTTCTTCGGTCAGCAGCCGGAAACCGCGCTGCTGCTGCCCTGGCAGCGGGGCGAGGCGCAGTCGCCGGCGGGCATGCGTCTGGAGCACTTCAAGGTGTGCCGGGAGTGCGGCACTACCGCGCAGGTGGATAGCACGGCCGAATGTCGGGGGTGCCAGGCCGGTGCCGATGCGCTGGTGCGGGTTAGCAAGCCCCAGCAGCTCAAGGAGGTGAAGCGGGGCAGTGTCAACAAGGTGATCCACGAGCACGACTGCCCCTGGTGTTCGGCGCGTTCCGCCCTGGTGGTGTTCGGTGCCCGGGCGGCAAGCCTCAGCGCGGTGGCCATCCATCGGCTCTTCAGCAGCCGCGACAACGACGACCGCAAGCTGCTCACCTTCAGCGACTCGGTCCAGGATGCCACCCACCGTGCCGGTTTCTTCGCCGCCCGCACCTGGCAGAACAACGTGCGCATGGCGCTGACCCAGCTGCTGGAGGGCAGCAATGAACCGATTCCGCTGCTTGAACTGCCGGCGCGCTTCGAGGCCTGGTGGATGGCCTCGGCCGAGGGGGAGCGAGAGAGAGGCGGGCAGGGGCGTCTGGCACTGTCAGACTACCTGCGTGAATTCATGCCGCCGGACAAGCGCTACCGGGGCGACTTCGAGTTCTTCGAGCAGTCCGGCGAGGTGAAGGAGCCGGCACCGCTGCTCAGGCTGATCCGCGAGCGGATGCTGTGGCAGGCCCTGGAGGATCTGGGCTGGCGCTCCCAGGTGGGGCGCTCGCTCAATCGGCTGGGGATAGCGGCGCTCGCCTGGCCCCTTGAGCCGGTACGCCAGGCCGCCGCCGCCTGGGCCGAGACGGTAGACAACACCCTGGGGTACCGAATCGAGGCTCGGCCGGCCGAGGGCTTCATGCTGGGGATGATGCAGCACCTGGTCGCTCAGGGGGCGCTGGGGCTGGAGGACCTGGCCGGCTATCGCCAGAAGTTCGGCAAGGCCTACCTGCTGAGCTTTCTGAGCTATGTGCCGCCCATCGGCCCGGGGTCACCGCGGCCGCGCTACCCGGCCACCGCCAAGGGGGAGGGCTACGAGGTGCTCTGCCAGGCCAGTGCGGCGCAATCCTGGTACGAGCGCTGGCTGGCCTGCCTGAACCCGGAGACCCTGGTGGATCGCAAGCAGCTGGAGCAGGTGCTGGCGGCGGCGCTCTCGGCGCTGCGCGACAGCGGCCTGCTGAACGAGGAGGCCAACGAGCGCGGCGTGCGGCTCTGGTCCCTGCGGCCGGAGGCGCTGACCATCACCACGGCGGTGCAGGGGGTGGAGTGCCCGGGCTACCGCCCCATGCATGTGCCGGCAGCCCACGCCGAGGCCTGGCTGGGGCTGCCCCTGCTCAGCGCCGCCCGCCCGGAGCTGGCCTACGAGACCCCGGTGCCGGTGCGGGACTCCCTCTACGCCGGGCTCTACCGTGATGGCGAGATCCACCGGGTGATCGCCCACGAGCACACCGGGCTGCTGGCCGCCAGCGAGCGTATTCGCGTGGAGGACAGCTTTATCCATGGCAAGAAACCCTGGGAGTACAACCTGCTCTCGGCCACCCCGACCCTGGAGATGGGCATCGACATCGGCGACCTCTCCAGCGTGCTGCTCTGCTCGGTACCTCCGGCCCAGGCCAACTACCTGCAACGTGTAGGCCGGGGCGGGCGCCGCGACGGCAACGCCTTCGTGCTGACCGTGGCCAACGGCCGCCCCCACGACCTGGTCTTCTACGCCGACCCGGGGCGCATGCTGGATACCCCGGTGGAGCCGCCGGCGGTGTTCCTCAAGGCGCGCCACGTGCTGCGCCGCCAGCTGCTGGCCTACGCCATGGACTGCTGGACCCGCAGCGCCAGGGGTGAAAACCAGATTCCCCAGACCATGCAGCCGGTGCTGGATGCGGTGGAGAAGGCCCAGGAGGAGCGCTTTCCCTATACGCTGCTGGCCTTCATGAAGCAGAACATGCAGGAGATCTGGGACGGCTTCGCCGGCCACGTGGCCACCGAGCTCGGCGGCGACGACCTGGAGCTGCTGCGTCAGTATCTGTTCGGCGGGCCCCAGCACATCGATGACCGCCTGGAACTCTACCTGCTGGGCCGGCTCAAGCTGGTGGCCGACGAGCGCAGCCGCATGGCCACCACCATCAGGGAGCTGGACCGCCAGCTGGAGAAGCTGCGCCAGCGCCCCCAGGATGAGCATACCCAGGCGGAGATCGCCGAGCTGGGGCGGGAGGTGGCGGGCTACCGCAGCCTGCGTATCAGGCTCAACAAACGCGAGACGCTCAACTTCTTCACCGATGAAGGGCTCTTGCCCAATTACGCCTTCCCGGAGGAGGGGGCGACCCTTCACTCGGTGATCTTCCGCACCGAGCGGAGTGGAGAGAGCGGCGGCGGCGCGAGTGCCGAGGCGGGCGGTGCCCAGGGCGATATCAAGCGCGAGCTGGTCAAGCGGGAGTACGAGTACCAGCGCCCGGCCCAGGCGGCACTCACCGAGCTGGCGCCGGAGGCGGTCTTCTACGCCGGCAACCGCAAGGTGAGGGTCTCCCGGGTGGAGACCGCCAAGGGGCGCAACATCCAGCAGTGGCGCTTCTGCCCTCGCTGCCACTACTCGGCCCCGGCCGATGACCCCACCGCCGGTTTCAACGACCGCACCTGCCCGCGCTGCCACACCAACCGCTGGGGCGACGAGAGCGCGCGCACCAGCATGCTCAAGATGACCCAGGTCTACGCCTTCACCAATGCCCGGGACGCCCAGCTGGATGACCGCTCCGACGACCGCGAGCCGGTCTTCTTCAACAAGCAGATGCTGATCGACTTCGACCCGTCGGACATCACCATCACCTGGGTGCTGGACGACAAGGAGCGCCCCTTCGGCTTCGAGTTCATCCGCAGCGCCCGCTTCCTGGAGGTGAACTTCGGCCGCCGGGAGGGGGAGGAGATGGCCTTCGAGGTGGCCGGCGAGGAGCTCCAGCGCGCCGGCTTCCCGATCTGCCGGGAGTGCGGCTCGGTGCAGACCCGGGCGGCCGCCGCCGGCAAGCACGAGCCCGCCCACCTGAAGTCGTGCCGCTACGCCAAGGGGCCGAAGACGCTGCCCAATGGGAAAGAGGACAATGGCATCGAGAACTGCCTCTATCTCTATCGGCGGTTCGCCTCCGAGGCGCTGCGCATCCTGCTGCCCAGGCTCTCCAGCGGCGGCACCGAGGAGCAGGTGAACTCCTTCGTGGCGGCGCTGCAGCTGGGCCTGAAGCGGCGCTTCGGCGGCAAGGTGGACCATCTGCGAGTGGCCTACCAGAGCGAGCCCATCGGCGAGACCGACGAGCGGCGCCACTTCATCGTGCTCTACGATTCGGTGCCCGGCGGCACCGGCTACCTGCATGAGCTGCTCAGCAGGGCGGAGCATATGCAGGAGGTGTTCCGCCTGGCCTATGCGGTGATGCAGGCCTGTGAGTGCTACGACAACACCATGGATGGCTGCTACCGCTGCCTGCTGGAGTACCGCAACGCCTACGGCATGGAGAGCACCAGCAAGGCGCTGGCCCTGGAGATGCTCAAGGAGATCGTGGAGGGGGGGCACCAGTGGGTGCAGGATGAGCAGGGGCTGAGCGCGCTCTCCGGCAACCCCTGGATCGACAGCGAGCTGGAGGCGCGTTTCCCCGAGGCGCTGGCGCGCTTCTCCGGCCATGAATGCGTGGGCCAGCAGCGGGTGCGGGTGTCACAGGATGTGATCCGCGGCAAGCACGGCTACCGGCTGACCATCGGCGAGCTGGCCTACGAGATGGAGCCCCAGGTCGACCTGGGACGGGCCCAGGGGGTGCAGTTCGCCAGCCGACCGGACTTCGTGCTGTGGCCGGTACGCAGCGGCCTGGCACCTGTGGCGGTGTTCCTGGATGGCTACCGGTTCCATGCCGACAAGGCCAGCGATGACCTGCTAAAGCGCCAGGCACTCAGGCATGCAGGCTTCGTGGTGTGGAGCCTCAACTGGTACGACGTCAACCAGGTGATGGGCGACAAGGCCATGGATGTGCCGCTGCCGGCGGGCATGACCTCGCCGGAGCAGCACCATGCGGCCATCGCCGGGCTGGCTAAGCTCGGCGGCGTGAACAACCCGGCCCAGCACCTCGGCCAGTCGACCTTCGAGCTGCTGATGGGCTTTTTGGCGGATCAGCAGCCCGAGACACTGGCCCGGCATGCCCTGCTCTTCGTGCTGCAGTGCCTGCCGGCAAGCGCCCTGGCCGACCCGGCCATAAAGCAGCAGGTGATCGACTCGCTCCACGGTCTGCCTGCAGCCTTTACCGACCACACCCCGCAACCGGTAGCGCTGGCTGGTGCCGTGGAGCTCAACCACGACCAGGGCGCCGCGGCCATGGTACTGCGGCTTCTGGCCGGAGAGGGACTGGTCAAGCGCTTCGACCTCGACAGCGCCATGGTGTCGGTCTCCTACGCGCTGGCGCCTGGTAAACATCGCGTGGGCAGCGAGGAGGGCGCGCGGTACTCCTGGCAGTGTTTCTGGGCGGCGGTGAACCTGTTGCAGTTCCTGCCGCTGATGTATGCCTGGACCCCCGAGTCCCGCAACAGCGGCATCGCCGCCGGGCTGCTCTGGCCCGAGCGCCGCGCCGCCGCTGACGAACAGCCGGCAGTGTCTCCAGAGCCGGCCTGGTACGCTTATCTGGATGCAGGGCTGGCCGAGGCGCTGCGGGGGCGGCAGGTCGATTGGCCGGAAGTTCCGCAGGTGGGTGAAGATGTGGTCAACGAAGCTGAGGAGGTCGTCGGCCTTGCGGAGCTCATCTTCGAGGCGTCGCAGATCGCCTTCCTACTTGAGGATGACGAGGAGCAGCTGGCCATCAAGCCCTACCTGGAGGCCAGGGGTTGGCGCGTCCTAACCGATGTTGACGAACTGGTCGCGGTTATTAACGGATTGGAATCAGGAGCCTGATATGGTCAGCGTGGCGTTCTCGGAAAAGTACTTCGACAGCTTGCTCAAGTTAACCCCGAACGAGCAGAGCCAGGCCAACAAGGCGGTGATGCTCTTTCAGCAGGACCCGCAGCACGGCGGCCTGCACTACGAGAAGCTGACCGCCTACAAGGACGGCAAGCTGCGCTCGATTCGTGCCAATCAGGATGTGCGTATCATCCTCGCCGCCGCCGAGAAGGAAGACCTCTACCTGATGCTCTACGTGGACCACCACGAGGCAGCCTATGCCTGGGCCGCCAAGCGCAAGGTGGAGATCAACCCCAATACCGGTAGCCTGCAGGTGTTCACGGTAGAGGAGCGCCGGGAGGAGGCCGCTCCCACCCGGTCAGCCGCGTCGGCGCTGCCGGGACTCTTCGATACCATTCGCGACCGCCAATTGCTGCAGTTGGGCGTTCCCGAGGAGGCGCTGCCCCTGGTGCGCAGCATGACGATCGAGGCGGACCTTGATAGCGCCTACCACAGCGAGCAGATTCCCGCCGACGCCTACGAGGGACTCTTCATGCTGATGGCGGGGGCCAGCTTTGAGGAGGCCTATGCCGAGGTGGTGCCCGCCGCCCCAGAGGCGGTGGATACCGAGGACTACGCGACAGCCCTGGCGCGGCCGGAGTCCCAGGCGCGCTTCACCGTGGCCGACAACGAGCAGGCGCTGCAGGAGGTGCTCAACCAGTCCATCGAGAAGTGGCGGGTCTTCCTACACCCGGCCCAGCGGCGCCTGGCCGAGGGGAAGAAGAACGGCCCGGTGCGCGTGCTGGGCGGCGCAGGCACCGGCAAGACGGTGGTGGCTATGCATCGGGCCAAGTGGCTGGCCGAGAATTTCGCCAACAGCGCCCAGTCTGGCGAAAAACAGAGCAAGGTGCTCTTTACCACCTTTACCCGCAATCTGGCGGCGGATATCCGCCAGAACCTCAACAAGATTTGCTCCCGGCAGGCGCTGGAGCGCATCGAGGTGCTCAACCTGGATGCCTGGGTGGTCAGCTTCCTAAAGAAGCAGGGGTACGACTACGGCCTGCTGCTCGATGCCCAGCAGCACAAGCGTCTCTGGGAAGAGGCCTATGCGGAGAAGCCGGCCACCACCGATCTTGGGCTCGCCTTCTTCCAGGAAGAGTGGGCTCGGGTGATCCAGCCACAGTCGATCCAGAGCTTGGACGGATACAAGCGCGCCTCGCGGATCGGCCGTGGCACGCGCCTCAATCGCCAGCAGCGGGTGGAGATTTGGCCGGTCTTCGAGCGCTTCCGCCACCTGCTGGCCAGCAACCACCTCAAGGAGACCGATGACGTCTACCGCGACGCCCGGGAGCTGCTGGAGGCTAACCCGAACCTGCGCCCGAACCTCTGCTCAGTGATTGTGGACGAGGCTCAGGACATGGGCTCCCAGGCCTTCATGTTGTTGCGTGCCCTGGTGCCACCGGTACCCAACGATCTGTTCATCGTCGGGGACGGCCACCAGCGCATCTATGGCAAGAACAAGGTGGTGCTGGGGCAGTGCGGCATCGATATCCGCGGGCGCAGCGCACGCCTGAAGGTGAACTACCGCACCACAGATGAGACCCGCAAGCTGGCAGTGAGCATCCTGGAAGGGGTGGAGGTGGATGATCTGGATGGCGGCCAGGACTCCCAGCAGTTCTACCACTCTCTGATGCACGGGCCCGCGCCGGAGGTGCGCGTCTTCGATTCAATGGACGAACAGGCCGAGGCTATCCTGGCCGCTATCAGCAACCACGGTCTGGGCACCGAGGCGTGCTGCGTGATTGCCCGCACCCACCGGGAACTGGGGGAGCTGAAGGCCGCCCTGGAGAGCCGCCGGCAGCCCTGCCATCAGCTCGATGGCCGCAGCGCTGCCACTCCTGACGGAGAGCTCAACCTGGCCACCATGCACCGAGTGAAGGGCCTAGAGTTCGATGCGGTCTTCGTTGCCTCGGCGAACCGCGGCCTGGTGCCGCTGGCGCCGGTGGTCAACTCTGCCGCCGACGCCGTGACTCGCCGCCAGCGCGAGAACGAGGAACGCGCACTGCTCTACGTCAGCCTGACTCGAGCCCGCAAGCTGGCATTCGTCTTCGGGTACGGGCAGATGAGTGAGTGGTTTTGATAACGTGCCTGGAAGTCTAGCCAAGATGGGTTCGGGCGCAATTGTGCCTCTCGAAAGTGTTTGGGTGTCGTCACTTATTGGGATGCTCTCCCCGCTCGACAATTTCCTTGGCTGCCGCGTAAATCTCGCTGCGCCAGGAGGCGGGTGCCAGGACTTCTACATTGGCGCCCATGCCCATCAGCCACCAGAGGGTCTGCTGATCGTCGTGCACCTTTGCTTCCAGGCGTTGCCAGCCGCTGCCTGGGAGCGGCGTGAGTCGTTGTTCCTCGGCAAGCGGCGTCTCGCTCAGCAGCCAGGACACCTGGGGGGCGACATTGGCCACCAGGGTCAAGGGTGACTTGCCCTGCAGGTAGCCGAAGGCGCCGGCCGCGATGTAGTCATCCAGGTTGAAGTCTCCGGCGTCATTCCAGCCGGCCTCGCTGAGGCATGCTTCTTCGATACGGTGCAGGGCGAACTGGCGAACGTCCGTGTAGTCGTTCACCGTGGCCAGCAGGTAGGTCACGCTGTGGCGGCTGACCAGTCCCTGTGGGTGGAGAGTGAACTTTTTTTCCTTTTCTTTGCTGCGCGAGAGGTAGCTGACATCGATGGCTCGCTGAGTCAGCAGAGCTTCGGAGACCGTTTGCCAGGTGGCTTCGCTGAGCGGTGCCGGAATCAGTGCCTTGCCGTTGGGAATGGCGCGAACCTTGCGTGCCCAGCGGCTCAGGCCGTTTCGCTCCAGATCGTCGAGCAGCTTGCGGGCGTCGCGAAACTGTGGGGAGAGCTGGCCAATTACCACGGGCGGGAGGAGCCCCTTGAGGTACTCCTCGGCCAGCACCAGGGTAAGTGCGCTTGGCACATCTAGTGCCGGCAGGTTGCAGTGGAAATCACGGTCGAGATACCAGCGGTAGGGTTTCTCGCTGTCGTCGCAGCCCAGCGGAAAATGCATGGCCAGCTTGTCACGAAGGTCGCGCTGCAGGGAGCGAGTGTCGATGCTGAACCCTCGTTCGTTGAGCTTCTCCAGAAGAACCGGGGTGCTGATTCGTCCGGGGCTGCGTGGGATTAGCTGCAACATGGCCAGGTAGCGGAAGAGGGTGTCGCGAATTTCAGACATGGACGCTCCGTGTCGTGTCGCTGATCAGAAACAAAAGGGCCAGCCTAAGCGAAATGGGGAAGTAAATCACCTGCGGCCAAGCAGCCAGGCGGCGACGGGGTCAGGAAGCCACGCTGACCCCAGAAATTGCTTCACCGTGGCGAGGATATGCTGGCGCCACGCATCGTCCAGCTGGAGTAGATCAGCCGTGGGGAAGATGGCCTGGATCTGCCAGGCAAGCTGATCGGCGCTCTGCTCCCTTTCGGGAAAGGGATGGCTGGACAGCCAGTCGTATACTTCCTTTCGCCGCCATGAAACGGCACGGGGAAATAGCACTGCGTCGGTGGGGAGCTCCGCACCCAGCTGCAGCAATTGTGTGTTGACGGCATGGTCGCAGGCAAGGTGCCAGCGGCGTGGATCCCACACATTGCGTGGCCGATAGTCACCGGCTGCCGCGTGCCAGACTAGGTGCTCTTGAACCTGGTGACGCTGAAGCTCGCTAAGCTCAGCACTCCAGGCCGGATCGAAGAGCATGTGGCGGCCGTCGGTAGTGGCCGTGGTGAGCCATGGTTCTTCCACAGCCACGATTATCAGAGGCTCCGCCAATGCCGCGGTGACTGGCTGCTGCTCTGCCCACGCCTGGCGATCCTGGTGCCAGGCGAGTACTTGTGTTGTCGCAACACCGGACCGTGGCATGTGGCCAGGGCGGAAGCTTTTGAGATGACCCATGACAACCCTCCGTAACTAGACTCACCGCAAGGTCGCACATGGACGCGACGATCTGTGTCGTAGGCACATAGGGGATCAGAGTGAAAACGACCGATGGAGAGCGTCCAGGAACCAGTTGGGTCCTTTCGGATACCCAAGTGGAGGGTGTTAAGCGGATTGGCTACTGTGAGCCTGCTTCCGCTGGTGATACCCTAAGCAGAATTGATTACTCCAAATGGCAACAAATGGCATTTATGCGACATGATACGTCGGAGCAGGCCAAAAATTTCTCCGCATTCTCTCTGGCACTTTGGCTGTTGTGCCAGCATTTGGGTCGGTTCAGGAGAAAGCTATGGAAGCATCGTAATTACTTGATGAGCAAGCAGTACTCCGTTACTACGGATGTGTCATCCGGCGAGCCCAATCTGGTGACGATAGCAGCCACGCATTCAGCATCGACAGCCTATCGGAACTGGTCACCCTCACTTAGGATGATAGGGGAGACAACTATGGTACATAAGGTCCTATTCATTCTATCAGACCATAAAGCTGGTTTTCAGGGTTGGTGGTCTTGTAATTTTAAGGATTCTAAAGAAGAGGTTAAATGATATGGCAGCTCCTCTTGTTCCAGTGCTTTTAATTTTCGGTCGGTCAGTCGGCATGGCTTTGCGTAGGTGGCAAGGAATTGTAGCTCTTACTGGATTAATATTTGCATCGGGATTCACATTTAACTCTATGCTCAGGCAGATGGGGGATACGGCGATTAGTATGTGGCCTCTTTTGGCAATAATTTGTTTTACATTTCTTGTTAAAGAAGTGGTTCGGGCATGGTTAAAAATAAGACAAAGTGAAGTTGGAGGCAGGGGTGTTGAGAAATGAGTCTTGATGTCACTAAACGCTCTGGATTTATTCTTAGGATGCTGTCTCTTGTATCATTTTCTTGCATGATTCTTTTTGCTGGGATTGTAGTAATACAAAACGATGAACTAGGGAAGATTTTTCCTCCAAGCACCGCTAGGACGCTGGCGATATTGTTTGCATATATAGTTGCAATGATTACTTTTAATTATGCCTTAGCTACCAAAGGGAGGAATTTCATGGGGTGGGAGAATGAAGCCCTGATAATGATCGGATTTGTTATAATTTTTGTTGGCATGTTTTTGCCTCATGCCTTTCCCTCCTCTGAAGTGATAAGGTCTGAAAGCTGGATCCCCTTTTCATCAAAAGAGGTAACAAAATTGAAGCCTAATTGGATGTATGCGCTAGTATCTCTCATGGCGATTCCCTTTCTTTACAAAGCTTGGAGAGGTATTAGAGCGATGCCTTTATGGAGGATCCAGTAACCTTCCCTTTTTGGCAGGGGTGGATGTTGATTTATGGTTTAGATGTGAGTGCTTATTTGTAGATCAGGCTGTTTAAGTTGGTGAGTGACTCTCTTTCTTCTGTTGTGGTGGCTCCATAGTGGTAGTTTTAAATAGAGTCACTCTCCATGCGTGATTTTTCGGCAGCTAAAGTTAGATTGTCTATCAGTTTTTGCTAAATATCTCCCGTATTAAAATTGGCCAGGAAAAGGTTGTGATTTTGCGCCCGATGAGATTCTCACGCCTATAGCTTGCATTCAGGTGTTTTAATTTTTGGTGCCTGTTTGTCGGCCTTTCACACTGCTGGCGACCAAAATATATCCTTTCCTTTTTTTATTAGTCCACTCCCGGAAAATTGAAATATAGCAGCTTGACGATGTGACATCGAACTTTGTCCATCAGCATCCCTCACATACCTTGCCAATGTTGTTGCAGGCTGATGCCCGTAACGCGCCCCCGGTGAAGCGCTAGTCCATATGTGCCTCAGGGTAACTGCCAACTCCGGTAAATGTCTATCAAGGTAAGCCAAGCCAAAGGCGCAGGCTTCCAGCGTCAGTGCATCATGACTGCACAAACTCCAAGCCGCATTGGGCTTTCCTTTGGAATCGTAGGTGTAGGTTTTTCCAATATCATGAAAGAGACCTGCGACAAAGCCAACTTCTTTGAGAGTTCTCGGCATTTCGGGTTCGTTAATCTGAGCCATGGCTACGACATTCTTTGCCACATCCAGCGAGTGATCCAATAACCCGCCGGGATAGGCATGGTGATGCGACCTACTTGCAGGTGCGTTGAGAAAAGCCTCCATTCTGTCCTTGCGTTCAATGACTCGTCTGACAAACTCTTGAAGGTGATGTGAGTTCAGTGAGCGCACAGACTGGATCAGTTTTTCCAGTGACTCTGGGGCGGAGCAATAGACCTGGGGGAGGCTATTTAATACAGGCTGTGAGACAGCCTCTTTAAGCGATGCTCTTCGGATGTTATTGATCTTGACGTCCAGGTTGATAGGGTTGGGTGGACAGATATCCCCTGAAACTACAACCTGGTCTAAATATCCGATTTCTTCAGGGAAATGGGTGTGCTCGATGTCAAATCCACCAATGTGGTCGGTGTCGCAGTTGCTAAGGCGGATTTTAAGATATGGTGTGCCGTGCTGGTCAAAGTCGACAACTCGCCCCGTCAGGCGAAAGGTTCCAGAAAAAGGCTTTGCAGTGGTTTTTGGTACATCGTTAAGCATCATTTTATATTTCCTTCCCTGAGCAGGAAGTTGAAGGGTTAACCAGTCTCTCGAATGCCGAGCCATCCATGCGGGTGACATTGGGTATGTAGCGTGAGTAGACCTTGAACAGCATGTCGGTTGATGAGTGGCCTAGCACTTTAGCCACCCACTCAGGATTTTCGCCTGAGGCAAGAAATAAAGTGGCGGCCGTATGCCGGGTCTGGTAAGGGCGGCGCTTCTTCAACCCAAGACTTTGAAGCAGGGGGTACCAGACCCTTTTTGTTACATTGTTGTGGTCTAATGGTTCACCAAGCCGGTTGCAAAATACATATTCACTCCTGCCTCCCGTGATAGAGTGCTGCAGATTAAGCGCATCCATGACAGGGCCGAGCAGAGGAATTTCACGTTGAGAGCCATCTGTTTTGGTGTATTCTGTTTTGCCCCTTATTAGTGTTTCTCGTACTAGGATTTCACGCTTTTTAAAGTCGATATGCTTCCATTTTAGGCCGTCAATCTCGCCTGTTCGCATGCCGGTGAAAAATCGCACCGTGTAGTAATTTCTAAAATCAGGCCTGACGCTACTTATGATGCGATCAACTTCCTTGAGTGAGAAAGGTTCTATGTGGCTCCTTTTTAGCTTCAATGGTTTGATGTTTCGATAGGGCGTCTCGAACCCAAATCGGTCAGCGGCCTCGTCGATGATCATTCGGAGAATTGTCATATGGCTGTTGATCGTTTTTGGAGAGATAGCTTTGTTGCTACCCCTTCCCTTTCGCTTGGAAAGCTGGGATCTAAAGCCCAGAATATCAGACTTAGAGATGCGGTCGATCTGCAACTTTCCAAAGCCAGGTCTCAAAGAGCTTTCCAGTATTGAGCTCACGTTGCTTATATGGGATTGCCGCCACTCCACTTGTATTTCCTGAAACCACTGATCAGCGAATTCAGAAAATGATACGTTTGTCTCGGTATCGCAACCGCTGAGTGACTGGCTGTCTTTTATCTCGTGTTGATAGGTTTGATGCTGAATCTTCTTCAGGTTACGGCTTCCCGGAAAGAATTCAGCATAGTCAAGCTCATCCAGCAGAATTTTAGCTTCGACTCGCTGCAAGAGTTTCTCGACCTTCTTGCGGTTGGCCGGGGTGTCAGCCAACGCAGTCTGCTCCCGGCACCGCACGCCCCGATAGAAGAAATCGAGATACAGCTTTCCGGTTTCCTTGCGGACCCGAACTTTACCCATGACAGACCCCTCCACCCACCATGGGGATCGCCAGGTCATTCTCCCTGGAGCAAGCCAGCATCTCTTGCTCGACAGCCTCCCAGAGGAACAGGATCTTTCTGCGCCCGAAGGGCTTGATGTAATGCTTCCCTTCGAGAAGCACAGTGTCCTTCAGGCATTGTCGTATAGTTCGGCAGTCGTACTTGATCCTTGCCGCAAGCTCTTCCGTGGTGAGGTAGGTGTAGGAGGTATCCATCGAAACTGCCCTCGTGCGGTGATATTCTGCATCTACAAAAGGCATCTGTAGTAGCCAAATGCCATCCTGAATGACATTTTAGCCTGCATAATCTCACTTGCAAGAGCTTTTTGTCATCCTGGATGAAAAAAACACCTTTGGGATGGAGTGAGCATGGTTCGATGTCACCTGGCGCGCCTGATGGGGGAGCGCAAGATGAAGATCGTGGACGTGGCGAGGGAGACCGGGTTGAACCGGAACACGGTGACGCTTCTATACAAAGAGACGGCCCAGCGGATCGATCTGGAGGCCTTGGAGAAGCTTTGCAAGCTGTTCCAATGCGAGGTTGGGGATATTCTGGAGTACATTCCTGAGGAAAAGTGACGCGGTGAGTGCTCAAGAGGGGCATGTGACGATGACTGGCGGAAGGTCACCGCTTGATGAGCTTTGAGGAGGCGATTGCCGAGGAGGTGGCACGGTAGTGTCACAGAGGTGTCACGGGGCGTTGTTTAGCCCAGCAACGAAAAAACGGCAGGCCAGTAAATTACTGACCTGCCGCTTAAAATATTGGTAGCGGGGACCGGATTTGAACCGATGACCTTCGGGTTATGAGCCCGACGAGCTACCAGACTGCTCCACCCCGCATCAACGTGTGGCGTATTCTACAGCTTTCTTGCGCTGCGTCAAGAGCTCGTTAAACGCTCGTGCAGTCCGCTTCAGAGCAGCCATACTAGGTACTGGGTGCCGAGGAGCGGCACTCACCACTCGAGACTGGACGCATTGAGCCGCGTTGCTGAAATCGCGGCGTGGCATCAGGGAGAACTGCATATGACCAACTCAGCACCCGTCGCCTGGGTCACCGGTGGCACCGGTGGCATCGGCACCGCTATCTGCCAGGCATTGGCCAAGGCCGGCTATCAGGTAGTGGCGGGCTATAACAATCCCGACAAGGCCAAGAACTGGCTGGAAAGCCAGCGCGCCGAAGGCTACGACAATATCGCGCTATCGGGCGCCAATCTGGTGGACTACGAGGCCTGCGAGGCCGGCGCCAAGGAGATTCGCGACACTTATGGGCCGGTCAGCGTGCTGGTCAACTGCGCCGGCATCACTCGTGATACCACCATGAAGAAGATGAGCCCCGAGCAGTGGCACGAAGTGATCGACTGCAACCTCAACAGCGTCTTCAACACCTGTCGCTGTGTGATCAATGACATGCTCGAGGACGGCTATGGACGAATCGTCAATATCTCGTCGATCAACGGGCGCAAGGGGCAGTTCGGCCAGGCCAACTACTCGGCAGCCAAGGCCGGGATGCACGGGCTGACCATGGCGCTGGCGCAGGAGACGGCAACCAAGGGCATCACCGTCAACACCCTGTCGCCCGGCTATATTGCCACCGACATGATCATGAAGATTCCCGAGAAGGTGCGCGAGGCGATCCGCGAGACGATCCCCGTGAAGCGCTACGGCACTCCCGAAGAGATCGCCCACGCGGTGGTGTTCCTGGCCGACAAGCAGTCCGGCTATATTACCGGCGCCAACCTGGACATCAACGGTGGCCAGTTCATGGGCTGAGCGCTGTGCGCCAGCACGGCATCGTGATCGTTGGTGCCGCTTGGGAACGCGAGGCTTCGGCCTCGCGTTCTGCGTATCAGGGCGGTGGCAGGCGCAGCAGCTGGGTAAAGATGGCGTCCAGCTCCTGCACCTCGCGCTGCCACAGTTCGCCTGGCACCGGCCCGGTAGCGAACAGCTCGCGCAGCACTTCGTGGAGTTCTTCGGCCTTGCTCAGCTCGCGGCCCAGCCCCTCGTTGAGGCGCTCCACCTGGATCGCCAGGCGCAGCGGTTCGTCCTGCTGGCCGAGGCGGCTGCCGGCCAGCAGCGCCAGGTGTACCCGCAGTCGCGCTAGCGACTCCTCGACCTCGTGTGGCGCTGGCGGTTCGCGGCGTCGGGCATTACGCAGCCGATGGGCGCTGAGCCAATCCCCGCCGAGGCTGTCATCGCTGTCGACGTCATCGGGCGGCTGGCCGCCAAGCGCCGCGGCATCGGCCGCCAGGTGGGCATTCAGCAGCGGCTGCAGGGCCTGCCAGCGGTTGACCTCTTCGGAGACCGCCAGCCGCGCCAGGCGTTCACGACGGGCGCGCACGATGCCTGACCAGCGCCGCCGCATGCCGTCGCTGCGCCGGCCGGCGGGCAGCGGCTCGAGGGCTTCGGCCTCGTTGATGGCGCTCTCCAGCACGCTGGCCTCAGCGGTGGCAGCGGGCTGCCAGCCGTCGAGGCGGTCGATCAGCGCCTGCATGGCATCGAGCTGACGCTGGGCGCGCTGGGCGCGGTCGTTACGCTCCGCCTCGCGGCTGGCGAAAATACGATCGCAGATGCCGCGAAACTCCCGCCATAGCGCCTGCTCCTCGCCCTTTGGCGCGCGGCCCAACCCGCGCCAGCGCTGCTGCAGGCGCTTGGCTTGGTCGGCACGTCGTTGGCTGGGCTGGTCGCCGTCGAGCAGTGCCTGGGCGGCGTCGATCAGTTCGCGCTTGGCAGCGGCGATGGACTGGGCGCGCTGGTCGATCAGCGCCTGCAGGCCGTGGCGGACGCGGCCGAAGCGTCGGCCGACGGCCTCGGCCCGGTCGCGGGGCACCGGCGAATAGCGGCGCCACTGCTCTCGGGCGCGATCGCGGATATCGCGCAGTGCATCGGGGTCGGCCTCGGGATCGGGCTTGTCGAGCAGCGCTTCGAGCTGTTCGCAGAGCGCTTCGCGGGCCTCGAGATTACGCTGTCGTTCGGCGTCCAGGGCTTCGCGCCACGGCGCCAGGCGTTGATGGATACGGTCCGAGCAGGCGCGGAAGTGCGTCGATAGTGCGCGGTCGGCAGCGGCATCGCCAAGCGATGCCCACTCCTTGACCAGTTGGCGATGGCGACGGTCGAGGGCGCTTTCGCTGAGCTGGGTATCCTCGGCCAGCTCGGCAATCGCCTGGCATAGCTGGTCACGCTTGGGGCCGGCAACGAAGCCGCGCCAGTCGCGCAGTTCGGCGAGCTGCGCACCGAGCCGCTTGAGGGTGGGGTGATGGCGGCGGCGGTGCTCCTCGGGCAACTGCTCGAGGCGCTGTCGCAGCCGCTGGTGCAGGCGGCTGGCACTCTTGAAGGCGCCGCGCTCGAGCAGCGCGCCGAGCTCATCCAGCTCGCGCTGGAACTGGACCGGGTCGGCAGCGCTGCGGGCTGCCGGCTGCTGTTCGACGCTGCGCACGGCGCGGGCCAGCAGGCTGGTCGGGGGCAGGTCGTCGGGCCAGGCGCAGGCCGTCAGCAGGGCCTGAAGCGCGGCACGGTCGCCGGCGGTCAGGGCCTGGTCGAGTTCTGCGGCACGGGCCCGAAACCGCTCCCAGGCATGGCCGATCCGGTCGTACTCCTCGAGGGCGCGGTCGTAGCGCTGGCGCAGGGCGTCGTCGGGCGCGTGCTGGTCCGACAGCGCCTGCCAGCGAGTCGCCAGCAGGCGCTTCTGTGCGCGTAGGCTGTCGATGTCCTGGGCCGCCAGGTGCTCGCTGCGGCGCAGACCCTCGAGGGTCTCTTCCAGCGCCTCGAGCAGGCCCTCGCGGGTCTGATCGGCATCTTCGCGACGCTGGTCGAGGGCCGCATGAACGTGCTGCTGGGCGTCGTGGTCGGTGAGGGTCTTGCGACACAGCAGGCAGGCGTCCTGATAGCGGCGCTCCTGCTCGGCGCTGGGCAGGTCCTTGAGGGCTTCCCACTCGCGCTGCAGGTGGCGATAGCGGCCCGCGTAGAGCGGTTCCCAGGCGTGGTGGCCGTGCTGCTCCAGGGCGCTGAGGATGCGCTCGCGCTCCGCTTCGGTGGCAGCCTGCTGAGCGGCATCGGCGCGCAGCGCATTGAGCCGCTCGCGGGCCAGCCGGGCGACCTGCTTGTCGCGCCGCGCCCGGCGGCAGAGCTGCTGCAGGCCGGCCTCGCTGGTCACGCGCGCCGCGGCGGCGTGGCGCACGGCGGCAATCCCGTTCTCGCAGGCCTGGACGATCAGCGCGTCTTCATCGTCGTCGCTGAGGGCAGCCACGGCGGCCAGGCGCAGTTGCTGGTTGTCGCCGTGAAGGGCGATCTCCTGGAGCAGCTGCTGGTCCGCGAGGCGCGACACATGCTCCACGCGCTGGGCCAGCGGTGTGCTGCCGGCGGCGCCGACCAGCAGCGCGGCGAGCCGCGTGCGCAGTTCGGGGCTGGGCTGGGTGTCGATCAGCGCCAGCAGGGTGTCGATGCTCTCGAAGCGGGCCAGCGCGGCCTGGCGAACGCGGGCATCGTCGTCACCGGCGAGTTGCTCGAGGGCGGCCCGCTCCTGCTGCTGCTGAGGGTCGAGTTGACCGGCGGCCTGCTGACGACGCTCGGCATCGGGGTGCTGCCAGCGCGGGGCGAACAGGTGACGAAACCATCCTGACATGAAGCTTCCTGGCATGACGACGCGTATCCCTTTTAAAAGCGGCAATCTTGTTGTTCTCTGCGAAGGCCCAACCTGCTATCTAAGCATGTGACGCGGCAGCGGAAAAGGCCAGAGCGGCAGCGCTGTTGCCCGCTGGAGACACTGACAAGTGGCTCGGCTGGTCTTATGATCAGTTGCAGGGACGACGCCCCTCGCTTAGCTTTACTGACATCATCCGACGTGGAGTCCGGCCATGAGCCTGAACGTGGACAGGGCCAGCACAGCCTTTACCTTCAAGGGCGGAATGCTGCCCATGACGGTCATGGAACTGACCAGTGCCGATCCCGAGCGCATTCGTGAACAGCTGGCGGGCAAGCTCAGCCAGTCGCCGGCGTTCTTTCAACACACCCCGGTAGTGCTCAGCGTCGAGAAGCTCGATGAGCCTCACCTGGCGCTGGAGCGCATCTGCGCGGTGTGTCGCGCCCACAAGCTGCTGCCGGTGGCAGTGCGCGGCGGCAGCGACCCGGTCAAGCAGTCGGCCTGGGCACTGGGCCTGGGGTGGTTTCCGCCCCAGGAGATCAAGCCGCGCAATCTCGAGAGCGTTGCCGCGCCGGCGCCCGAAGCGGCGGCCGACCCTCTGCCGGTTGCCGCAGGAGCGGGTCGCATTCACCGTGGCACGGTGCGCTCGGGGCAGCAGGTCACCGCCCCCGACGGTGATCTGGTGGTGATCGGCGCGGTCAATGCCGGTGCCGAGGTGCTGGCGGCGGGCAGCGTACACGTCTATGGTGCGCTACGCGGCCGTGCCCTGGCCGGCATCCACGGCGATGCACAGGCCGGCATCTTCTGCCGTGAGCTGCATGCCGAGCTGCTCTCTGTCGCCGGCAACTACAAGCGTCTGGAAGACATCGACCCGCGGCTGCTGGGCAGCGCGGTGCAGGTCCGTCTCAGCGACGATCAGCTGGCCATCGCCAGCCTGGCGTGAGCGTGACGACGACACCCCTATAGCAACAGGAAGCTTATCTTGGCCAAGATCATCGTAGTGACCTCCGGCAAGGGTGGGGTCGGCAAGACTACCAGCGCAGCAGCCATCGCCACGGGGCTGGCGCTGCGCGGCAACAAGACGGTTGTGATCGATTTCGACGTGGGGCTGCGTAACCTCGACCTGATCATGGGCTGCGAGCGGCGCGTGGTCTATGACCTGGTCAACGTGATTCAGGGCGAGGCCGGGCTCAATCAGGCGCTGATCCGCGACAAGCGGGTCGACAACCTGCATATTCTGCCGGCCTCCCAGACCCGCGATAAGGATGCGCTGACCAGCGAGGGCGTGGAGAAGGTGCTCGAGAGCCTGTCGGAGGACTTCGACTATATCCTCTGCGACTCGCCGGCGGGGATCGAGCGCGGCGCACAGCTGGCGATGTACTTCGCCGACGAGGCGGTAGTGGTGACCAATCCCGAGGTCTCCTCGGTGCGCGACTCCGACCGCATTCTCGGCCTGCTGGCGTCCAAGACCCGGCGTGCCGAACGCAATCAGGACCCGATCAAGGAACACCTGTTGATCACCCGCTACAACCCGGCGCGGGTCGATCACGGTGACATGCTCAATCTCGAGGACATTCGCGAGATCCTGGCGATTGACCTGATCGGCCTGATTCCCGAGTCCGAGGCGGTGCTGCGTGCCTCCAACCAGGGCATTCCGGTCACCCACGATGCCAACAGCGATGCTGGCCAGGCCTACACCGATACGGTCTCGCGGCTGCTCGGCGAAGAGGTCCCGCTGCGGTTCCACGAGTACCAGAAGAAGAGTCTGCTGAGCCGGGTATTCGGAGGAGGTCGCCGATGAAACTACTGGATTTTCTCAGGGGCGAGCGCAAGAAGAGTGCATCCGTGGCCAAGGAGCGTCTGCAGATCATCGTTGCCCACCAGCGCAGCCAGCGCGACCAGCCGGACTACATGCCAATGCTGGAGCGTGAGCTGCTCGAGGTGATCCGGCGCTACGTCAAGGTCGATCAGGATGCCATCAACATCAGCCTCGACCGCGACGACGACTGCTCGGTACTCGAGCTCAACGTCACCCTGCCGCGCAGCTGAGCGGCCCGTCGGGGTGGCTGAGCGTGCCCCGGCGATGTGCTAGGCTTGGCCTCCGGCCCGCTGAAGAGAGACGACTTTCCCCATGGCGCAGTCCCCTGCCGCGCCACAGAATTTCCTGTGGCACGATTACGAGACCTTCGGCGCCGATCCGCGGCGTGATCGCCCCTCCCAGTTTGCCGCCATTCGCACCGATGCCGACTTCAACGAGATCGGCGAGCCTTTGATGTGGTACTGCAAACCGGCCGATGACTACCTGCCGCACCCCCAGGCCTGCCTGATCACCGGTATCACGCCCCAGCAGGCGCGCCGGCGCGGCATGCCCGAGGCGGAATTCGCCGGCCACATCAATGCGGCGATGAGCGAGCCCGGCACCTGCGCGCTGGGCTACAACAGCCTGCGTTTCGATGACGAGGTCAGCCGCCACCTGTTCTATCGCAACTTCCTCGATCCCTACGCCCGCGAGTGGCAGAACGGCAATTCGCGCTGGGACCTGATCGACGTCGTGCGCGCCTTCCATGCCCTGCGCCCCGAGGGCATCGAGTGGCCGCAGCGCGAGGACGGTGCGCCGAGCTTCAAGCTCGAGCACCTCACCGCGGCCAACGGCATCGAGCACGCCGGTGCCCATGACGCCCTGGCTGATGTGCGCGCCACCATCGCCATGGCGCGACTGCTCAAGACGCGTAATCCGCAGCTGTTCGACTACCTGCTGAAGCTGCGCAGCAAGCGCGAGGTGGCCAGGCTGCTGGATATCCCCTCGCGCAAGCCGATGCTGCACGTGTCGCGGCGCTACCCGGCGAGCCGCGGCTGCAGCGCGCTGGTGATGCCGCTGGCCGAGCACCCCACCAACCCCAACGGGGTGATCGTCTACGACCTGGGCGACGATCCGGCGCCGCTGTTCTCGCTGTCGCCGGAGGAGATTCGCGCGCGGGTCTTCGTCGGCGCCGACGAGCTGGCCGAGGGCGAGACGCGTATCCCGCTCAAGGTGATTCATATCAACAAGAGCCCGGTGGTGCTGCCGATCAAGGCGGTAACCCCCGAGGTGGCTGAACGGCTGTCCCTCGACCGGGCGCGCTGTGAGCAGCACTGGCAGGCACTGTGCGCCAACCCCGAGGCGGCGCGCAAGGCCGCCGCGGTGTTTGCCGAGCCGCCCCCCGAGGGCCCTCAGGATCCCGATCTGATGCTCTACTCCGGCGGCTTCTTTTCGCCGGCGGACCGCCAGCAGATGCAGCGGGTACGTGACACCGACCCCTGGGAGCTGGGCGAGACCGCCTTCGCCTTCCAGGACCCGCGCCTCGAGGAGATGCTGTTCCGCTTTCGCGCGCGCAGCTATCCCGACACCCTGTCCAGCGAGGAGCAGGCGCGCTGGGAGGAGTTCCGCTGGGCGCGCATGAACGATGCCAGCCTGGGCGGCCTGACCCTGGCCGGCTTTGCCCGCGAGATCGAACGCCTCAATCAGGTGGCGCTGGACGACCACGAGCGGCAGGTGCTCGAGGAGCTGGTGATGCACGTCGAGGCGATCGTGCCGCCCCAGGCCTTCGGCTGACGCGAGCCGTCGTTAGCCCAAACGACCGCGCCCGGCCAACTTGGCCGGGCGCGGTGCGTTCAGGGGCTGCCGCTCAGTCGTCGGGCAGCGGCAGCGGTTCCAGTCCCTCGCTGGCGCTGGCCACGTCGCTGGCCTCGTCGCCGGGGTCGAAGGTCACGTCGACCACCGCATCGCGACGCAGGCTCGGCCATACCTCGCGCAGCTCGTCGGCGGAAACCTCCATGACCCGTGCGGCGAGGCGCTCGCGACGGTCGAAGTCGGTATCGCCATAGGCCAGCGCCTGCCACTGGCGGTTGGTCAGGCCACCGAGCGAAGTGTCGCGGGTCAGCAGGCGGTCGCGTACCGACTGGCGATAGGCGGCGATGTCGTCGTCCTCGAGGTCTTCGAGGCGCGCCTCGAAGTCGTCGAGAAACGCATCGATGCGCTCGCCGATGGTGGCGCTGTCGGTCTCCGGCGACTGCACCACCAGCGCCACGCCGGGTGCGTCTAGCAGCGGCGAGTAGCCGGCGTTGACGATGTAGCCGAGCTGCTCCTCGGTACGCAGCCGGGTGTAGAACGGCGTATCGATGAGCTGGGCCAGCACCGCCAGGCGGGCCTGGCTGTCGAGACTGCGGTCGGCGCCCTGCAGGTAGCGCAGTACCAGCGACTCCTGGCGTGCGGTGTCGGGGTGGAGTGGCGCCAGGTCGCTGGCGCGCAGCGGCTCGAGGCGCGGGATATCGTCTTCACCGAGCTGCGGGCGCAGCGCATCGGCGACCATCTGCGCCTCGCGCTCGGCGAGCTCGGCAGGCAGGTTGCCGACCACCATGGCCTCCAGGCGCAGTTCGTCGAGGAACTGGCGGCGGAACTCGCGCAGGTCGTCGGCCTCGAGTTCGCGGACCGCCTCGAGCAGCACCGGGGTCGACCACTGGGGGCGAATCAGCGCCTCGCCGAGGGTGCGATAGGCCTGCTGATGCAGCGCCGCTTGCGGCGCATTGCGCCATTCACGCTCGAGACGGTAGCGCACCCGCTCGACGGCGCCGTCGCTGATCTCGCCCTCGATCAGCTGCGACAGCGCCTGGCGCATCAGCAGCGCCTGGCGGTCGCGCCACCCCGAGAAGGAGAGCGTCATGCCGCGGGAGTGGGCGTAGGACTCGAAGCGCTGGCCGGCGAGCCGCGCCGGGTAGAAGGCCTCGTTGAGGCTGTCGTCGAGCCACCCGGCCAGCAGCCGGGTCAGCGCCGCATCGCGGGCGCTGCGCGTGGCCTGGGGGTGCTGCAGGCTGAAGCGCCACTCGACCTTGGGGGTGTTGAAGTCGGCGTGGGCCTGATGCCACAGCGAGAAGCTGTCGCCGTCGATCAATGGATAGGGCACCTCGTCCTGCGCCTCGAGCAGGGTCAGGTCCTCGGCGATGAAGGGGTTGGGGGCTGGCAGCGTCAGGCCCGACAGCGGCTCAGCGGCGGCCCACTCGGCCGGCTGTTCGACCCGGTAGGGGGCATCGAACCACGGTGAGACCTGGTCGCCTTCGACGTCGGGACCGCTATAGACGCGCAGCAGGTTGTCCGGGCGCAGCGCTTCGAGGTATTCGGCGATACGCTCGGCGTCGAAGCCGTCCATGCGGTAGGCGGCATAGTGCACGTCCTCGCTGGGATAGTAGGCGAGGTTCATCGACAGCCGCATGGCGCTGCGCAGCGGTGCGCCGTGCTGCTGGAAGGTGAATTCCTGCTCGGCGAGGCTGGCCTGCTCGTCGTAGCGCCACTCCTCCAGGCCCTCGTCGGCGATCAGTGCCACCTTGTCGAACAGGGTGGCGTGAATGGTATCGATGGCCTCGGCGCCGCTGGGGGTAAGGCTGACAGTCACGGTGAACAGCGCCTGATTGCCATCGCCGCGGCTGACGCCGGCGGACAGCCCGTCGGCCAGGCCGGCCTCGCGCAGTACCGCCAGCAGGCTGCCCTCGCCCTCGTGGCCGAGCAGGTTGGCGATGTAGTCGGCGGGCTTGGTGCGGTACTCGTCGCGGGGGTCGTCGATGGGGAATTGAAAGCGCAGTTCGCGGCTGTCGCGCAGGCTCTGGATCTCCAGCGCCTGCGGCATGCTGTCGTCGAGCACCAGCGGCACGTCGATGCTCGGCGGCTCGAGGCCACGGTCGGCAATCTCGACGAAGCGCTCCTGGACCAGGCCCTCCAGCTCGTCGAGGGACTGCGGGCCGACCAGCGCCAGGTTCATGACGTTGGCGTCGTAGTACTGCTCGTAGAACTCGATCACTCGCTCGCGCAGGCTGGGCTCGCCTTCTGGGCGGTCGGCGAGGGTCTCACGGCTGCCCACCGCGAAGCGCGTGGTGGGGTTGTCGGGGTTGAGGCGCTGATTGACCACGTCGAGCTGGCGGCGGCCTTCGTCGCGGATCCTGGCCTGATATTCGGAGTGCACGATGCTGCGCTCGCTGGCCAGCTGGTCGGCGTTGAACAGCGGCGAAATGAAGAACTGGCTGAAGCGATCGAGAGCGCCGGGCAGTGCCTCGGGCTCGATGTCGAAGAAGTAGTTGGTATCGCTGGGGGCGGTGAAGGCGTTGTGGCTGCCACCGTGGCGCGAGATATAGCTCTGGTAGGCGTCGGCCTCGGGGAACGGCTCGGTGCCCAGGAACAGCATGTGCTCGAGGAAGTGGGCCAGGCCGGCAAGGTCGTCGGGGTCCTGGGCGCTACCCACGCTGACGTTCATCGAGGCGGCGGCCTTGTCGGCCTCGGGGTCGCTGACCAGCAGCACATTGAGCCCGTTGTCGAGGGTCAGGGTGCGATAGTCGCGGGTATCGTGGGGGCTCATGTGCGGGGTGTCGACCTCGGCGATACCCTCGTCGTCTGCCTGCAGAGGGGAGGCGGTAAGCCCGGCGATCAGGGCGGCGCCGAGTAGCGAACGTCCCAGGCGTGGCACATCGGCACGGGCGACGCCCGGGACGGAAAAAGAGGACGTAATGCGCATCATGTCTCCTGTGCGGTGGTCCAGCGATGCATGGGGCCGGTGGGGTGAGCACAGGCCCAGTCCTGATGCGAAGGATCATTGACTCGTCTTGATACAGGAAAAGCGCCCAACAGTTCCAAATCTGCCGGGCTCAATAGTCGACGGGCCTCTGCCGGTGGCGTGGCCGGGTCGAGCCAATGGCGCGCCTGGGCCGGCGCGATCACCGCCGGCAGGCGCTCGCTGAGCGGTGCCAGCAGCGCGTTGCTGGCGACGGTGATCAAGGCACAGGAGTCATGATGCTCGGTCAGGGCGGTGTGGTAGCGGCACCACAGGCCGGCCAGCAGCAGCGGCTGGCGCTGGTGGTGGGTGACCAGGAACGGCTGTTTCATGCGCGGCTGCGGCTTCCACACGTAGACACCGCTGACCGGGATCAGGCAGCGGCGTGCGGCAAAGGCCTCGCGGAACATGGCGCGGCTGTCGAGCGACTCGGCGCGGGCGCAGTGCGGCGCATGGTCGAGGACCTTGAGCCACGGCGGGGTCAGCCCCCAGAACGCGCTGCTCAGGCGCGGACCGCCGGCGGCATGGTGCAGCATCGACAGCGGCCGGCGGGGTGCCAGGTTGGGGCTGGCGAGCAGCGCGTCGAGCGTCTCGATGTCGCCCAGCAGGCCCTCGAGGTCGAGCGTTGGGGCAATATAGAGCCGGCCGGCCATGAGCACTCCTGACAGTGACGAGGCGACAGGGTAACCAACTCGGGCAGTCCGCGAAAGCGCCCAGGATCATGCCGGGCTTGCGTTTGACTCAGGTATCGATATGCTGTCCGGAAACACTGTTCGAATAGTGCATTCACTCGCGAGGAAGCCGATGGCTCGTCCCAGACAGCATGCGCCCGAGGCGCTGCATGCGCAGGTCATGGCCGCATGCGACGCCTGGCTGCAGGAGCGGCCCGTGCATACGCTGTCGCTACGCGCCCTGGCGCGCGAGGTGGGCTGCGCGCCGAGCACCCTGCTCAAGCTGTACGGCAGCTTCGGCAACCTCTTGCAGCACGTCAACGTCGAGACCCTGGGGCGCCTCAAGCTGGCCATTGAGGGGCTGTCGGCGGCCACCCCCGAGCCGCGCCTCAAGGGCTTGGCCACCGCCTACTGGCAGTTTGCCCAGCAGGATCGCTACCGCTGGCAGCTGCTGTTCGACTATCCGCTGGCCGAGGAGGGCGAGCTCGACCAGCGCCAGAGCGACATGATCGAAGCGCTGTTCGTGCGCGTCGAGGCCACGCTCAAGGAGTATCAGCCGGCGCTGGACGAAGCCGAGGCGCGGCGCCTGGCGCGCACCCTGTGGGGCAGCGTCCACGGTCTGGTGCAGCTGGGCCTCAATCAGCGCCTGGGCTATTGGCAGGATCAGCAGCTCGAAGTCGGTGAGCTGCTCGATCAGCTGCTGACCACGATTCTCGCCGGCCTGCGGCAGCCGTCGAGTGACTCGTGAGCCGCCTGATCACCCAGCGTCGCTTTGCCCCGCTGTTCTGGACTCAGGCGCTCGGGGCGCTCAACGATAATCTGCTGCGTACCCTGCTGCTGCTGGTACTGGTGTTTGCCTCGCTGCCGGATGACCCGGCACGCCAGGGGCTGGCGACCAATCTGGCGGCGGCGCTCTTCATCCTGCCGTTCCTGCTGTTCTCCGCCTGGGGCGGGGTGCTGGCCGACCGCCTCGACAAGCAGCGCCTGATTCGGCGGCTCAAGCTGTTCGAACTCGGCATCATGCTGCTCGCCGCGGCAGTGGTGTGGTGGGAGAGTCGTTTGCTGCTGTATGGCCTGCTGCTGCTGATGGGCGTGCAGTCGGCGCTGTTCGGCCCGGTCAAGTACGCCATCCTGCCTCAGCACCTGTCGCCTACCGAGCTGGTGCGCGGCAATGCCTGGGTGGGTTTCGGCACCTTCGCGGCGATTCTCGCCGGCACCCTGCTGGCCGGGCTGGTGGCGACGCTGCCACCCGCCGCGGCGCGGCCGGTGGCGCTGCTGGCGCTGCTGGCGGTGGCCGTCTCTGGTCTCGCGGCCAGCCTGATGATCCCTCCGGCACCGGCGTCGAGCAGCGAAGAGGTGCCGCGTCATCCGCTGGCCAGCATCTGGGCGGTACTCGGCGATAGCCTGCGCTCACGCCAACTGCTGCCGGCGATGCTCGGCATCAGTGCCTTCTGGTTTCTGGGCATCTGCTACCTGACCCTGCTGCCGGCCTGGGCCAGCCAGGTCGCTGGCGGTCAGGCCTCGGCGTTCAATATGCTGTTGGCGGCCTTTGCCCTGGGGGTGGGCGCCGGGGCGATGCTCTGCGCGCGGCTCTCGGCGGGGCGGCTCGAGGTGGGGCTGGTGGTGCTGGGGGCGCTGCTGATGGGCGTCGGAGGCCTGTGGCTGGCCGGCGCGGCTCCCCTGGGGCTGACGGCTGCGACCGCCGGTGAGCTGATGCTGCAGCCCGGCTTCTGGCGGATGCTGGCGGCGCTGGCGCTGGTGGGCATCGGCGGCGGGCTATATATCGTGCCGCTCTACACCCTGATCCAGCTGCTCAGTCGTGAACGCCAGCGGGCGCGGATGATCGCCGCCAACAATATCTTCAATGCGCTGCTGATGCTGGTCGCGGCACTGTTCGGCATGCTGATGCTGGGCGTGGTCGGTGTCGGCCTGCCGACCTTCGTGGCGAGCCTCGGCGGCATCGCCCTGCTGATCGGCCTGGGACTGCTGGTGCGCGGCCCGCGCCCGCTGCTGCGGCTGCTGATCTTCGCCCTGGTGCATCTGATCTATCGGCTCAAGTTTCGCGGCCGCGATCATATTCCGGCGCGCGGCGCGGCGCTGGTGGTGTGCAATCACGTCAGCTTCATGGATGCGCTGGTGATCGGCGGTGCCAGCCCGCGGCCGCTGCGCTTCCTGATGGACCGGCCGATCTACGAGTCGCCGTGGCTCAACTGGTGGTTCCGCATCGTCGGCGCGATTCCCGTGGATGCCGACCGTCGCGACCCGGGCAGCGTGCGCCGCGCGCTGGACGAGGTCAGCCACGCACTGCGCCACGGTGAGGTAGTGATGCTGTTCCCCGAGGGGCGGCTGACGCCGGATGGCGAGATCCACCCCTTTCGCCGCGGGCTGGACATCATCCTGGCGCGTGACCCCGTGCCGGTGGTGCCGGCCGGCCTGGCCGGCCTGTGGGGATCCTGGACATCGCATCAGGACGGGCGCGCACTGACCAAGTGGCCGCGCCGCTTCCGCGCGCGGGTTGCGCTCTACTTCGATGAGCCGCTGTCGCCCCAGCAGGCCCGCTGCGCGGTGCTTGAGGAGCGGGTGCGCGAGCTCAAGGCCGAAGCCGACCGCTGGGCGCAACCTGCGCTGCGAAGCGAGGGCGGAACCGCTTAGCCGCGACGCGGCGCACGGCGGCTATGCTGCCAGCAGCGCGCCGAGGTGATCAGCTTGTCCTTGACCTGCAGGATTTCCATGCGGGTGGTGCCGACCTGCAGCGAGGCGGGGCCGTCGGGGAACGACTCGAGATGCTCGAGAATCAGGCCGTTGAGGGTCTTGGGGCCGTCGGTGGGCAGTTGCCAGCCCAGCGACTTGTTGATCTCGCGAATGTTGGCGGTGCCCTCGATCACGTAGCTGCCGTCGTCCTGCAGATGGATCTCTTGATGCATCCCCGCCACGTCGGTGGTGAACTCGCCGACGATCTCCTCGAGAATGTCCTCCAGGGTCACCAGGCCCTCCACGTCACCGTACTCGTCGACCACGATGCCGATGCGCCGCTTCTGCTGCTGGAAGTTGAGCAGCTGGGTGTGCAGCGGGGTCGATTCGGGAATGAAATAGGGCTCACGGGCCTCCTGCACGATCGAGGCCTTGGTCACCTCGTGCTTGGACAGGAAGCGCGCCGCGTTACGCAGGTGCAGCATGCCGATGATGTTGTTGATGTCGCCCTTGAAGACCGGGATGCGGGTGTGCTGGCTGGTGCGGATCTGCGCCAGGATGCTCTCCAGGTCGTCCTCGAGATCGATGCCCACCACCTCGTGGCGCGGCACCATGATGTCGTTGACGGTGACGTTCTCCAGGTCGAGGATCGACAGCAGCATGGCCTGGTGGCGGTGCGGGATCAGGGTGCCGGCTTCATGGACCACGGTGCGCAGTTCGTCACGGGTCAGGTTGTCGGCGCCGCCATCGATGTTCTTGACGCCGATCAGCTTGAGCAGGCCATTGGAGATGGCGTTGACCAGCCATACCAGCGGGTAGAGCAGCTTGAGCAGCGGTTCGAGGATCACCGAGGCGGGATAGGCGATGCGTTCGGGCTTTACCGCGGCGTAGGTCTTGGGCGTGACCTCGGCGAAGATCAGGATCACGATGGTCAGCACCAGCGGGGCCACCGCCGGTCCGGTCACGTCGCCGAGAAAATGAATGGCGAGCACCGTGGCGATGGCAGCGGCCAGGTTGTTGACCAGGTTGTTGCCGATCAGGATCACGCCGATCAGGCGGTCGGGCCTGGCCAGCAGGCGCATCACCCGCTTGGCGGCGCGCTCGCCGCTGCCGGCCTGGTGGCTCAGGCGGTAGCGGTTGATCGACATCATGCCGGTTTCGGAACTGGAGAAGAACGCCGACAGACAGATGAGTAGAAACAGCAGGCCGAACAGCAGTCCCAGCGGGAAGTCGTCGCTCAAGTTGGGTGAGTCCTCAATGGCATGTCAGGCTCGTTTGTAGGGATTCGGTGCCGGCCTGTCAAGGCGTCACGGCGGTGGTTCAGCCGCGCTGGAAGACGATCTCGAGCACGAACCTGCTGCCGAAGTAGGCCAGCAGCAGCAGCGCGGTGCCGCCCAGGGTCCAGCGCACCGCGCGCAGGCCGCGCCAGCCGCGGAAGTGGCGACCGGCAAGCAGGATCGCGAACAGCACCCAGGCGGCCAGCGACAGGATCGTCTTGTGTGCCAGATGCTGGGCGAACAGGTTATCGAGGAACACGAAGCCGCTGGCGATCGACAGGGTGAGCAGCAGCATGCCGGCCCAGATCAATTCGAACAGGACGCGCTCCATGGTGGTCAGCGGCGGCAGCGCCTGGACCAGGCCGCGGATATGGTGGTGACGCAGGGCCTGATTCTGCAGCCCCACCAGCACCGCCTGTACCGCCGCGATGGCCAGCACCGCAAAGGCCAGCGCCGAGCTGATCACGTGTAGCGCGATACCCGGCGTCAGGCCGCTGTCGCGGGCCGGTGCGGGCAGGCCCACCGCCAGCAGCAGGCTGGCGGCGGCCAGCGGGAACAGCGCGGTGGCGACATTGATGATCGGCTTGACCATGCTGCCGCCGAGCAGCACGGCGGTGATCACCGCGCTCACCACGGCCGCGCTGGACGACAGTCCCAGCCACAGGCCGTCGGCCTCGCGCATCATGGCCACGATCACCAGCGCATGACAGAGCAGCGCTGCCGCCCCGACGCCGCGCACCAGCGCCGGGCGCGAAGGCACGCGGCGCACCAGCGTCAAGCCCTGCCAAGAGGCCGCGCCGAGGTAGAGAATCATGGCAAGAAGGGCAAAAGGGAGCGCCTGCATCGGTAGCTGTCCATGCGCCGTCGAAGTCGGCAGTTGGCTGGAAATGAGATCCGAGCCGCTACTATACCCAATCCGCTCGACGCCGCCCAGCCGGCGCCATGGAGACTGGCCCTGGTTGTGCGTATAATCGTCGCCCAACGCCAAGGCACATTGCCGGAGAGGCATCATGTTCGAGAATCTGTCGGAACGTCTATCCAAGACGCTCAAGTCCATCAGCGGTCACGCCAAACTGACCGAGGACAATATCAAGGACACCCTGCGCGAAGTGCGTCGGGCACTGCTCGAGGCCGACGTCGCGCTGCCGGTGGTCAAGGCCTTCATCGACCGGGTGCGCGAGCGCGCGGTGGGCCAGGAAGTCTCCAAGAGCCTGTCGCCGGGCCAGCAGTTCGTCAAGATCGTCCAGCAGGAGCTCGAGGCGGTCATGGGCGAGGCCAACGAGGGGCTCAGCCTCAAGGGCTCGCCGGCGGTGGTGCTGATGGCCGGCCTGCAGGGCGCGGGCAAGACCACCTCGGTGGCCAAGCTGGCGCGCTATCTCAAGGAGCGCGAGAAGAAGAAGGTGCTGGTGGTCTCTGCCGACGTCTATCGTCCGGCGGCCATCGACCAGCTCGAGACCCTGGCCAGCGAGGTCGGCGTCGAGTTCTTCCCGTCGCGCAGCGACCAGCAGCCGGTGGCCATCGCCGAGGCGGCGATCAAGCACGCCAAGATCCAGTTCCACGACGTGGTGTTGGTCGATACCGCCGGCCGCCTGGCCATCGACGAAGCGATGATGGCCGAGATTCAGGCGCTGCATAAGGCCGTCTCGCCCCAGGAAACCCTGTTCGTGGTCGATGCCATGACCGGTCAGGATGCCGCCAACACCGCCAAGGCCTTCCACGAGGCGCTGCCGCTGACCGGGGTGATCCTGACCAAGGCCGACGGCGATGCGCGTGGCGGTGCGGCGCTGTCGGTGCGCCATGTCACCGGCAAGCCGATCAAGTTCATGGGCATGGGCGAGAAGGTCGATGCCCTGGAGCCCTTCCACCCCGACCGGGTGGCATCGCGGATCCTCGGCATGGGCGACGTGCTGTCGCTGATCGAGGAGGCCGAGCGCACCGTCGACAAGGCCAAGGCCGACAAGCTGGCCAAGAAGGTCAAGAAGGGCGACGGCTTCGATCTCGAGGACTTCCGCGATCAGCTGCAGCAGCTAAAGAAGATGGGCGGCATGGGTGGCCTGATGAGCAAGCTGCCGGGCATGGGGCAGATGGCCGAGATGGCTCAGGGGCCCGGGCCGGAGAAGGAGCTCGGCAAGCTCGAGGCGCTGATCAACTCGATGACGCCCAAGGAGCGCCACAAGCCGGAGATCATCAACGGCTCGCGCAAGCGTCGCATTGCCGCCGGTGCCGGCCTGCAGGTGCCGGACCTCAACCGCCTGCTCAAGCAGCACAAGCAGATGCAGAAGATGATGAAGAAGGCCGGCAAGAAGGGCGGCATGCAGAAGATGATGCGCGGCATGTCCGGCATGATGGGCGGCGGCGGCCCGGGAGGCCCGGGTGGCCCGATGGGCGGCGGTGGCATGGGCGGCCCGGGGGGCATGGGCGGTCCCGGCGGCTTCCCGTGGCGCTGAGCGTGCGGCCAAGGCGGAAAAAGGTTTCCAAGCGGGGGCGTTTTCCGTAGAATGCTGCGTCTTCGTGGCAGGACCGCGTGACCCACCGCGGCCCGCCGCCCGAGCAGCAGTAAGCAAATGACATTTCAGCAACTCCAACCGAAGGACTGTTAACGCAATGGTTACCATTCGTCTGGCACGTGGTGGCGCCAAGAAGCGTCCCTTCTATCACCTGACTGTAAGCGACTCGCGCAAGTCTCGTGACGGCCGCTTCATCGAGCGCGTCGGCTTCTTCAACCCGGTGGCCCGCGGCCAGGAAGAGCGCCTGCGCGTCGACCTCGACCGCGTGACTCACTGGCAGAGCCAGGGCGCCCAGGTCTCCGACCGCGTCGCCGAACTCCTCAAGGAAGCCCGCAAGCAGGCCTGAGCCTGATGCGTGACGCCGTGAGAGAGTCATTAGCCGGCCCCGAGACGGGCAGCGACGACCAGTACGTGGTGCTGGGCAAGCTGACCAGTCCCTACGGGGTCAAGGGCTGGCTGAAGGTGTATTCGTACACCAGCCCGATGGACGGCATCCTCGACTACCCCGAGTGGCAGCTGCGCCTCGACGGCAATACCGTCACCCGGCGCTTGAGCCAGGGGCGGCGCCAAGGCAAGGGCCTGGTGGCCTGTCTTGAAGGGATGACGTCGCGTGAGCTGGCCGAGCAGTGGGCGGGGGCGGAGATTCTGCTGCCCAAGCATGCCCTGCCGCGCCTCGCGCCGGGTGAGTATTACTGGCATCAGTTGGAAGGCCTGCGCGTGATGACTCGCGAGGGCGTCGACCTGGGCCGCGTCAGCTACCTGTTCGAGACCGGCGCCAACGACGTGCTGGTGGTCAGGGGCGATGCCGAGGCCGTCGACGACAAGGAGCGGCTGCTGCCGTTTCTACCCGACCAGGTGGTGCTTGAGGTGGATCTCGACGCCGAGAAGATGACGGTGGAGTGGGATCCCGACTTCTAGCTGTCTGGAAATAGTGCCGTGTGGATTGGGGTTGTCTCGCTGTTCCCGGAGATGTTCGATGCGATCAGCCGTTACGGGGTAACGGGGAGAGCGGTGAAGCAGGGGCTGCTGGAGCTGGAATTCTGGAATCCCCGGGACTACGCGACGGACAAGCACCGCACGGTGGATGACCGCCCCTACGGTGGCGGGCCGGGCATGCTGATGAAGGTCGACACCCTGCGCGCGGCGATCCATGCCGCCCGTGACCGCGCCGAGGCCGCCAGCGGCCGGCCGGCCAAGGTGATCTACCTCTCGCCCCAGGGGCGAGTGCTGGATCAGCAGGGGGTGCAGGAACTGGCCGGCGGCGGCCCGCTGGTGGTAGTGGCGGGGCGCTACGAAGGCATCGATGAGCGGGTGGTCGAGGCCGATATCGATGAAGAGTGGTCGATCGGCGACTATGTGCTGAGCGGCGGCGAGCTGCCGGCCATGGTACTGATCGACGCCGCGGCGCGGCTGGTGCCGGGGGTGCTGGGCCACCAGGACTCGGCGGTCGAGGACTCGTTCAACGACGGCCTGCTGGACTGCCCGCACTATACGCGCCCCGAGGCGATCGACGGGCGCCGGGTGCCGGACGTACTGCTCAGCGGCCACCACGGCGAGATTCGCCGTTGGCGCTTGAAGCAGTCACTGGGTCGCACCTGG
The DNA here is from genome assembly GCA_001971685.1 of Halomonas sp. 1513. Lineage (NCBI taxonomy): Bacteria > Pseudomonadati > Pseudomonadota > Gammaproteobacteria > Oceanospirillales > Halomonadaceae > Halomonas > Halomonas sp. 1513. The sequence goes on from CP019326.1 coordinate 426,918, forward strand.
CAGCGGCGCCCGGAACTGTTGCAGGACAAGGCGTTGAGCCGCGAACAGCGCAAGCTGCTCGAAGAGTTCATCGCCGACTACGCCGATCAGGCGGAGGTGCAGGGCACTCGTCCCGAGTCGGACGTCTGAGACGTCGACCGGCGAGGCACCTGTGTCACACACCAGCGATTCCCGCGTCATCGCAACAGCGGCGAGCGTCGGGGTCACAGCCAAGCGGCATGGCCGCTGGCATCAATGTATCGAGGAGCTAGCAATGAGCAGCAAGAACAAGGTGATCCAGGCGATCGAAGCCGAGCAGATGTCCAAGGAAATCCCGGCCTTTGCCCCGGGCGACACCGTGGTCGTCCAGGTCAAGGTCAAGGAAGGCACCCGCGAGCGTCTGCAGGCCTTCGAAGGCGTGGTGATCGGCAAGCGCAACCGCGGCCTCAACTCCGCCTTCACCGTGCGCAAGATCTCCCACGGTGTTGGCGTCGAGCGTACCTTCCAGACCTACAGCCCGCTGGTGGCGGCCATCGACGTCAAGCGTCGCGGTGACGTGCGTCAAGCCAAGCTGTACTACCTCCGCGAGCGCAGCGGCAAGTCCGCACGCATCAAGGAAAAGCTGGCCTAAGCGCCACCGCGCGATGGCCATGGCGTGCCGCATGGCGCGCCTCGCGAGACCCCGTCACCGCTTGCGCGGGGCGGGGTCTCGTTGCATTCAGGGCCGGACTGGCCAAGCGAGGAGCGATGCAGGATAGCGAGCGGATCGATGCGTTTCTCGACGCGCTGTGGCTGGAGCAGGGCGCCAGTGAGCACACCCTGGCCGCCTATCGGCGCGACCTCAGCGCCTGGGCGACGTGCCTCGCCGAACACGGCGAGTCGCTGCTGGCGCCGGGCAGTAGCCGCATCGCGGTGTGGCTCGAGGCACGCCGCGCCGCCGGCTACCAGCTGCGCAGCAACGCCCGGCTGGTGTCGAGCCTGCGGCGCTTCTACCGCTGGGCGCTGGGCGAGGGCCTGATCGAGCGCGATCCGCTGGCCGAGGTGCGGCTGCCGCGGGTGCAGCCCAATCTGCCCGATACGCTCGACGAGGAGGAGGTGGAGCGGCTGCTGGCGGCGCCGGACACCGATACCCCGCTGGGGCTGCGCGACCGCACCATGCTCGAGGTCCTCTATGCCGGCGGCCTGCGTGTCTCGGAGCTGGTCGGGCTGACGGTGGATGCCGTCAACCCGCGCCAGGGCGTGGTGCGCGTGCTGGGCAAGGGCGACAAGGAGCGGCTGGTACCGCTCGGCGAGGAGGCGCTAGTGTGGGTCGAGCGCTACCTGCGCGGCGGGCGCGGTGCGCTGATGAGCGATATCACCCGGCCGCCGCTGTTTCCCGGCCGCCACGACCGCTGCATGACCCGCCAGACCTTCTGGCACCGCATCAAGGCCCATGCGCGTCGCGCCGGTATCGACAAGCCGCTGTCGCCGCACACGCTGCGCCATGCGTTTGCCACGCACCTGTTGAATCATGGTGCCAATTTGCGTGTCGTACAGCTGCTGCTGGGTCACAGCGACCTGTCGACGACCCAGATTTATACGCACGTTGCCCAGGCTCGCCTGGAAACACTGCACGCCGATCACCATCCTCGAGGTTGAACATGACGTCATCACTGCCTGCCCTGCTGAGCCGCCTGCTGGCCGCCTCCCTGTTCGCCGTCAGCGCCTCTGCGCTGGCCTCCACCCATCATCAGCTGGCCGAGCGGCTGACCGTCAACGGCGAGCCGATGCCGGTGGAGGAGGTGCGCGAGACGCCGCTGTCGGGCTTTTTCGAGGTGCGCCTGGAGAACGGCGAAACCTTCTACAGCGATGCGGCGGGCGAGTATTTCCTGGTCGGCGATATCTACCAGAACGCCGACAGCGGCCTGGTCAACATTACCGAGCAGGGGCGCAATGAACAGCGGGCCGAGCGCCTGGCGGGCGTTGCCGAGCAGGACAAGGTGGTATTCCGCGGCGCCGAAAGCCAGGCGGTGGTCTATGTCTTCACCGACCCGACCTGCCCTTACTGCCGCAAATTCCACGAAGAGGTGCCGCAGCTCAACGCCATGGGCATCGAGGTGCACTATCTGGCCTTTCCGCGCTCGGGGTTGAATGCCGAGGGGGGGCGTATCCTGCAGCAGATCTGGTGTGCCGACAGCGGCAGCGAAGCGATGACTGACGCCAAGCGTGAAGTTCGTCTCGACAATGGTCATGGCTGCGACAATCCGGTCGAGGACCAGTATCATCTGGGTCTGGATGTCGGCGTCCAGGGTACGCCGGCGATCATCCTGCCAGATGGCCGCATGGTGCCGGGCTACGTGCCCGCCGAGCGCCTGGCCGAGATGCTCGAGATCAATCAGTAAGGCGCTTGACGCCCACAGCGACACGCCATCACACAAGCAAGGGGAGAGCGATTTGAAACCGGTGAGAGTGGGAATCTGTGGTTTGGGGACCGTCGGCGGTGGCACCTTCAACGTGCTGACGCGCAACGCCGACGACATCGCGCGGCGAGCCGGGCGGCCGATCGTCATCGAACAGGTGGCGATGCGTCGTGACAATCCGGACTGCGATACCACCGGCGTCAAGACCACCGGCGACGTCTTCGAGGTGGCGCGCAACCCCGATATCGACGTGCTGGTCGAGCTGATCGGCGGCTACGACGTGGCCCGCGAGCTGGTACTCACCGCCATCGAGCACGGCAAGCACGTGGTTACCGCCAACAAGGCGCTGATCGCCGTACACGGCAACGAGATCTTCCAGGCCGCCCACGAGAAGGGCGTGATCGTCGCCTTCGAGGCGGCGGTGGCAGGCGGCATCCCGGTCATCAAGTCGCTGCGCGAGGGGCTGGGGGCCAACCGCATCCAGTGGCTGGCCGGCATCATCAACGGCACCGGCAACTACATCCTCACCCATATGCGCGATGAGGGCCGTGCCTTCGAAGACGTGCTGGCCGAGGCCCAGGCGCTGGGCTATGCCGAAGCCGATCCGACCTTCGACATCGAGGGCATCGACGCCGCCCACAAGCTGACCATTCTCGCCTCGATCGCCTACGGCGTGCCGCTGCAGTTCGAGAAGGCTTATACCGAGGGCATCTCGCGGATCACCTCGGAAGACATCGAGCAGGCCGATAACCTCGGCTACACCATCAAGCACTTGGGCATCTCCAAGCGAACCGACGACGGCTTCGAGCTGCGCGTACATCCCACCCTGATTCCCAAGGAGCGGTTGCTGGCCAACGTGCACGGCGTCAAGAACGCCATCGCGATAATGGGCGATGCGGTTGGCCCGACCCTCTACTACGGCGCCGGCGCGGGTTCCGAGCCGACCGCCTCGGCGGTGGTCGCCGACCTGCTCGATGTGGCCCGCGACATCACCACCGCCCACCGCTACCGGGTGCCCTACTTGGCGTTTGGCGGGATTACCGATGTCGAGAATAACCTGCCGATGCTGCCCATGGAGGAGATCGTCACCGCCTACTACCTGCGGCTGCTGGCGGTGGACCGCCCCGGGGTGCTGGCGCGGGTGGCGACGATCCTCTCCGAGCAGGGCATCTCGATCGAGGCGATCATCCAGAAAGAGGCTACCGAGGGCGAGCTGGTGCCGATCATCCTGCTTACCCACCGCACCCGCGAGAAGAACATGAACGACGCCATCCGTCAGCTCGAGTCGCTGGCCGATATCGCCGGTCCGCTGACCCGCATCCGCGTCGAATCGCTGGACGAGCAGGAATAACACCATGCGCTATATCAGTACCCGCGGGCAGGCGCCCGCGCTCTCCTTCGAGGATGTCGTGCTGACTGGGATGGCCAGCGACGGCGGCCTCTATGTGCCGGAGCAAATCCCGCAGCTGAGCAGCGACGACCTGGCGGCGATGGCCGGACTCTCCTATGCCGAGATCGCCTTCCGGGTGATGAAGCCGTTCGTCAACGGCGAGATCGACGACGAGACGTTTCGTGGCATCGTTACCGAGGCGTACGCCTCGTTCAGCCACGATGCGGTGGTGCCGCTCAACCAGCTCGACGCCAATCACTTCCTGCTCGAGCTGTTCCACGGCCCGACGCTGGCCTTCAAGGACGTCGCCCTGCAGCTGCTCGGCCGGCTGCTCGACCACTTCCTGAGCAAGCGCGGCGAGCGTGCGGTGATCATGGGCGCCACCTCCGGCGATACCGGGTCCGCCGCCATCGAGGGCTGCCGCCACTGCGACAACCTCGATATCTTCATCCTCCACCCGCACAACCGGGTCTCCGAGGTGCAGCGTCGCCAGATGACCTCGGTGCTCGCCGACAACGTCTTCAATATCGCCATCGAGGGCAACTTCGACGACGCCCAGGCGATGGTCAAGGCGAGCTTCGCCGATCAGTCGTTCTTGAACGGCACCCGGCTGGTGGCGGTCAACTCGATCAACTGGGCGCGCATCATGGCCCAGATCGTCTACTACGTGGCCGCTGGCGTGGCGCTGGGCGCGCCGCATCGCCAGGTCAGCTTCTGCGTGCCGTCGGCCAACTTCGGCAACGTCTTCGCCGGCTACATGGCGTCGCGCATGGGGCTGCCGGTCAAGCAGTTCATCATCGCCACCAACGCCAACGACATTCTCCATCGCACCCTGGCCGCCAACGACTTCTCCAAGCAGGAGCTCAAGGCGACCCTGGCGCCGTCGATGGATATCGTGGTGTCGTCCAACTTCGAGCGCCTGCTGTTCGAGGCCTACGAGCGTGACGGCGAGGCGGTTCGCCAGCTGCTCGAACGCTTCCAGGCCGAGCCCACGGCGCTGGCCGAGGCGCCGCTCGAGCGGCTGCGCTCGCTGTTCGCCAGCCACAGTGTCGACGATGCCACCATCCTCGAGGTGATTCGCGAGGCGCACCACCGCACCAAGGAGCTGCTCGACCCGCATACCGCCACCGGCTATCGCGCCGCCGAGCGGGCGCGGGCCGATGCCGCCACGCCGATGATTACCCTGGCCACCGCCCACCCGGCCAAGTTCGCCGAGGCGGTGGTCAAGGCCGGCTTCCCGGGTGTGCCGCTGCCGCCGCATATGGACGACCTGCTGGAGCGCGAGGAGCGCTATGCCGTTTTGCCGGCGGAGCTCGCCGAGGTGCAGCAGTACGTGGCGGAGCATCGGCGGTAACCACTCCATGACCGTTGCTGGCCGGTTCGGGGCTGATCCGGCGACAGGTCTATGCGGGGGCGCTGTGAACCCATCCCTGGGCGCTACCGATTCCATCCCTGGAATCGGACCCCCGCTACGACCTGTCCCCGGCGCCCCTCACTATCGGTGCTGGCGCCCTGAACTTGGTTGTGACCGCAACACGCCCCTTCGTTGTAACAGGAGCCACGCTTGGACGTGACAGCCCCCCCAGACCTGCATAGCCGGCTCACGCCGCGGCTGGAGCCGCGCCCGCGGGACGAAGCGCTCTATGCCCGCGCCCAGCGCGAAGGGCTCTCCGAGCTGCAGGCGCGGGTCCTGGCCGGTCGCCTGGCCGGCTATCAAGGCGAGATCGAGGCGCTGGTGTCGCCGAGCCTGCGCCACCTCGCCCACCCCGAGCGCCTCGCCGACGGCCGCCGTGCCGCCGAGCGTATCGCCCAGGCGGTGATGGAGGGCGAGCACATCGGCATCCTCACCGACTACGACGTCGACGGCATCACCTCCCATGTGGTGATCCTGCGCACCCTCACCGAGCTGTTCGGGGTGCCGGCCAGCCGCCTGCACAGCCTGATCGGCCACCGCATCAACGATGGCTACGGCATCAGCCTGCCGCTGGTGGAGCGTGCGCTGCGCCTTTCGCCGCGGCCGAGCCTGGTGATCACCGCCGACTGCGGCAGCTCCGACGAACCGCGCATCGCCCGGCTCAAGGCCGAAGGCATCGACGTGGTGGTCAGCGACCATCACGCGCTGCCGCTGGAGGGGCCGCCGCCCTCGGCCTATGCCGTCGTCAACCCGACCCGCGACGACTGCGACTACCCCGACCCGACCATCGCCGGCTGCATGGTGGCCTGGCTGACCATGTCGCTGGCCCGCCAGGTGCTGATCGAGTGGGGCGCGCTGCCGGAGTCGACGCCCAAGCTTTCGCCGTGGCTCTCCTACGTGGCGCTGGGCACGGTGGCCGACTGCGTGTCGCTGGGCGGCAGTCCGGCCAACCGCGCCGTGGTCAGCCACGGCCTGACGCTGATCAACCGCATGGACGCCGCCTGCTGGCGGGCCATGGCCGAGCGCCTCGGTGCCGACAGCGTGCCCTTCGATGCCGAGACCCTGGCCTTCCAGATGGGGCCGCGGATCAACGCCCGCTCGCGCCTCGACGACCCCTATGCGGCGCTGCACTTCATGCTCGCCGAGGAGGATCATCTCGCGCAGCGGCATCTCGAGGTGCTCGACCAGGACAACCAGTCGCGCAAGGCCATCGAGGCCGACATGGCCGAGCAGGCCCGGGCGCTGGCCCAGCCGCAGCTGGCTGCCGATGCGCCGCTGCTGCTGGTGTATCTGGAGCAGGGCCACGCCGGGGTGCAGGGCATCGTCGCCTCGCGGCTGGTGCAGGCCTACGGCCGCCCGACCCTGGTGCTGACCCCGGCGGCCCAGCCCGGCATGCTGACCGGCTCGGGGCGCTCCATCGAGGCGTTGCACCTGCGCGACGCCCTGCAGCGAGCCCACGAGCTGGCGCCCCAGGCGCTGCCGCGCTTCGGTGGCCACCGTGGGGCGGCGGGCGTCGGCGTGCCCGTCGACCAGCTCGAGGCGTTCCACGCCGCGCTGCGCCAGGCGGTCAGCGAGCAGTTGGGGGAGGTCGAGCTCTATCCGCGCATCCTCACCGACGGGGAGCTCGACGCCGCGCAGCTCAGCCTGGCCAGCCTCGACGAACTGGCCGCGCTGGCTCCCTACGGCCGCGAGTTCGATGCGCCGCTGTTCGAGGGTGATTTCCTGGTCGAGTCGCTGCGTGCGGTAGGGGCCGAGGGCAACCACCTGATGCTCGAGCTGTCCCGCGAGGGCGTCAGCCTCAAGGCGATCTGGTTCCGCGCCCTGACTCCCGGCGAGCTGCCGCCCTTCGGGCTCGGCGCGACGCTGCGCTGCGCCTACAAGCTCAACCGCAACCGCTGGCGCGGGCGTGAGAGCCTGCAGCTGATGATCGAGCACGCCGAGCCGCGCTGAACGCCATAATCCCTATCTCACAAGGACGCATGAATGGAAGAGACCGACCTTCCTCAGGATCCGCATCGCCCCTACGAAGACGTCATGGCGATGCTGCTCGGCACCCTGCTGGTGGCGCTTGGGGTGCACTTCTATAGCCAGGCGCTGCTGCTCACCGGCAGCACCGCGGGCATGGCGTTTCTGGTTCAGTACGCCACCGGCTGGCGCTTCGGGGTGGTGTTCTTCGTGATCAACCTGCCGTTCTATTACCTGGCGATCCGCCGCATGGGCTGGAGCTTTACCCTGCGCACCTTCGTCGCCATCGCCCTGGTGTCGCTATTCGCTGAGCTCACCGGCCGCTGGCTCGACGTGGCCGCTCTCAACGCCGTCTATGCGGCGCTGATGGGCGGCAGCCTGATCGGCATCGGCATGCTGGTGCTGTTTCGCCACCGCACCAGCCTCGGCGGGATCAACATCCTCGCCCTCTACCTGCAGGACAGCCGCGGCTGGCGCGCCGGCTACGTGCAGCTGGCCGTCGATGGCCTGCTGCTGCTGATCGCCTGCTTCATGCTGCCGCTGGACAAGGTGGCGCTATCGGTGATCGGCGCGCTGGTGCTCAACCTGATCGTGGCGCTGAATCATAAGCCCGGCCGCTATATGGGCGTCAGCTGATCAGCTTTTGGCCAGCCAGAACCACCAGACGATGGCGGCGATCAGCGCGAGGCCTGCGAGATTGACGATCCAGCTCATGAGGCGGCCTCCTGACGCGGCTTCCACAGCCGCAGGCGGTTGGCGTTGCTGACCACGGTGATCGATGACAGCGACATCGCCGCCCCGGCGATCATCGGCGACAGCAGCATGCCGGTGAAGGGGTAGAGCACCCCGGCGGCGATGGGGATGCACAGGCTGTTGTAGCCGAAGGCGCCCCACAGGTTCTGCTTGATATTGGTCAGCGTGGCGCGGCTGATCTCGATGGCGTCGGCGATACCGTGCAGCGAGCCGCGCATCAGGGTGATGCCGGCGCTCTCGATGGCCACGTCGGTGCCCTGGCCGATGGCGAAGCCGACATCGGCGCGGGCCAGGGCCGGGGCGTCGTTGATGCCGTCACCGACCATGCCGACCACTTCGCCGGCCTGCTGCAGGCGTTCGATCTCGGCGTGCTTGTCCTCGGGCAGCAGCCCGGCACGGAAGTCGTCGATGCCCACCTCGCGGGCAATCGCCGCCGCAGTGTGTGGGTTGTCGCCGGTCAGCATCACGATCTTGAGGCCGTCGGCCTGCAGACGCCTGACCGCGGCCACGCTGTCGTCACGCAGCGGATCGCTGATGCCGAACAGGGCGCTGAGCCGGCCATCCACGGCCAGATAGACCACGGTGCGGGCCTGCTGCTCCAACTCGCCCGCCTTCGCTTTGCCGTGCGCCAGGTCGACGCCGGCGCCTTCCAGCAGCCGGGCATTGCCCAGCAGCAGCGGCCGACCATCGCTGCTCTCGGCCTTGACGCCGCCGCCGGTGACGCTCTCGAAGCCGCGAATCGCGGCGGCCTCGGCGCCGCTCTCCTCGGCGTGCGTCAACAGCGCCGCGGCCAGCGGGTGCTCCGAACCGCGCTCCAGCGCCGCCACCAGGCCCAGTACGCTCTGCCGGTCGGCCTCCAGGGCCGCCTCAGGGAAAACGTGCGCCTCGGTCACCCGGGGCTTGCCCTGGGTCAGGGTGCCGGTCTTGTCGAGCACCAAGGTAGTGAGCTTGCTGGCGATCTGCAGCGCCTCGCCGCTTCTCACCAGCACCCCGCGCTCGGCGGCCTTGCCGACCCCGATCATGGTCGAGATCGGCGTCGCCAGGCCCAGCGCGCAGGGGCAGGCGATGATCAGCACCGTGGTGGCGGTGACCAGCATATGGATTACCCGCGGCTCGGCGCCGATGTTGAACCAGGCAAGCGCGGTGAGCACGGCGATGATCATCACCGTGGGCACGAAAATGCTCGAGATGCGGTCGGCCAGGGCGCCGATCGGCGGTCGCGAGTTCTGGGCGCGGGCCACCTGTTCGGTGATCTGGCCCAGCCGCGTGTCGTCGCCGACCCGGGTGGCGCAGTAGACCAGTCCGCCCTTGCCGTTGACGGTGCCGGCGCTGACCTCGTCGCCCTCGGCCTTGCCCACCGGCAGCGGCTCGCCGGTGAGCATCGACTCGTCGATATGGCTGGCGCCTTCGACCACCTCGCCGTCCACCGGCAGGCGCTCGCCGGGACGCACGCGGATCAGGTCACCCTGGCGCACCGCATCCAGCTCGACCTCGAACTCCTCGTCGTCGCGGATCACCCGGGCGCGGAGGCTCTGCAGGTCGAGCAGGCGCCTAAGCGCCTCGCTGGTGCGGCCTCGGGCGCGCAGCTCCAGGGCATTGCCCAGCAGCACCAGGCCGATGATCATCGCCGAGGCCTCGAAGTAGATGCCGTGGGCGACCATAGGCAGCCAGGGGGCGAAGATCACCACCGCCATGGAGTAGAGCCAGGCGGTGCCGGTGCCCATGGCGATCAGGGTGTCCATATTGGCCTGGTGGTGGCGCAGGGCCTTCCAGGCGTTGACGAAGAAGTGGCGGCCCGGCCCCAGCAGTACGGCCAGGGTCAGCAGGCCGATCAGCGCCCAGAACAGTCGGCCCATGCCCACCGGATGGGGGTGATAGACGAACATGCTGGCCATCAGCGGCACGGCCAGCGCCAGCGACCAGGCGCTGCCGCGCAGCCGGCGGCGGTACTCGCGGGCGTCGTTACGCTGACGCGTCTGCTCGGCCTGGCGCAGGTCGAGAATCGGCTCGGCGCCGTAGCCCGCGGCCTCCACGGCGCGGATCAGGGTGTCACGTTCGGCGCGGCCGTAGACCTGGGCGGTATGGCTGCCGAAGTTGACCGTGGCACTCTCCACGCCGGGTGCCTTGGCAAGGGCCTCCTGCACCGAGCGCACGCAGCTGGCGCAGGTCATGCCCGAGATCGCCAGGCGCTGGCTGTCGCCGCTGCGGGCCGTGGGTGTCGGGGGCGCGGCGGGTGCGTCGTCGGGACTGGCTGGCGCATCGGTGTGCATATCGCCGGGCGGAAAGCCGCTTTCCTGCAGCAGCGCATCTAGCCGTATCTCGCTTAGCCCGCTGCTCACCCACAGCCGCTTGGCGGCCGGGTCGCCCTCTACCTTGGCGTCGGGATCTTCGGCCTGCAGCGCGCGGCGTATCTTGCCGACGCAGCCCTGGCAGCTGATCCCCGGGACCCGGCGCTCGATGGGGGTATCACTCATGGCGATCGCCTCGCCTGGCATCCAGGGGCTGTGGAAAACTCTCGATCAGCCGGCACAGGCTGTGGCCGTCCGGCGTGCCGTCGGGCATGTCGGCCCAGGTGTCGAGGGCCTGCTGCATTCGCGCGGCGAGTTCCTCGAGCCGGGCGATCTTGGCGCGCACCTCGGGCAGGCGCGCGGCGAGCATGTCGCGCACCATCGGGCAGGGCGAATCGCCGTGGTCGGCGTGCTCGAGGATCTCGCCGATCTCGCGCACGCTGAAGCCCAGCGTGCGGGCGCGCTGGATAAAGCGCAGCCGCGACAGGTCGTGCTGCCCGTACAGCTGATAGCCGTTTTCCGGGTGGCGGCGTGGGGTGAGCAGGCCTTCGCGGGTGTAGTGGCGCACCGTCTCGGCGGTGACGTCGGCGGCCCTGGCCAGTTCGCTGACTTTCATGGTGCCCTCGCAAATGGACGTCGTGCCGCAAGTGTAAAACCTCTGGGTAACACCTAGGTCAAGCAACGTTGCACACGCCCGAGGAGAGCGGCGGCGAGACAGGCTAAGTCAATGAAAGTTCGAGAGATCAAACGTTTGTGCGACCAAAGTATTAGAAAAAACTGCGTTAAAACAAACGTTTGGCCTTGATCCTGGCGGCGCGATGGGCGAAAAAGAGGGCCTAAGCTCTTGCCCGGTGCGGGCAAGCCAGAAAAACAGCTCCAGCCTCACCTGGAAAAGGACGTCGATAACATGCACAACAACGTCAACAAGCTCACCTGGGCCGTCGCCATCGCCGCCGCCGCCTTCGCCAGTCAGGTCAACGCCGGCGGCTACCAGATCAACGAGCAGAGCGTCAGCGGACAGGGCTACGGCCACGCCGGGCGCAGCTCCAACGTCAACGATGCCACCATCGTCTTCGGCAACCCGGCGGGGATGTCGTTTCTGGATCGGGCGCAAGTCTCCGTCGGCGGCACGTACCTCGATGTGAGCACCGACATCGACAACGTGGAGAGCGAGGGCCAGCTTGGGGGATTCCCGACTGGTAACATTCCAGGTTCCAGCGATGGTGATATGGTGCCTGGCACGCTCATTCCTTATGCTTTTTATGCCCAGCCGGTCAATGAGCGCTTGGCATTCGGTTTCGGCGTTTACGCGCCTTTCGGCTCCAAGACCGACTATGAGGATGGTTTCCAAGGCCGTTATTTTGGCGACTACACGGAAGTGCGTGTAATCAGCGCCCAGCCGACGGTGTCGTATCGCTTCAATGATCAACTGGCACTGGGTGTGGGTATTACCTATAACCAGGTCGACGGTGAGCTGCGCAGGCAGCTACCGGGTGATACGGCGGCACCGTTCGATCCCTCGGCAGATATCGACTCCCGCGTGGAGGGGGATGACGATGCCTGGGGCTACAATATTGGTGTGATTTATCAGCCGGTGGAAGAGACCACTTTCGGTTTGACCTATCGCTCCAAGGTTGACTACACCCTGACCGGTGACTTCAGTGCCACGGATCCTGCCGGTAATGTGGTCAGGGCTGATAGCGCAAACCTTGATCTCACGACGCCTGAGACCGTCAACTTCTCGGTGACGCAGCAGATGAGCGACCGCCTTAAACTGATGGCGGGCGCTTCCTGGGTGCGTTGGAGCCGCTTCGATCAGATTTTGGTCACAGGTAGCGAGGGTGATGTCATAACCCAGGAAACTCAGGACTATAGCAACGCTTGGGCCTTTGCAGTGGGCGGCGAGTATCAGCTCAACCCGCAGCTCGCACTGCGCGCTGGTGTGACTATCGACAATACCCCGACCAGCGACGAGTTTCGTAGCGTACGGATTCCCTCGGACGACCGCCGGATCTTCTCGGTTGGCGCTGGGTGGACGCCCACAGACGACCTGACCCTGGATTTCGCCTACTCCTACCTCACCGAGCGTGGCACTTTCGTCGATCAATCGCGGGATGATCTTTACCAAGGCCAGGGCGGGGCAACCTACTCCGCCAACTACAAAAACGAAGCCCACGGCTTCGGCGCGCAGCTGACCTACCGCTTCTAAGCGATGTAGGCACAGCCAGCACGCGCAGCAAGGCGACACCCGGCTTCGGCCGGGTGTCGTCGTTCAGGGCTGCCAGCGCGCCACGGGATGGCTGGCGCGGCCGGGTTTCGCTACAATGGCGCTCTTTTTCGTGCCACCGCGGCTCGGTCTTGCGCCGGGGCCGCGGTGGCCGTTTTCCCTGCAGACTCAGGCGAGCCACATGTTGGAAACCAACCCGATTCACAATCAGATCAAGGACCTGTCCGAGCGGACAGACGTCCTGAGGGGGTATCTTTGACTATGCCGAGAAGAAGGATCGGCTAGAAGAGGTTACCCGCGAGCTGGAAGACCCCAATGTCTGGAGCGATCCGGACTATGCCCAGAAGCTCGGCAAGGAGCGCGCCTCCCTGGAGCAAATCGTCGCCACCATCGACGAGCTCGACCAGGGCCTGGCCGATAGCGCCGACCTGCTCGAGCTGGCCGAGATGGAAGAGGACGAGGGCACCGTCGAGGAGGTCCGCAAGGAGCTCGACGGCATGCAGCTGAGCCTCGAGAAGCTCGAGTTTCGGCGGATGTTCTCCGGCGAAATGGACGAGAACAACGCCTATCTCGATATCCAGGCCGGCTCCGGTGGCACCGAGGCCCAGGACTGGGCCAACATGCTGCTGCGCATGTACCTGCGCTGGGCCGAGCACCACGGCTTCAAGGCCGAAATCACCGAGGTCTCGGCCGGCGAGGTGGCGGGCATCAAGTCGGCCACCATCCACGTCCAGGGCGATCACGCCTTCGGCTGGCTGCGCACTGAGACCGGCGTGCACCGCCTGGTGCGCAAGAGCCCGTTCGACTCCGGCGGCCGTCGCCACACCTCGTTCGCTTCGGTGTTTCTGTCGCCGGAGGTGGACGACAGCTTCGAGGTCGAGATCAACCCCGCCGACCTGCGCACCGATACCTACCGCTCCAGCGGTGCCGGCGGCCAGCACGTCAACACCACCGACTCGGCGGTGCGCATCACCCACGAGCCGACCGGCATCGTGGTGGCCTGCCAGAGCCAGCGCAGCCAGCACGCCAACCGCGACTTCGCCATGAAGCAGCTCAAGGCCAGGCTGTGGGAGCACGAGATGCAGAAGCGCAACGCCGCCAAGCAGGAGGCCGAGGAGTCCAAGGCCGACATCGGCTGGGGCAGCCAGATCCGCTCCTACGTGCTGGACGATCAGCGCATCAAGGACCTGCGTACCGGCGTGCAGTCGAGCAGCTGCGACAAGGTGCTTGATGGCGATATTGACCAGTTCATCGAAGCCAGCCTCAAGCAAGGTTTGTAACTCTTTCAACAGGTAGCGACATGGCCGACCACGACGCCTCATCGAATAGCGCCCAGCACGACGAGAACCACCTGATCGCCGAGCGCCGCGCCAAGCTGGCGGCGCGCCGCGAGCAGGCTGCCAAGACCGGCGGCAGCGCCTTTCCCAACGACTTTCGCCGCGACAGCCTGGCCGCCGAGCTGGATGCCGAGCTGGGCGACAAGGACAAGGCCGAGCTCGAGGCCCTCGACCGCCAGGCCGCGGTCGCCGGGCGCATCATGCGCAAGCGCGGTCCGTTCATCGTGATTCAGGACGTCTCGGGGCAGATCCAGCTCTACGTCGACAAGAAGGGGCTGCCCGCCGAGGTGCTCGAGGACATCAAGGGATGGGATATCGGCGACATCGTCGCCGGTCGCGGGCCGGTGCACAAATCGGGCAAGGGAGACCTCTACGTGATGATGGTCGAGGCCACGCTGCTGACCAAGAGCCTGCGGCCGCTGCCCGACAAGTTCCACGGCCTCACCGACATGGAAGCGCGCTACCGCCAGCGCTACGTCGACCTGATCATGAACCCCGAGTCGCGCAAGGCCTTCGAGGTGCGCGCCGGGGTGATCGCCTCGATTCGCCGCTTCTTCGAGGCGCGCGGCTTCATGGAGGTCGAGACGCCGATGCTGCAGCCGATCCCCGGCGGTGCCGCGGCGCGGCCGTTCATCACCCACCATAATGCGCTGGATATCGACATGTACCTGCGCATCGCGCCGGAGCTGTATCTCAAACGCCTGGTGGTGGGCGGCTTCGAGCGGGTCTTCGAGATCAACCGCAACTTCCGCAACGAGGGGCTGTCGACGCGCCACAACCCCGAGTTCACCATGCTCGAGTTCTACTGGGCCTATGCGGACTACCTGGATCTGCTCGACATCACCGAGGAGATGATCCGCAACGCCGCCCAGGAAGTGCTGGGCACCACCTCGGTGGTGTATCAGGGCACCACCTATGAGTTCGGCCAGCCGTTCCGCCGCCTGACCATGCGTCAGGCGATCCTCGAGTATGGCGAGGGCATCAGCGACGCCGATCTCGACAGCCGCGAAGCCGCAGCAGCCGTGGCCGAGCGCCTGGGCATCCAGGTCAAGCCGAGCTGGGGGCTGGGCAAGCTGCACACCGAGATCTTCGAGGAGGTCGCCGAGCATCGCCTCGACCAGCCGACCTTTATCATCGAGTACCCGGCCGAGGTCAGCCCGCTGGCGCGGCGCAACGACGCCAACCCCTTCGTCACCGACCGCTTCGAGTTCTTCGTCGGCGGCCGCGAGATCGCCAACGGCTTCTCGGAGCTCAACGATGCCGAGGACCAGGCCGAGCGCTTCCGCGAGCAGGCCGCCGAGAAGGACGCTGGCGACGTCGAGGCGATGTACTACGACGCCGACTACGTGCGCGCCCTCGAGTACGGCCTGCCGCCGACCGCTGGCGAGGGCATCGGTATCGACCGGCTGGTGATGCTGTTCACCGACAGCGCCTCGATCCGCGATGTGCTGCTGTTCCCGGCCATGCGCCCGGAAGCCGACTAACGGGGCGCCTGGGGCAGCTGTAAGGCGAGGCGCGGCGCATCAGAGCCAGACGGGCAAGGCAAAAGCGAACCTCATTCTTAAGGGGCGGAGTAAAGCCGAGCTCTGAAAGCTAAGCACGTTGCAACGAGCGTTGAGGGGCGCCGGGGACAGGCCGAAGAGGAGGTTTGCGCCTTGGGTGAGGAGCATGTCTCCGAACGGGCTGGCCATGGATGGCCAGCCCCGGTCCTGCAAGCGGAGCAGGATGCGAGAGCGCAGCAGGGCGCAAGGTAGCGTACAGGGATGTATTTACAGCGCCTCCTCGCAGGCCTGTCGACGGATCAGCCCCGTCTTGTTGCCTCAACGATGGGAAGTATTGGTAACCCAGGCTTGCAGCGCCCATAATGGTCGGCGTTTCGCCGTCGAGGAGATCGTGATGAAACTGCTTAATCGCTCCGCCCTGAGCGTCAAGCCGACCCAGGCCTTTCTGGATTGGATCAACTCCCTGGAGCCCACGGTCGGTGACGATGATTTGACGATTGACGATATCGACCGCGAAAACACCGTCTACCTGATTCCGGAGATGGATACCCCGGAAGCGCTCGAAGCGTTCATCAACGAACGCTATATGGAAATTCTCGAGACCGAGCTGCGCGCCTGGGAAGAGGACGAACGGCAGTGGCCCGAGCGCCTCGACTGGGCGCTGTTCCAGCGCTTCGTGCAGGTCGAGCACAGCTATCTGGCTGTCGACCTCGACGACGAGGCACCGCTGGAGATCGCTGAGGTCGACGACGCCCTGCTGCTCGAAACCGACCAGGACTAACGGGTCGGCGGGCCATTTCGCCGCCCACCCAGCAGGATCTCCCTACGGGGAGCCGAGACCGGCCCAGGCCGGTCTTTTCGTGTCAGTGGAACGTCAGGATAGCCGATGAGCCGATTGTTCGAGACCCGCCCCGACGACGATGGTCTGCCCGGTCGCGAGCGCCGCATTGCCGTGCTGGTGGTGATGGTCGGCACCCTGATGGCGGTGATCGACACCACCATGATCAATATCGCCCTGCCGTCGATTGCCCGCGACCTCGATATCTCCGCGGCGCGGGCGGTGTGGGTGGTCAGCCTGTTTCAGATCGTATGTGCCGCGACGCTGCTGCTGTTCGCCTCGCTCAGCGAGCTGGTCAGCCGACGCCGGCTGTATATCGCCGGGCTGGTGGTGTTCACCCTGGCTTCGCTGGGAGCCGCGCTGGCCAACGGCCTGGAGATGCTGCTGGCCTTTCGCGCCCTGCAGGGCCTCGGGGCGGCGGCCACGCTCTCCATCGGCCCCTCGATCTACCGGCTGATCTTTCCCACCCGCTTGCTGGGCGCGGCCATGGGGCTGAGCGCGGTGGTGGTCGCCGCCGGCTACGCCTCGGGACCCACGCTGGGCGGCGTGATCCTGTCGTTTGCCGACTGGCCGTGGCTGTTCGCGCTCAATGTGCCGGTGGGGCTGCTGGCGCTGACCCTGGCGGTCAAGGCGCTACCCGTCGAGCCGCGCCGCCGCGGCGGCTTCGATATCGCCGGCGCGCTGCTCTCGGCGGCGATGCTGGCCAGCTTCTTCCTGGCCATGGACGGCGCCGGTCATCAGGCGCCGTGGTGGCAGGTGCTGGGCCTGCTGCTGGCCAGCCTGGTCGCCGGCTGGCTGTTCCTGCGCCGCCAGCGCCGCGCCAGCCACCCGCTGCTGCCGCTGACGCTGTTCGATGAGCCGCGCTTCACGTTGGCGATCGTGGTCTCGGGCCTGGCCTTCGTCGGCCAGGGGCTGGCGTTCGTCGCGCTGTCGTTTCTCTATCAGCAGGAGATGGGCTTCTCACCGCTGCAGACCGCCTGGCTGTTCACGCCCTGGCCGCTGACCATCATGTTCGCCGCGCCGCTGGCCGGGCGCCTGGCCGACCGCTTCAATCCAGCCCTGCTCTCGACGCTGGGGCTGGCGCTGCTGCTGGCCGGCATGCTGGCGCTGGCGCTACTCCCCGCGGAGGCCGGCATCCTGGATATCCTGTGGCGCACGGCGCTGTGCGGGCTCGGCTTCGGGTTCTTCCAGGCGCCCAACAACCGCGAGATGATGAGCAGCGTACCCAAGGTGCGCAGCAACAACGCCTCGGGGATGATGAGCACCACCCGCACCATCGGCCAGTCCCTGGGCGTGGCGCTGGTCGGGGTGTTCCTGGCACTCGGGGCAGGCTCGGTGCAGGCCTCGCTGTGGATCGGCTGCGGCGCCTGCGCGCTGGCCGTGGCGGTGAGCCTGCGGCGTATTCCACTGGCGCCCGATACCCGCATGCCGCTTACCGAGCGTGCGTCGCCGGAGCGGGATTGAAATCGCCGAGGCGGGACTGAAAGAGTACAATGGCGCTATTCCGCTCACTTCACGACGCGACTACCACGAGGCAACCGCCATGAGCATTCAGGCGCAGATCGAGGACAAGCTCAAGACGCTATCGCCCATCTGGCTGACGGTGGAGAACGAGAGCCACCGACACAACGTGCCGGCCGAGTCGGAAACCCACTTCAAGGTCACGCTGGTCTCCGAGCGTTTCGAGGGCATGATGCCGGTCAAGCGTCATCAGCAGCTCTACGCGCTACTCGCCGATGAGCTCGCCGGGCCGGTACACGCCCTGGCACTGCACCCCTACACCCCGGATGAGTGGCAGGCACGCGGCGGCCAGCGGCCCGACTCGCCCGACTGCCGCGGTGGCAGCGGGGCGTGACCAGCGAGCCGCAGCGTCTGCAGTACTTGAGTGCCATGGGCGTCACCGCCTGGGTGGCACGCTACCGCCTGCCTAACGCCCTGGAAACCCCGGCCTGCGAGTGGCCTGAGCCCGAGGTGCCCGCCGCTCCGGCACCCTCGCAGCGGCTGCATGCGCTGCTCGACGAACCGCCGGGCGCACCCGAAGCGCCGACGCCAACGCCTGCCAAGCCTGCACGGCGGGGCAAGGCGCGGGCCATGCTGGGCGTGGATGTCTCCCAAGAAGCTCCCGAACCCGCTGACCGGGCCGAGAGTGCCCCGGCCCCGAGCGCCGCAGGCGCCCGCCAGGCGCTGCGCTTCAGCCTGCAGATTACCGCGCTGGAAGGGCGCTGGCTGGTGCTGCTGCCCCAGGCCGCGGCCCCTGACGCCACGGCCCAGCGTCTGCTGGGCAACCTGCTGCAGGCCGCCGGCATCCACCTGGCCGAGCCGCCGGTGTTCCAGGCCTTCCAGTGGCCGATGATGGAAGAGCTGCCGGTGGAGGCGCCGCTCGATGAGGCCCGCGATGGCCTGCGTGCGTTCATTGACGGGCGCCGCCGTGGCGGCTGGCGAGCCGAGCGGGTACTGATGTTCGGCGAGGCACCGGCGCTGGCTGAGGTGTTGGCGATCGAGGCGGGGCGCTGCGGCCTGCTACAGCTTCCCGCCTGGCAGGGGCCGGCGCTCGACGAGCTGAGTCGCGATGCCGATGCCAAGCGCGCCTTGCTGCCGCTGCTGGGAGAGTGGCGCCTGGCCTGGCAGAGTGCCGCCGACGGGCCTGCTGCCGAGGGAGACGCCGATGCGTGACCCCTGGCTGCGGACGTTGGATGCCGACTGGCTGGAGGCGGTGGAGCGGATCGAGACCCTCGGCCAGCCGGCCCCCTGGTCGAGGGTGCAATTGATGGGAGCGCTGACCGATGCTCAGGGCAGTGTCTGGGGCGTCGGGCTGGGAGAGCAGGCCGGCGAGGGACTGCGCGGCTTTGCGGTGCTCAGTCGCCAGCCCTTCGATGCCGAGCTGCAGGCGATTACCGTAATGCCCGATGCGCGACGCCAGGGGCTGGCCTGGCGGCTGATCAGGGCGCTGATCGGCCAGGCCACGGAGTGGCGCAGCGAGCGACTGCTGCTCGAGGTGCGCGCCTCCAATCAGGCGGCGCTGGCGCTCTACCGACGCAGCGGATTTCGCGACGACGGCCTGCGCCGCGGCTACTACCCGCCGCTCAACGGCAGCGGCGCACGGGAGGACGCGCTGCTGATGTCCTTTCCGCTGGCCGGCTGCCGCGACTGAGGTTCAGGCGCTGCCGCTGCCGTCGAGTTCGTTGAACTTCTCCAGCAGGCCGCTGAGGCGCTGCTGCCACTCGTCATGCTCCTGCTTCAGGCGGGCATTTTCCTCGCGCAGCTCCTCGGCCTCCATCTTCAGCATTTCGATGGCCTCGACGGCGTTGCCGACTTTCTGCTCGAGCTGATTGAAGAGTTCGATGCTCATCCTGGTCTCCTGATGTGATTGCAGCGTCTAGGGCCCGGACGGGATGCCGGGGCTGGCCTGGGGCGCAGCGTACGACGCGTGGCGCGGCTCAGCAAGCGTCGCCGGGTAACGACAGGCGCCGATAGAGGCGGGCATGGCTGTCGCCGGCGCGGACCTCGCGATGCATTGTCCAGCTCGCGGGTACGTTAGGGGTGAGCCCGGCCTCGGTTTCCAGGTAGATCCAGGCCCGCGCGGCGAGCCAGCCGCCGGCCTCGAGCGCGGCACAGCTCGGCTCGGCGAGCCCTTGGCGAAACGGCGGGTCGAGAAACACCAGGGCATAGGGCGCCGCCGCGTCGGCGGGGGCGTCGAGCAGGGCCATGACATCGCTGGTGGTGACACGCCCAGTGGCGCCGAGGGTGGCGAGATTGTCGCGCAGGGCGCTGGCCACCGCGGCGTCGCCCTCGACGAAGTGGGCCTGGCGGGCGCCCCGTGACAGCGCCTCCAGCCCCAGTGCACCGGTACCGGCGTAGAGGTCGAGCACATCAGCACCGAGCGCGGCGCCTGCCAGCCAGTTGAACAGCGTCTCGCGCACCCTGTCCGGGGTGGGGCGCAGGCCCGGGCGGTCGAGCACCGGCAGCTGGCGGCGGCGGAACTCGCCGCCGATGATGCGCAGGCGACCGCTTGCCTGGTTGGCACGGGCAGCGGGGCGGCGGCGTGAGGGGGGGCGGCGTCGAGTCATGGGGCCGAATTGTACCGTCGGGCTTATCCACAGTCACCGCCGGCGGTGGTAGGATGAGTCGATTGTTCCGCGATTCTCCAGGTGCCGAGGTCAGATCACGCCCATGTTCGGATTTTTCAAGCGCAAGAAGCAGCAGGACGAGTCCCAGCAGTCACCCAAGGATCAGCAGGCGCTCGACGAATCGCAGTATCAAGAGTCCCAGGGCGAGCCGGCCAAGGAAGGCACGGCCTCCGCTGACGCCCTCGTCGATGTCGCCCCCCAGGCACACGAGCAGGCCGCGGCCCGCGAGGCGCTGGGCGATGCGCCGCCCAGCGACGGCGCGGTCAGTGCGCTGGAGGAGGCGCCGCTGGCGGCTGAGGTAGACGACCTGGCCGAGCCGGCCGAGGTCGATACTGTTGCCGAGCCCGAGCCCGAGCCCGAGCCCGAGCCCGAGCCCGAGCCCGAGCCCGAGCCCGAGCCCGAGCCGACGGCCTTGGCGGGCAGTGATGATGTGCCCGAAAAGCGCGGCTGGCTGGCGCGCATCAAGCAGGGGCTGGGCAAGACCCGCGCCAACCTGACCGACGGTATCGCCGACCTGTTTCTGGGCAAGAAGCAGATCGACGACGACCTGATGGAGGAGCTGGAGACCCAGCTGCTGATGGCCGACGTCGGCATCGAGGCCACCAGCGAGATCATCGACAACCTCTCGGCGCGGGTCTCGCGCAAGGAACTCGCCGACGCCGACGCCCTCTACCGCGCGCTGCAGGACGAGCTCAGCGCGATGCTCGACCCGGTGGCCACGCCGCTGGCGCTACCGCCCAAGGGCGAAGGGCCCTTCGTGATCCTGATGGTCGGCGTCAACGGGGTCGGCAAGACCACCACCATCGGCAAGTTGACCAAGCGCTTCCAGGCCGAAGGGCGCAGCGTGATGCTGGCCGCCGGCGACACCTTCCGCGCCGCCGCGGTGGAGCAGCTCAAGGTATGGGGCGAGCGCAACAAGGTGCCGGTGATCGCCCAGCACACCGGCGCCGACAGCGCCTCGGTGATCTATGACGCGGTGGCCGCCGCCAAGGCGCGCAAGGTCGACGTGCTGATCGCCGACACCGCCGGGCGCCTGCACAACAAGGGGCACCTGATGGAAGAGCTGAAGAAGGTTCAGCGGGTGATGGGCAAGCTCGACGCCACGGCCCCCCACGAGGTGATGCTGGTGCTCGACGCCGGCACTGGCCAGAACGCCATCTCCCAGGCCAGCACCTTCAACGAGGCGGTGCCGGTCACCGGCATCACCCTGACCAAGCTCGACGGTACCGCCAAGGGCGGCATCATCTTCGCCCTGGCCAAGCAGCTCGGCACGCCGATCCGCTATATCGGCGTCGGCGAGACCCTCGACGACCTGCGGCCGTTCGAGGCCCGCGACTTCGTCGATGCGCTGTTCGCCCGCGACGAGCACGACGCCGAGCGCCGCTGAGCCGTGATTGCCTTCGAGCACGTCGGCAAGCGCTACGGCGGGCGCTTCGAGGCGCTGGCCAATATCGACTTCCAGGTCGAGCGCGGCGAGATGCTGTTTCTCACCGGCCATTCCGGCGCCGGCAAGAGTTCGCTGCTGCGGCTGATCATGCGCCTCGAGCGCCCGTCGCGCGGCCGGGTGCTGGTCGCCGGCCACGATATCAACCGCCTGCACCACTCCCAGGTGCCCTTTTACCGGCGCCAGATCGGCGTGGTCTTCCAGGACCACCAGCTGCTGTTCGATCGTTCGATCTACCACAACGTGGCGCTGCCGCTGGAGATCCAGGGGGTCGAGCCCCGCGAGGCGGCGCGGCGGGTGCGGGCGGCGCTCGACAAGGTAGGCCTGCTGCACCGCGAGAAGGCGCTGCCCATCGAGCTCTCCGGCGGCGAGCAGCAGCGCGTGGGTATCGCCCGGGCGGTGGTCAACAAGCCGGCGCTGCTGCTCGCCGACGAGCCTACCGGCAACCTCGACCCGCAGCTCTCCGCCGACATCATGACCCTGTTCGAGGATTTCAATCGTATCGGTACCACGGTGATGATCGCCAGCCACGACTTGGCGCTGATCGCGCGGCTGCGCCATCGCGTGCTGCAGCTGCGTGAGGGTCGCCTGGTGGCTGACCAGGAGGCGGCATGAGCGGCGCCCAGCCAGCCCCGCGGCGGGGGGCACGCAGCCACCAGACGCGCACCAGCAGTCGCCTGCGCAGCTGGCTGCGCCACCATCGCGCAATGTGCCTCGATAGCGCACTACGCCTGCTGCGCCACCCGTTGGGCAGCCTGCTGACCATGCTGGCCATCGCCATTGCGCTGGTGCTGCCTGCGGCGCTGTGGCTGGTGCTGGATAGTGCCCGACTGCTCGATGCCGAGCTCGACGAGAGTGCTACCCTGACCGCCTACCTCGAGGCCGGGGTCGACGAGGCCCAGGCGATGCGCATCAACCAAGCGCTAGGGGCTCATCCGGAGGTGGATGCCACGCGGCTGATCACCGCCGCCGAGGGCATGGCCGAGTTCCAGGAGTCGCTGGGCCTGGCCGATGCGCTGGGCCGGCTCGATGACAACCCGCTGCCGGCCAGCGTGGTGGTCTCGCCCCGCGAGACCCGGCCGGACGCGGTGCGCTCCCTGGCCGAGCAGCTCGAGTCGGTCAGCGGTGTCGACGAGGTGCGCCTCGACCTGGCCTGGATCGAGCGCCTGGCGCAGCTCGCCGAGCTGGGACGCCGCGTCGCGCTGGCGCTGGCGGTACTGTTCGGCCTCGGCGTGCTGCTGATCGTCGGCAATACCATTCGTCTGGCGGTGGAGAGCCGTCGCCAGGAGATCCAGGTGGTGACGTTGATCGGTGCCACCCACGCCTTCGTGCGGCGCCCGTTTCTCTACAGCGGCGCCTGGTACGGGCTGGGCGGCGGCCTGCTGGCCTGGGCGCTGCTGAGCCTGGGCGGGCAGTGGTTGGCGGCCCCCGTGACCGCGCTGGCCGAGAGCTACGGCGCGCACTTCAGCCTGCCGCGGTTGGATGCTGCGGGCTCGGCAATACTGCTATTTTCGAGTACACTATTGGGCCTGCTCGGGGCGTGGATTGCGGTCAGCCGGCACCTTGCCGAGATGCGTCCCTCCTGAGCGCAAGGCGGCGCTCAAAGCCCCGCCGGGCGCGGCTAGCGGGAACTTCCGCCAGCCCGTGATGTCATGGTAGTTAGTCAGCTAAGCGTGGTCGTACGGTTATCCATCGTCACGTACCGGCATTCATCGAAGTAGGCAATCTTGGAGACCCTCGTCACATGAGTACCCGTCTTCAGCCTGTTGGTCATCTATCTCCGGGCCACGACCTGAATGGATATATTCAGGCGGTCAACGGCATCGCCGTGCTGTCTGCAGAGGAGGAGCGCGAACTGGCGTTCCGCCTGCACGAACAGAGCGACCTGGAGGCCGCGCGCCGCCTGGTCCTGTCGCACCTGCGTTTCGTGGTGCATATTGCACGCAGCTACTCCGGCTACGGCCTGCCCCAGGCCGACCTGATCCAGGAAGGCAACGTCGGCCTGATGAAGGCAGTCAAGCGCTTCGACCCCAACCAGGGCGTGCGTCTGGTGTCGTTCGCCGTGCACTGGATCAAGGCCGAGATTCACGAGTTCGTGCTGCGCAACTGGCGCATCGTCAAGATCGCCACCACCAAGGCGCAGCGCAAGCTGTTCTTCAATCTGCGCAGTGCCAAGAAGCGCTTGGCCTGGCTCAACAACGATGAAGTCGACGCCATCGCCAAGGATCTCGACGTCAAGCCCGAGATCGTGCGCGAGATGGAGGGGCGGCTGACCGCCTACGACGCCGGCTTCGACGCCTCGCCCAGCGATGACGACGAGCAGAGCTACCAGGCGCCGGTGCACTTCCTCGACGACGCCCGCTTCGATCCGGCCACCCAGCTCGAAGACAGCGACTGGGAGGAGGACTCGACCCGGCGCCTGCAGCTGGCGCTCGACGAGCTCGACGAGCGCTCACGCGACATTCTTCAGCGCCGTTGGCTCAACGAGCCCAAGGCCACGCTCCACGAGCTGGCCGACGTCTACGGCGTTTCCGCCGAGCGCATCCGCCAGCTCGAGAAGAACGCCATGAACAAGATCAAGCGCCAGATCGGTGATGCGTTGGTAGCCTAAGAGCGCCCAGCCGTAAGCGCCAGACGCCCGGCAGGTCAGTTACGGGCGGCAGCTGCTGAGGTAGAAAACGAGAACCCCCGTCGGATGATCATCCGACGGGGGTTCTTCGTTGACGCTCGGAATGCCCATGTCACTATTTGGCGGCGCTCGGCGCTCGGCGCTCGGCGCTCGGCGCTCGGCGCTCAGGCCCGCGCCAGGCTCGGCACGTCCATCAATAGCTGGGCCGAGAGCAACCGCCACTGGTCGTCCCAGTACTCGGTGGGGCGGCGGCGGAAGTCGCTGCGCACGTACTGCGAGATGCGGCCCTCGGCGTGGGCCATCAGCAGGTTGGCGGCGGCCGAGGCGGGCAGGCTGGGGCGACGCTGCTCGCGCAGCTCGGCCTCGCGCAGCACCTGTTTGAGCTGGGTCTCGAGGCGCTCGAAGAGCTGGTGGATGCGCAGTCGCAGCCGTGCGGTTTCGCCGGTCAGCGCATCGCCGCCCAGCAGCCGGGTGAGGCCGGGGTTCTTCTCGGCGAAGCCCAGCAGCAGGGTAAGGATCTGCTGGCAGCGCGGCAGCGCCTCGTGGGTCTCGTCGAGGATGCGGCGAATGCGCTCGAACAGGGTCTCTTCGATGAACTCGATCAGCCCTTCGAACATCCGCGCCTTGCTTGGGAAGTGCCGGTAGAGCGCTGCCTCGGAGACCCCGACCTGGCGTGCCAGGGCGGCAATGGTGATGCGCTTGCCGCTGTCCTCTTCGAGCATCAGCGCCAGCGCCTGGAGGATCTCCTCCCGGCGGTTGGTCTTCGAATTTTCCTGCGTCATGATGTTCTTCTAATGATCCCGTTGTCCGCTCATCCTACTGTCGCCCTCGCGGCGGGGCAAACCCGCCGTGAATGAATGGCGGTGGACTACTCGCCGGCGGAGTCGGTCTCGAGGATCTGGGTGCCGACCCCGGCGTTGGTGAAGATCTCCAGCAGGGTGGCGTGGGGCACGCGGCCGTCGATTATATGCGCACTGGCCACGCCGCCCTTGACCGCTTCCAGGGCGCAGCGGATCTTGGGCAGCATGCCGCCGTGGATGGTGCCGTCGGCGATCAGCGCATCGACCTGCTGGGTCGACAGGCCGGTGACCACCTCACCCTCGGCGTTCATCAGGCCGGCGACGTTGGTCAGCAGCATCAGCTTCTCGGCGCACAGCGCCTCGGCGACCTTGCCGGCGACCAGGTCGGCGTTGATGTTGTAGCTGTGGCCCTCGCGGTCGACGCCGATCGGTGCGATCACCGGGATGAAATCGCGCTCGGCGAGCATCTCGATCAGGTCGGTGGAGACATGTTCGACCTCGCCGACGTGGCCGATGTCGATGATCTCGGGGGCGGTCATCTCCGGCGTCTGGTGCTCGACCTTGAGCTGGCGGGCGCGGATCTGCGAGCCGTCCTTGCCGGTCAGGCCGATGGCCTTGCCGCCGGCCTGGTTGATCAGGTTGACGATGCCCTTGTTGACCAGGCCGCCAAGGACCATCTCCACCACGTCCATGGTCTCGGCGTCGGTGACCCGCATGCCGTTGACGAAGCGCGACTCGATATTGAGCTTGGCCAGCAGGTCGCCGATCTGCGGCCCGCCGCCGTGCACCACCACCGGATTGATGCCGACCTCCTTGAGCAGCACCATGTCGCGGGCAAAGGAGTCGATCAGGGCATCTTCGGTCATGGCGTTGCCGCCGTACTTGACCACCACGGTCTTGCCGGAGAAGCGCTGGATGTAGGGCAGCGCCTCGGAGAGCACCTCGACGGTCAGCTGCGGGTCGCGGGTCTGTTGGTCGGTCATCGAAGGTCCTTGTATCGATCGGGTCAGTAGGGCAGTGCAATGTCTGGCGCAACCCGGGACAGGGCCGCGCCGAACTGGGCCTGGATACGCGCGAGTGCCGCCTCGCTCTTGCCCTCGAAGCGCAGCACCAGCACCGGGGTGGTGTTGGAGGCGCGGCACAGGCCCCAGCCGTCGGGGTAGTCGACGCGAATGCCGTCGAGGGTGGTCTTGATGCCGTCGTCGCCGAAATCGCCTTCGCGGGCCAGGCGCGCGACGATGTCGAACTTGTTGTCGTCGGTCACCGTGATGTTGAGCTCCGGGGTGCCGAGGTCCTGGGGGAAGCGGGCGAAGTAGGCGTCGGCGTCTTCACCCTGCTTGGCGAGGATCTCGAGCAGCCGGGCGGCGCCGTAGAGGCCGTCGTCGAAGCCGTACCAGCGCTCCTTGAAGAAAATATGGCCGCTCATCTCGCCGGCCAGCAGGGCGCCGGTCTCCTTCATGCGCGCCTTGATCAGCGAGTGGCCGGTGCGCCACATCTCGGGGGTGCCGCCGGCATTCTCGATCACCTGGGCCAGGTTGCCGGTGCACTTGACGTCGAAGATCACCTTGGCGCCGGGGTTGCGCGACAGCATGTCCTCGGCGAAGGCCATCATCAGCCGGTCGGGGTAGATCAGCTCGCCGGCGGGGGTGATCACGCCGAGGCGGTCGCCGTCGCCGTCGAAGGCCAGGCCGATGTCGGCGCCGGTCTCCTTGACGGTGCGGATCAGGTCGACAAGGTTCTCGGGCTTGCCGGGATCCGGGTGGTGGTTGGGGAAGGTGCCGTCGATCTCGGCGAACAGCGGAATCATCTCGGCGCCGAGCTTCTCGATCAGCTTGGGGCCCAGCTCGCCGGCCACGCCGTTGCCGCAGTCGACCACCGCCTTGATCGGGCCGGCCAGTGATACGTCGCCGAGGATGCGCTCGAGGTAGGCGTCGCGCACGTCCTCTTCACGCACGCTGCCCTGGCCCGCGCTCAAGTCGTCGTCGACCAGGCGCTGGTAGAGCGCGGTGATGGCGTCCCCGGACAGCGTCTCGCCGCCGAGCACGATCTTGAAGCCGTTGTAGTCGGGCGGGTTGTGGCTGCCGGTGACCATTACGCCGGAGCGCGTGCCGTCGAGTACGTGGGTGGCGTAGTAGAGCACCGGGGTCGGCACCATGCCGATGTCGATCACGTCGCGGCCGGCGGCGGTCAGGCCGCGGGTCAGGGCGGCGGTGAGGCGCGGCCCGGAGAGGCGGCCGTCGCGGGCCACCACTACCGTCGACTCGCCGCGGGCGGCGGCTTCGCTGCCGATGGCGCGGCCGATCAATTCGACGCTGGCTTCGGTCAGGGTCTCGTCGACGATGCCGCGGATGTCATAGGCGCGGAAGATCGAAGCCGGAACGGCGTCGCTGTGTGCAGAGCTCATGGGCAATTCCTTTTTGCGTTATCCAAGATTCAGTGGCGGCCGGAGCTACCGAAGCCGCCGTCGCCACGCAGGCTGGCGTCGAAATCGTCGACGACCTCGAGCTCGGCCTGCACCACAGGGACAAGCACGTACTGTGCCAGGCGTTCGAAGGGTTCGAGCACGAACGGTGCCGTACCACGGTTCCACACCGAGATCATCAGCTCGCCCTGGTAGTCGGAGTCGATCAGGCCGACCAGGTTGCCGAGCACGATGCCGTGCTTATGCCCCAAGCCGGAGCGCGGCAGGATCATCCCGGCCAGGCCGGGGTCGGCGATATGCACGGCGAGACCGGTGCGCACCAGCTCGCACTGGCCCGGTGCCAGCGTCAGTGGAGCATCGAGCAGGGCGCGCAGGTCCATGCCGGCGGAGCCCTGGGTGGCGTAGTGGGGCAACGGGAATTCCCGGACGCGTGCGTCGAGGATCTTGACGGCAAGGCGGGGGCGGTCGACGGGTGCGGTCATGGTGTGTCCTGGGTGTGCGGGTCGCTGGCCTGCCGCGCGCTGAGCCGCTCGAGCAGGTGATGGAGAATGGTATCGGCGAGTTCGGCCTTGGTCAGCGTCGCCGTCTGGTGACGCCCGGGTGTCGCCGCATCGTGGCGCTGCCACAGCAGCAGGGCGGCATTGTGGTCGGCGCCGAAGCCCTGGCCGGCCAGCGACACGTCGTTGGCGACGATCATGTCGAGGCCCTTGCGGGTCAGCTTGTCCTGGGCGTAGTGCTCGAGGTCCTGGGTCTCGGCGGCAAAGCCCACCACCAGCGGCCGCTGGGCGGCCGGCAGGGCGGCCACCGCGGCGATGATATCGGGGTTCTTGACCAGCTCGAGGGTCAGGCCCTCGGCGTCGTCGCGCTTCTTGAGCTTGTGCTCGGCGGGCGCGGCGGCGCGGTAGTCGGCCACCGCCGCACAGCCTATGAAGGCGTCGCTATCCACTGCCAGGCGCAGCGCGGCGGCGTGCATCTGCTCGGCGGTCTCGATCTCTATGCGCTCCACGCCCGGCGGGGTGGCAAGGCTCACCGGGCCGCTGATCAGTCGCACCCGGGCGCCGAGGCGCGCGGCACTGGCGGCCAGCGCATAGCCCATCTTGCCGGAACTGTGGTTGGTCAGGTAGCGCACCGGGTCGAGGGGCTCGCGGGTCGGCCCGGCGGTCAGGGTGATGGTCAGCCCGGCGGCGGGACCAGCGGCGCTGGCCTCGGCACTCTCACTGGCACCTTGGAGGGCGGCGACGATCTCTTCGGGTTCGAGCATGCGCCCCGGGCCGACATCGCCGCACGCCTGGTCGCCAGCGGCGGGGCCGAGCAGCTGCCAGCCGTCGCCGGCCAGACGCTCGGCGTTGCGCTGCGTCGCCGGGTGGCGCCACATCGCCTGGTTCATGGCCGGGGCCATCACGCGGCGCGCGTCGCTGGCCAAGTTCAGCGTGGTCAGCAGGTCGTCGGCATGGCCGTGGGCGAGGCGCGCCATCAGGTCGGCGGTGGCCGGGGCGACGAGCAGGGTGTCGGCCCAGCGCGCCAGCTCGATATGGCCCATGCCGGCCTCGGCCTCGGGGTCGAGCAGTGAGGTGCGCACCGCTTCGCCGGTCAGCGCCTGCAGCGTCAGCGGGGTAATGAAGGCCTGGGCACCGTCGGTCATCACCACGCGCACCTCGGCACCGGCCTTCTTCAACAGCCTGGCGAGGTGGGCGCTCTTGTAGGCGGCGATACCGGCACTGATGCCGAGCAGGATACGCTGGCCGAGTAGCGATGACATGGCAGCTTCCAAGCAGCTGTGGGGAGGCACTTACCTTACCATTGGCGCCGCTTCTTGCGTAGCCGGACGGCATGCGAGCGACGCGCTACACTCAATGGTGTAACGCTTATATTCATGCGTCGCTGATGGCCGACAGGCGCTTGCAGTGGCGGTCCATGGAGCATCACGGAGCAGGGAGGCGCCGATGTCGATTCGTGACTGGCCGGAGGGGGAGCGGCCGCGGGAAAAACTGCTGTCACTCGGGGCGGAGGCGCTATCGGATGCCGAGCTGCTGGCGATCTTCCTGCGTGTCGGCGTTAAAGGACGCTCGGCGGTGGACCTGGCTCGCGACCTGCTGGGCTCGTTCGGCGGGCTGCGCCAGCTGCTGGAGGCCGAGCGTGACCGCTTCTGCGCCGAGCACGGCCTGGGCGAGGCCAAGTACGTGCAGCTGCAGGCCGTGCTCGAGCTATCGCGGCGCCACCTGGCCAGCCAGCTCGAGCGCGGTGGAGCGCTGACCTCGCCGAGCCTGGTGCGGGCCTTTCTCTCGGCCCACCTGCGCCACCTCGGCCACGAGGAGTTCGCGGCGCTGTTCCTGGACACCCAGCATCGCGTGATCCGCTTCGAGTCGCTGTTCCGCGGCACCCTCGACAGCGCCTCTGTCTACCCGCGTGAGGTGGCGCGGCGGGCCCTGGAGCTGGGCGCCGGGGCGATCATCTTCGCCCACAACCACCCCTCCGGGGTGGCCGAGCCCTCTGATGCCGACCGGCGCATCACCGAGCGCTTGACCACCGCACTCGGCCTGTTCGAGATTCGCGTGCTGGACCATTTCGTTGTCGGTGACGGTGAGGTAATATCCTTCGCCGAACGCGGGTGGCTGTAGCGGCGTGGCTGGCGGTGCAGGATGGCAGCGTTTCCTTGGTAAGTAGCATCGCTCGGAACTGATCCGGCGACAGGCCTGCGAGGAGGCGCTGTAAATACATCCCTGTACGCTACCTTGCGCCATCCATGGCGCAAACCTCCTCTCCGGCCTGTCCCCGGCGTTCCTTGCTACGAGAGCGCGCCTTGTTAGGGAGTGCGCAATATTTGGCACGCTGCTTGCCGTTCGTCGTGGCGTCTGGTATAAAGTGCACCCTTTAGAATTCCCTTGGGTTAAATGAGGGGGCAGGCAGCGGTTATCAGCCGTTCTACCGGCCCGGTTTGCCCGACAGGTTTTGAACACTCAGGTCTTGAACACCTGGCCAAGCGGTTGGAGGCTCCCATGTCCAAAGTATGTCAGGTTACCGGCAAGCGCCCGGTGACTGGTAATAACGTATCGCACTCCCAGCGCAAGACGCGTCGTCGCTTCTTGCCGAACCTGCACTCCCACCGTTTCTGGGTGGAGTCAGAGAAGCGCTTCGTCAAGCTGCGCATCTCCTCCAAGGGCATGCGTATCATCGACAAGAAGGGTATCGAGGCCGTGATCGCCGATATCCGCAAGCGCGGCGACCGCGTCTAAGCGAATTCCAGGGAGAACGAGTCATGCGCGACAAGATCAGAATGGTGTCCAGCGCCGGTACCGGCCACTTCTACACCACTGACAAGAACAAGCGGAACACCCCGGACAAGCTCGAAATGAAGAAGTTCGACCCGGTGGTTCGCAAGCACGTGATGTACAAGGAAGCCAAGATCAAGTAATTGATCTGGTCTCCTCCGCAGGCGCGAGCCTGACGCTGAACCCGGCCCGGTGCCGGGTTTTCGCGTACTGGGGCGCGTGCCGGCCCCACGCGCCGCTGCCCAGTGCCGATGGATCGTAGCGAGAGACCGCCATGCCCGAACTGCCCGAGGTCGAGACCACCCGCCGCGGCATCGCGCCCCACGTCGAGGGGCGCGAGATCCGCGAGGTGATCGTGCGTGAACGGCGCCTGCGTACGCCGGTGCCGGAGGGGCTGGAAAACGCCCTGGTAGGCGCGCGCATCGGTGACCTGGGGCGCCGTGCCAAGTACCTGCTGATCCCGCTGTCGGGGACCGAGCCGGCAGCCGAGCGCACGCTGCTCTGGCATCTCGGCATGTCGGGCAGCCTGCGCGTGGCACGCCTCGGCGATCTGCCGCGCAAGCACGATCACGTCGACCTGGTGCTCGACGGCGGCGCGATCCTGCGCTACCACGACCCGCGCCGTTTCGGCTTCGTCGACTGGCTGGCCGGCAACGTGCTCAGCGACCCGCGGCTGGCGCGGCTCGGCCCCGAGCCGCTGTCGCCGGACTTCGACGGCGAGCGGCTATACGCCATGTCGCGTGGCCGACGCATCGCGGTCAAACCGTTCCTGATGGATAACGCCGTGGTGGTAGGGGTGGGTAATATCTATGCCAGCGAGGCGTTGTTCCTGGCCGGCATCGACCCGCGCCGCGCCGCCGGACGCATCTCGCTGGAGCGCTACCAGCGCCTTGCCGCGGCGGTGCGCGAGGTGTTGGCGGCGGCCATCACCCAGGGTGGCACCACGCTGCGCGACTTCGTCAGCGGCACCGGCGAGCCGGGCTACTTCGCCCAACGGCTCAACGTCTACGGTCGCGATGGCCAGCCGTGCCGGCGCTGTGGCGCCGAACTCAGGCTGATTACCCTCGGCCAGCGTGCCAGCGTGTTCTGCGGTCGCTGCCAGACCTGACGGCGTCGGTCTATTGCCGCCGCGGGTAACCGAAAAGCCCCGCGTGAATGCTAGAATGCCCCCTATCAGCTTGATTCCTATCGTTGGAGATATCCGTGACCGAACGCCTGCGCTTGAAAAAGAATGCCGACCGCCGCCTCAAGGCGGGGCATCTGTGGCTCTACTCCAACGAAGTCGATATCGAGGCCACGCCGCTCAAGGGCTTCGAACCTGGCGCCCAGGCGGTGATCGAGGCCGCCAACGGTAAGCCGATGGGGGTGGCCTACGTCAACCCGCACTCGCTGATCTGTGCGCGGGTGGTCTCGCGCGACCCCGACGTGCGCCTCGACCGCTCGCTGCTGGTGCACCGCTTCAAGCAGGCGCTGGGCCTGCGCCAGCGGCTGTTTGCCAAGCCCTTCTATCGTCTGGTGCACGGCGAGGGCGACCTGCTGCCGGGGCTGGTCGTCGACCGCTTCGACGACGTGCTGGTGGTACAGCTCAATACGCTGGGCATGGAGCGGCTCGGTGAAGAGGTGGTCGCCGCCCTCGACAAGGTGCTGTCGCCGCGCGCCATCGTGTTCAAGAACGACTCCTCCGGTCGCCGTCAGGAGCAGCTCGAGCGTCACGTCGAAGTGGTCAAGGGCGAGCTGCCCGAGCAGGTGCTGCTGGAGGAGAACGGGGTGCGCTTCGTGGTGCCGGTGCTCGACGGCCAGAAGACCGGCTGGTTCTACGACCACCGCGCCAACCGCGCCTGGCTCAACGGCCTGGTGGCCGGCAAGCGCGTGCTCGACGTATTCAGCTACGTGGGCGGCTGGGGCGTGCAGGCGGCGGCCAGCGGGGCCAGCCAGGTGCTGTGTGTCGACGCCTCCGGCGAGGCGCTGGCGCAAGTGGCCGAAAATGCCGCGCTCAACGGCGTAGCCGAGCAGGTGGCGATCGGCGAAGGCGACGCCTTCGAGGCGCTGGCTGCGCTCAAGGCTGACGGCGAGGAGTTCGACGTGGTGATTCTCGACCCGCCGGCCTTCATCAAGAAGCGCAAGGACATCCCCAACGGTGAGCGCGCCTATTCGCGCCTCAACCGCGAGGCGATGCGCCTGCTGGGTCGCGATGGAATCCTGCTCTCGGCGTCATGCTCCATGCACCTGGCGCCGGATCGGCTGGTCGAGTGCGTGCGCGGCGCGGTGCGTCACCAGGACCGCCACGGTCAGGTCATCTACCAGGGCCACCAGGGACCGGACCATCCTGTGCATCCGGCGATTCCCGAGACGGCGTATCTGAAGGCCCTTGGCGTACGCGTCTTCCGCGACTGAGCGATATGGCGGAATTCGAGTACATTCGCGTCTTCGCCCACTCCAATGGGCTACTGGTCAGCCACCTGCACAACGTGTTGCGTGCCGCCGATATCCCCGTCGAGCTGCGTAACATGACGCTGGCCGGCGGGGCGGGCGAGCTGCCGCTGGGCGAGTGCGAGCCCGAGGTGTGGGTGGCACCACACAATGCCGAGCGCGCCAGAGGCCTGATTCGCGAGAGCCTCGAAGGCGCCGATCAGCCAGTCCCGGACTGGGTCTGCCCGGGCTGCGGCGAGCGCCTCGAGGGCGCCTTCGATACCTGCTGGCAGTGCGGCGCCGTCAAGCCATAGGAGTTCGAGCGACCATGGAGTGGGATCTGCCGCGCCCGTATGTGTTGCCTATCGAGGTCGAGGCCACCGCCATCGACGACTACGGGCACGTCAACAACATCGAGTACCTGCGCTGGATCGAGGCGATCAGCTGGCAGCACTCCGCCGAGCTGGGGCTGGATCTGGCGCGCTATCGTGAGCTCGACCGCGGCATGGCGGTACACCGCCACGAGCTCGACTACCTGGCGCCGGCGCTGGTCGGCGAGCGCCTCGAGCTGGCCACCTGGATCGTTGCCTGCGACGGCCGCCTGACCCTGACGCGACGCTTCCAACTGCGTCGTCCCGCCGATGCGCGCACCCTGCTGCGCGCTCGTACCCGCTTCGCCTGTATCGAACTCTCCAGCGGCCGCCCGCGACGCATGCCGGCGGAATACGTCGCCGGCTATGGCAGCGTGCTGGTCGGTGAGGAAGATGCTTCGAAATAACCAGGCTTTGCCGAAGATATTCTTGTTCTAACGGCGCAATATTGCTCTCTTTACTGAGTTTTAGCGTGATTTTATCGTGATCGTGCGACTGTGCTGTAATGGAGGTAACGTCGAAACGTACCCGTTCATCGCACAGGAGGCCGTCATGCAGATCGCCGTACCCAAGGAGATCAAGAATCACGAATACCGGGTGGCCCTGACCCCCACCGGGGCGCGTGAATTGAGCGGCCGCGGCCATGCCGTGGTGGTACAGGCCGGTGCCGGCGAGGGCGCTGGCTTCAGCGACGCCGACTACCAGGCCGCCGGGGCCAGCATCGAGGCCGACGTGGCCGCGCTGTGGGAGTCCGCCGAACTGATCCTCAAGGTCAAGGAGCCGCAGCCCGACGAGGTCGCCCGCCTGACGCCCGAACAGACCCTGTTCACCTACCTGCACCTGGCCGCCGAGGAGACGCTGACCCGTGGCCTGATGCAGAGCGGTGCGACCTGTATTGCCTACGAGACCATCACCGGCGCCGACGGCGGTTTGCCGCTGCTGGCACCGATGAGTGCGGTGGCCGGCCGCATGGCCATCCAGGCCGGCGCCCACAGCCTGGAGAAGGCCCAGGGTGGTGCCGGGATCCTGCTGCCCGGGGTGCCGGGGGTGGCGCCGGCCAAGGTCACCGTGATCGGCGGCGGCGTGGTCGGCGAGAACGCCGCGCGCATGGCGCTGGGGCTGGGCGCCGAGGTGACCATTCTCGACAAGTCGCTGGCGCGCCTCGAGGTGCTCGACGATCGCTACCAGGGGCGTATTCGCACCGTCTACTCCACCGCCGATGCGCTGGACAGAGCGAGCCGCGAGTCCGACCTGATCGTCGGTGCGGTATTGATCGCCGGCGCCGCGGCGCCGAAGTTGATCACCCGTGAGATGCTCGCCGACATGAAGCCCGGCAGCGTGCTGGTCGACGTGGCCATCGATCAGGGCGGCTGCTTCGAGACCAGCCGCGCCACCACCCACGCCGAGCCGACCTATATCGTCGACGGCGTCGTGCACTACTGCGTGGCCAATATGCCCGGCGCCGTAGCGCGTACCTCGACCCAGGCGCTGACCAACGCCACCATGCCGTTCGTGCTGGCGCTGGCCGACAAGGGCTGGCAGCAGGCGCTGGCCGATGACCGCCACTTCCTGCCGGGGCTCAACGTGCATGATGGCCAGGTCACCTATCGCGCGGTGGCCGAGGCCTTTGGGCTGGAGTATGTCGACCCTGCCAGCTTGCTTGGATGAAAGACCTGCTTGGTTAAGGCACTTGCACCCGCTGTGAGCGGCGCCGGGGGCAACGTCTGGTTGATGGCACCGGCGGCAGGCCTACGAGGGGGCGCTGTAAACCCGTCCCTGGGCGCTACCTTGCGCCATCCATGGCGCAACCCCCCTCTCCGACCTGCCCTCGGCGCCGCCTACGCCGGCACCAGCGCCCCTCTTAATCCTGCCCCGGATCAGCCGCGGGGCAACTCGGTCGCCTTGACCCGGGCCGCGCGTTACCATAGCGGGCATTTCCGACCACGAGAGTCCGCTTTCCATGAGTGCAGCTTCCGAGACGAAGACCCGCGTCCTGACCGGTATCACCACCAGCGGCACGCCCCACCTGGGCAACTACGTCGGCGCCATCAAGCCGGCGATCGCCGCCAGTCAGGACCCCAGCGTGCAGTCCTACTACTTTCTCGCCGACCTCCACGCACTGATCAAGTGCCAGGATCCGCGTCGCGTGCAGGAGTCGCGTCTCGAGATCGCCGCCACCTGGCTGGCGCTGGGCCTGGATACCGACAACGCCATCTTCTACCGCCAGTCGGACGTGCCCGAGATCACCGAGCTGACCTGGATGCTCTCCTGCGTCTGCGCCAAAGGGCTGATGAACCGCGCCCACGCCTACAAGGCCGCGGTGGCCGACAACGAGGCGGCCGGCAACCAGGACCCTGACAAGGGCATTACCATGGGCCTGTTCGGCTACCCGGTGTTGATGGCCGCCGACATCCTGATGTTCAACGCCCACAAGGTGCCGGTGGGCCGCGACCAGATCCAGCATATCGAGATGGCCCGCGATATCGCCGGACGCTTCAACCACCTTTACAAGGGCGACTACTTCACGCATCCGGAGGCGGTGGTCGACGACAACGTGCCGACACTGAACGGTCTGGACGGGCGCAAGATGTCCAAGAGCTACAACAACACCATTCCGCTTTTCGTCTCCGAGAAGAAGCTCCAGAAGCTGGTGCGCAAGATCAAGACCAACTCGCTGGAGCCCGGCGAGCCCAAGGACCCGGATAGCTGCACCCTGTTCCAGATCTACTCGGCCTTCGCCAGCGCCGAGGAGAGCGCTGCCATGCGCCAGGAGTATGCCAACGGCATCGGCTGGGGCGAGGCCAAGAACCGCGTCTTCGAGTACCTGAACGAGCACCTGCGCGAGCCGCGTGAGCGCTACCAGGCGCTGATGGAAGACCCCGGCCACATCGAGCAGGTGCTGCTCAAGGGCGCCGAGCGCGCCCGCGCCGAGGCGGCGCCGTTCGTGGATCGCCTGCGCCAGGCCGTGGGGCTGGGCCGCTTCGTCTAAGCCGCCGGGCGGGAAGATGACCTCCCCGCAGGGCTGCCTGGGGGGAGGTTTTATATTCTTGGGGAATGCTCGTGATAGTCGTTATGCATTTCCTTTATTCCGAGTGAAACACTAAGGTATATCGGCATCGTCGAGCGCTATCGCTACGTCATCGCAATTCACAGGAGAACGTCATGACGCCAACACTGGCTGCGCGGCACGCTTCGCCGATCACTCTGATCGCCGCCGGGCTACTGCTGATCGGGGCCCTGGTGATAGGCATTGCCTTCGAGGCCCGCAGCGGCCTGCTGATGGTGGTCGGCGGCCTGCTCGGCATGGTGCTCTACCACGCCGCCTTCGGCTTTACCGCCGCCTGGCGGGTATTCATCACCGAGCGGCGCGGCCGCGGGCTGCGTGCCCAGATGGTGATGCTGGCCGTCGCCGTACTGCTGTTCTTCCCGGCGCTGGGGGCCGGCACGCTGTTCGGCAACCCGGTGTCGGGATTCGTGGCGCCAATCGGCGTCTCGGTGGTGTTCGGCGCCTTCCTGTTCGGCCTCGGCATGCAGCTCGGCGGCGGCTGCGCCTCGGGCACGCTGTTCACCGCCGGCGGCGGCAATGCGCGGATGCTGATCACCCTGCTGTTCTTCATCGTCGGCTCGCTGATCGGCAGCGCCCACTTCACCTGGTGGCAGAGCCTGCCGGCTTTCCAGCCGGTGTCGCTGGTGCATACCGCGGGAACCGGTGGTGGCATTGCCATCAGCCTGGCGCTGTTTGCGGGGATCGCCGCCTTCACGGTGGCGATGGAGAAGCGCCGCCACGGCCAGCTCGAGGAGACGCCCCGCGTTGAAATGCGCGAGCGCCGCTGGCTGACCGGCCCCTGGCCGCTGTTGTTCGGCGCAGTTGCCTTGGCGCTGCTCAACTTTGCCACCCTGGCCCTGGCCGGGCGCCCCTGGGGGATTACCTCGGCCTTCGCGCTGTGGGGCGCCAAGGGCTTCGAGTTCCTCGGCGGTGACGTCTCCGGCTGGGGCTACTGGCAGTCGGCGGCCAATGCCCAGGCGCTTCAGGCCAGCGTATGGAGCGATATCACCACGGTGATGAACGTCGGCATCATTCTCGGCGCGCTGATGGCGGCCACTCTGGCGGGGCGCTTCGCCCCCAACTTCCGCATTCCGCTCAAGTCAGTGGCGGCGGCGGTGATCGGCGGGCTGATGCTCGGCTACGGCGCGCGACTGGCGTTTGGCTGCAACATCGGCGCCTACTTCAGCGGTATCGCCTCGGGCAGCCTGCACGGCTGGGTGTGGCTGGTGGCGGCCTTCGCCGGCAATATGCTGGGCGTGAAGCTGCGCCCGCTGTTCTTCGAGGGCGAGGCAGGCCGGCGGCCTACCGCCAAGAGCTGCTGAGCCTCCGCTGCCACGCGAGACGCGCCCCGGCACTGCCGGGGCGCGCTGCGTTGGGTGGGAAGCAAGCGTGCGGAGCGTGGTAGAATGAGGACATCAGAACGCCACCAAGAGCGCCAGACTTTCTTACCAACAGTGACGAGACGAGAGATGACGCAAACCGCCAAGCGCCCGCTGTACGTTCCCTATGCCGGCCCTACATTGCTCGAGATGCCACTGCTCAACAAGGGCAGCGCTTTTACCCTCAACGAGCGTATCGCCTTCAACCTGATCGGGCTGCTGCCGCAGAACGTCGAGTCCATCGAAGAGCAGGCCGAGCGTGCCTACCGGCAGTATCGGCTGTGCCAGAACGATCTCGATCGGCATATCTACCTGCGTGCGATCCAGGACGACAACGAGACGCTGTTCTTCCGCCTGCTCGAGGAGCACCTCGAGGAGATGCTGCCGATCATCTATACCCCCACCGTGGGCGAGGCGTGCGAGGAGTTTTCCAATATCTATCGCAACCATCGCGGGCTGTTCATCAGCTACCCGGATCGCGAATACATGGATGACATCCTGCGCAGCGCCACCAAGGACAACGTCAAGGTGATCGTGGCCACCGACGGCGAGCGTATTCTCGGTCTCGGCGACCAGGGCATCGGCGGCATGGGCATCCCGATCGGCAAGCTGTCGCTGTACACCGCCTGTGGCGGGATCAGCCCGGCGTATACGCTGCCGATCACCCTCGACGTCGGCACCAACAATCAGACCCTGCTCGACGATCCGATGTACATGGGCTGGCGCCATCCGCGCGTCTCCCAGGCCGAGTACGACGCCTTCATCGCCGACTTCATGGCCGCCGTGAAGCGTCGCTGGCCGAACGTGTTGCTGCAGTTCGAGGATTTCGCCCAGACCAACGCCATGCCGCTGCTGGACCGCTATCGTGACGAGCTGTGCTGCTTCAACGACGACATCCAGGGCACCGCGGCGGTGTGCGTGGGTACCCTGCTGGCGGCCTGCAAGGCCAAGGGCGAGAAGATCAGCGAGCAGCGCGTGGCCTTCGTTGGCGCCGGCTCGGCGGGCTGCGGCATCGCCGAGCAGATCGTGCTGGCGATGCAGGCCGAAGGCCTGGGCGAAACCGAGGCGCGGGCGCGCATCTTCATGGTCGACCGCTACGGCCTGCTGACCCGCGACATGGACGGCCTCTACGACTTCCAGGCGCGGCTCGCCCACGACCCGGCCGGGTGGCAGGGCACGACGCTGGTCGATGTGGTCACTCAGGCCAAGCCGACGGTGCTGATCGGCGTCTCCGGCCAGCGCGGGCTGTTCACCAAGGAGGTGATTCAGGCGCTGCATGCCGGCTGCGCCAAGCCGCTGGTCATGCCGCTCTCCAACCCCACCTCCAAGGTCGAGGCGACGCCGGAAGAGATCCTGGTGTGGACCGAGGGTCAGGCGCTGGTGGCTACCGGTAGCCCCTTCGCGCCGGTGGAGTTCCGCGGCAAGCAGTACCCCATCGCCCAGTGCAACAACTCCTATATCTTCCCCGGCATCGGTCTCGGGGTGATCGCGGCGCGTGCCTCAAGGGTCACCGACGGCATGCTGATGGCCGCCTCCAATGCGCTGGCCAAGGGCGCGCCCATGGTGCAGCACGGCAAGGGCCCGCTGCTGCCGGCGCTGTCCGATATCCGCGAGATCAGTAAGGCGATCGCCTTCGACGTGGCCAAGCAGGCCATGGCCGAGGACGTGGCGCTGACCTGCGACGACGAGACGCTGCGCGAGGCCATCGAGGCCAACTTTTGGTACCCGCGCTATCGCGAGTATCGGCGCAAGGCATTTTGAGTTCACCTAGCAACTGCGCCAGCCGGCACCGGGGCAGGTCATAAGCGAACCTCATTTTTCAGGACGAAAAATGGAGCGTCCATGGATGGATTCACAGCGTGTTCGCGTTGACCTGCGCCGGGTAGCCGGCGGGAATGTATAGCCGTAACCAACACAAAAACGCCCAGCCGGTCAGCCGGCTGGGCGTTTCACGTTGGCCCCTCAGGGCCTCTAGCAGCCTCAGGCGCTGCCGATCATCTTGCGCAGCACATAGTGCAGGATGCCGCCGTGCTGGTAGTAGGCCAGCTCGTTGGCGGTATCGATGCGGCACAGCGCATCGAGCTTCTTCTCGCCCTTGTCGTTCTTGATGGTCACCTTGACCTTGCCGCCCGGGCTGAGCTCGCCGAGCCCCTCGATGGAGATCGTCTCGTCACCGGTCAGGCCCAGCGACTGGCGGCTTTCGCCCTCGGGGAACTGCAGCGGCACCACGCCCATGCCGATCAGGTTGGAGCGGTGGATGCGCTCGTAGGACTCGGCCAGCACCGCGCGTACGCCGAGCAGCCGGGTGCCCTTGGCAGCCCAGTCGCGGCTCGAGCCGGAGCCGTACTCCTTGCCGGCCACCACTACCAGCGGCGTGCCCTCCTGCTGGTACTTCATCGCCGCGTCGTAGATCGCCAGCTGCTCGCCGCTCGGCACATGGCGAGTGTAGCCACCCTCGACGCCGTCGAGCATCTCGTTTCTGATGCGTACGTTGGCGAAGGTGCCGCGCATCATCACTTCGTGGTTGCCGCGGCGTGAACCGTAGGAGTTGAAGTCCACCGGCTTGACGCCGTGCTCCTGCAGGTAGCGCCCGGCGGGGCTGTCGGGTTTGATGGCGCCGGCCGGCGAGATATGGTCGGTGGTCACCGAGTCGCCGAGCATGGCCAGAATGCGCGCGTCTGCGACGTCATCGATGGCCTCCGGCTCTCTGCCCATGCCGTCAAAGAACGGCGGGTGCTGGATATAGGTCGACTCGGGCCATTGATAGACCTCGCTCTGGGGCACGTCGATGGCCTTCCAGACGTCGTCGCCGTCGAACACCTCGGCGTACTCCTTGCGGAACATCTCGGTCTTGACCTTCTCCACCGCTTCGGCGATCTCGGCCTGGGATGGCCAGACGTCCTGAAGATATACCGGCTTGCCGTCGCTGCCCTCGCCGAGGGGCTCCTTGGAGAGGTCGCGGCGCACGTTACCGGCCAGGGCGTAGGCCACCACCAGCGGCGGTGAGGCCAGCCAGTTGGTCTTGACCAGCGGGTGCACTCGGCCCTCGAAGTTGCGGTTGCCGGAGAGCACCGAGGCCACCGTGAGGTCGCCCTCATCGACGGCCTTCTCGATGGACTCCGGAAGCGGCCCCGAGTTGCCGATGCAGGTGGTGCAGCCGTAGCCCACCAGGTTGAAGCCCAGCGCGTCGAGGTCCTCCTGTACGCCGCCGGCGGCGAGGTAGTCGGTGACCACCTTGGAGCCCGGGGCCAGCGACGTCTTGACCCACGGCTGGGTGGTCAGCCCCTTCTCGCGGGCCTTGCGCGCCAGCAGGCCGGCGGCCATCATCACGCTGGGATTGGAGGTGTTGGTGCAGGAGGTGATGGCGGCGATCACCACCGCGCCATGGTCGAGGGTGAACTGCTTGCCAGCGTAATCGACATCCCGGCTGTCGGCGTTCTCGTAGCTCTGCTCGATGCCCACGGCGGTCTGGCCGCCTTCGGAGAACAGCCGCCCCTTCTCGGTGGTCGGTACTTCATGCAGGCGATCGCCCATCAGCGCCTCGAAGGTCGCCTTCATGTCGGTCAGCGCGACGCGGTCCTGGGGGCGCTTGGGGCCGGCCAGGCTGGCCTCGACCTCGCCCATGTCGAGTTGCAGGGTGTCGCTGAAGATCGGTTCGGCGCCGGGCTCGCGCCACAGCCCCTGGGCCTTGCTGTAGGCCTCGACCAGGGCGATCTGAGCATCCTCGCGGCCGGTCAGGCGCAGGTAGTTGAGGGTCTCCTCGTCGACCGGAAAGAAGCCGCAGGTCGCACCGTACTCCGGCGACATGTTGGCGATGGTGGCGCGGTCGGCCAGCGGCAGGTCGTCGAGGCCGTCGCCGTAGAACTCCACGAACTTGCCGACCACGCCCTTGTTGCGCAGCATCTCGGTGACCGTCAGTACCAGGTCGGTGGCGGTGATGCCTTCGCGCAGCTTGCCCGTCAACTTGAAGCCGACCACTTCGGGGATCAGCATCGATACCGGCTGGCCGAGCATGGCCGCCTCGGCTTCGATGCCGCCCACGCCCCAGCCGAGGATGCCGAGGCCGTTGATCATGGTGGTGTGGGAGTCGGTGCCGACCAGGGTGTCGGGGTAGGCGAGGGTCTTGCCGTCGACCTCCTTGGTCCACACCGTCTTGCCCAGGTATTCGAGATTGACCTGGTGGCAGATGCCGGTGCCCGGCGGCACCACGCGGAAGTTGTCGAAGGCCTCCTGGCCCCAGCGCAGGAACTCGTAGCGTTCGCGGTTACGCTCCATCTCGATGGCGACGTTGTCGCGAAAGGCGGCCGGGTTGCCGAACTTGTCGACCATCACCGAGTGGTCGATGACCAGATCCACTGGCGATAGAGGGTTGATGCGCGCCGGATCCTCGCCCAGCTCGGCCACGGCGGCACGCATCGAGGCCAGGTCGACGACCCCGGGCACGCCGGTGAAGTCCTGCATCAGCACCCGGGCCGGGCGGTAGCCGATCTCTCGACTCGAGCGACCCTGCTGCTGCCAGTCGACCAGCGCCTGCATGTCGTCGACGCTGACGCTCTCATCGTCGGCGAAGCGCAGCTGGTTCTCGAGCAGCACCTTGAGGGTCATCGGCAGGCGGTCGATATTGCCGAGGGTCTCGGCGGCCTTGGGCAGGCTGTAGTAGTGGTAGGTCTGCCCGCCGGCCTCGAGTTGGCTCAGTGTGTCGGGGGTCGTGTGGCTCATGGTCTCCTCCTCATGAAGAGCGATGGGCGCCCATCCGGGGCGCACGAAAGCGCGATCACCAGTTTCATATGGTCATGATAGGCGCTGATTTCAAGCGCTGCCGGGGTGACGCGCCGTGTCGCCACGCTCAGCGTCTATGCTGGAGTGACGCAGAGCGGTCCCCGAGCAGGGCCGATAGAGGCAATACCCCACGCGAGTGGCACGACGATGACAGGAGCTCCCCGATGCATGAAGAGATGCTCACTTCACGGGCGGTGCACTGCCCATACTGCAGTACCGCCTTCGACCTGCTGGTGGATGCCAGCCAGGGCAGCCACATGACCTGGGAGGACTGTCCGCGCTGCTGCGCGCCGATTCAGCTGCGCATCAGCGTATCGCCGCAAAGCGGTGAGCTGGAGGAGGTTGCCCTGGGGCGCGATGATGACGTGGTGTGATAGCATTGGACTATGGCATCAATTGATCAACTTGATTGCCAATATCGTGGCTTTGACTTTAGTCTTAGCCGCTATTTTGATCATACAATCATCATTCGCACCTCAAGGGAGAGACCTGAATGAGCGTACTGGTAGGCCGCCAAGCCCCCGATTTCGAAACTGCTGCTGTGCTGGGTAACGGCGAGATCGTCGATGATTTCAAGCTTTCCGACAGCCACGGCAAGCTGCGCGTGCTGTTCTTCTGGCCGCTTGATTTCACCTTCGTCTGCCCCTCCGAGATCATCGCTCATGACAACCGTCTGGCGCAGTTCAAGGAGCTCGGCGTCGAGGTGATCGGTGTCTCCATCGACTCCCAGTTCACCCACCACGCCTGGCGCAAGACGTCTCCCGAGAAGGGCGGCATCGGCGAAGTCGGCTTCCCGATCGTGGCCGACGTCAAGCACGAAGTGACCCAGGCCTACGGCATCGAGCATCCGGAAGCCGGCGTCGCCATGCGCGCTTCCTTCCTGATCGACGAGCACGGCGTTGTCCAGCACCAGACCGTCAACAACCTGCCGCTGGGTCGCAACGTCGACGAGATGCTGCGCATGGTCAAG
Organism: Halomonas sp. 1513; assembly: GCA_001971685.1. NCBI lineage: Bacteria > Pseudomonadati > Pseudomonadota > Gammaproteobacteria > Oceanospirillales > Halomonadaceae > Halomonas > Halomonas sp. 1513. The sequence goes on from CP019326.1 coordinate 470,655, forward strand.
GCCCTCAAGCACCACCAGCAGCACGGCGAAGTCTGCCCGGCCGGCTGGGACGAAGGCCAGGAAGGCATGAAGGACACTGCGGAAGGCGTCGCCAAGTACCTCGGCGCCCACTCCAAGGCGCTGTAAGTCGAGCGCTTGCAAAGAGGCGGCCTGCGGGCCGCCTCTTTGCGTTGGTGCAGTGATACACTCTGCCTCCGATACGTTGCGGCATGTCGATCCGTGTCGCCATGCCGCAACGCGTCGCCAGCGCGACGACTAACGCTACCCGCCATCATTCAAGACACCCATGAGGTCATCCATGGACGCACGCCACGAACGCTTGATCATTCTCGGTTCCGGCCCGGCCGGCTATACCGCCGCCGTGTATGCCGCCCGCGCCAACCTCAAGCCGCTGCTGATCACCGGCATGCAGGCCGGCGGCCAGCTGACCACCACCACCGACGTGGACAACTGGCCGGGTGACGACGCGGGCGTCCAGGGCCCCGAGCTGATGGAGCGCATGAAGCGCCACGCCGAGCGCTTCGAGACCGAGGTGCTGTTCGACCATATCGACGAAGTCGACCTGCGCAGCCGACCCTTCACGCTCACCGGTAGCGGTGGCACCTATACCTGCGATGCGCTGATCATCGCCACCGGCGCCAGCGCCCGCTACCTGGGGCTGCCCTCGGAACAGCAGTTCATGGGCCAGGGGGTGTCGGCCTGCGCGACCTGCGACGGTTTCTTCTACCGCAATCAGGAGGTGGTGGTGATCGGCGGCGGCAACACCGCCGTTGAGGAGGCGCTGTACCTCTCCAACATCGCTGCCAAGGTGACCCTGGTGCACCGCCGCGATAGCCTGCGCGCCGAGAAGATCCTGCAGGACAAGCTGTTCGACAAGGTCGAGAACGGCAACATGGCCATCGAGTGGAACCACACCCTCGACGAGGTGCTCGGCGACAACAGCGGCGTGACCGGCGTGCGCTTGGCGTCCACCGCCGACGGCAGCACCAAGGAACTGGCCGCCCCCGGCGTGTTCATCGCCATCGGGCATACCCCCAATACCGGCCTGTTCGAGGGCCAGCTGGACATGGCCAACGGCTATATCAAGGTCAAGTCAGGCCTCGAGGGCAACGCCACCGCGACCAGCGTGGCAGGGGTGTTCGCCGCCGGCGACGTCATGGATCACGTCTATCGCCAGGCGATCACCTCCGCCGGCAGCGGCTGCATGGCGGCCCTGGACGCCGAGCGCTACCTCGACGAGATTGGCTAGCGCCTAGCGCCCCGCCGCTCGCTACTACCAGTTAGTAATGCGGCGGGAGCTCCTGGGACGGGTCGAAGCCCTCGGGCTGATCATTCAGCGCCTGCTGCTGTTCGCGCAGGCGCTTCTGCATCATGGCGTTGAGCCGGATCAGCTCCTGCAGGCGCCGCTCCTGACTCGCTACCGCTTCGTCGAGCTGATCCAGCCAGTGCTCCTGGTGGGCGGTGCGGCTCTCGAGAGCCTCCAGCCGCGCCGCCAAGCCGGCGAGCGACGCCTGTTCAGGCATGCTAGAATCGTCTCGTTGCGTGTTGCCGTTCATCGCTGCACCTTCATCCAATGTCACTGTGGTCCGTCGGTCATCACGCCGGGGGGCACGACCGTGATTGTCATAGCTAGTATCCACGTCCACCACAACAAGAGAAGTTGAGGTCCATGAATCATAAGGTGTTTGTTCGCTGTCTTATCATCAGTCTCCTGCTCGCCGCGCCTGCTCCCCTGTTGATCACTCTGTTCGTCTCGTTCACCGGCGGTCTGCTGTCCCAGCAGCTGCTGGCATCGCTCGAGCTCGGTGGGGTGGCCGGCGTCTATCTGGCCGTCGTCGCGGCAGTGTTCCTGCTGCTGCTGGTCGCGACCAGTGCCGTCCAGGTGCTGTCGCCCTCGGCCTCGCCTGCCTCGGCCGTACTGGCCGACATCGAGAACGACGATCGCGAGATCGGCGAGGTAAAGTGGTTCAACGTCAACAAGGGGTATGGCTTCATCACCCGTGACAACGGCGACGATGTCTTCGTGCATTTCCGTGCCATCCGCGGCAAGGGGCATCGTACCCTGGCCGAGGGTCAGAAGGTGCGCTATCACATCGTCGAGAATGAGCGGGGGTTGCAAGCCGACGACGTCACCGTGATTACCTGAAGCGAAGCGCCTGACCTTCGCTCGTCAGCTTTCGATAGGCAGGTGGTTACACCATCATCAGACATCGCCCCGCTCGCGCGGGGCGATGTCGTTTCAGGCCTAGCCTGGGTTACTGGCCGGAGTCGGGCCAGGTGATGGCCTCCTCGCGGCCGTCCGGCAACACTCGCCAGAAGCGATCCGGATCGTCGCCGGGCTGCCAGCCGCCCAGCGAGCAGCGCACCTCGCAGCTCAGCGCCTGGCTGACGTCGCGGGCGCAGTCGGCGTCGCGCGGCCAGGGCGTCGCGTCGCTGTCGAACCACAGGCTGCTGAAGCCGTCGGCGGCCTGCTCGACCAGCAGCACCGGGATGCGCTGGCCCTGCAGGTGCCCGATGGTGCGCCACTGGCGCTTGCCGGCAGGGCCTAGCGGCGCCGCGTCGAGGTTTGCGCTCAGCCACTGGCTGACCGCCTCGACGCTGGCGTCGGCGGCGAGGTAGATCTCGATGTCCGGATAGCGCTGCATGGGCACCTCAGTTGGCCTCGCCATGGGCGAACAGGCGCACCAGGATGGCTTCGTAGATCTCGCTCAGGGTGTCCAGGTCGGCGGCGCGCACGCGTTCGTTGACCTGGTGGATGGTGGCATTGAGCGGCCCCAGTTCGACCACCTGGCTGCCCAGGGTGGCGATGAAGCGGCCGTCGGAGGTGCCGCCACTGGTCGACAGCGCCGGGCGCTGCTTGGTCACCGTTTCGACGCCGCTCACCGCGGCCTCTACCAGCTCGCCCTCGGCGGTGAGGAAGGGCTCGCCGTTGAGGGTCCAGTCGAGGCGGTAGTCGAGGCCGTGGGCATCGAGGATCGCCTCGGTGCGCTCACGCAGCTGCTCGTGGGTCACCTCGGTGGAGTAGCGGAAGTTGAACACCGCCTCCAGCTCGCCGGGAATCACGTTGGTGGCGCCGGTGCCGGCGCGCAGGTTGGAGACTTGGAAGCTGGTGGCGGGGAAGAAGGTATTGCCGTCGTCCCAGTGCTCGCTCACCAGGGCATCCAGCGCCGGCATGGCGGCATGGATCGGGTTGCTGGCCAGCTGCGGATAGGCCACGTGGCCCTGTACGCCCTTGACGTGCAGCACACCGCCCAGCGAGCCGCGCCGGCCGTTCTTGATCACGTCGCCGAGGCGCTCGCTGGAGGAGGGCTCGCCGACGATGCAGTAGTCGAGCCGCTCGTGACGCTCGCGGAGGTGCTCGACCACGGCGCGGGTGCCGTCCACGGCAGGCCCCTCCTCGTCGGAGGTGATCAGGAAGGCGAGCTTGCCGTGGTGTTCGGGGTGGGCGGCGACGAAGCGCTCCACCGCGGTGATCATCGCCGCCAGGCTGCCCTTCATGTCGGCGGCACCGCGGCCCCTGAGCATGCCGTCTGCATCGAGACAGGGCTCGAAGGGCGGCGTCTCCCAGTTGGTGTGCGGCCCGCTGGGCACCACGTCGGTGTGGCCGGCGAAGGCCAGTACCGGGCCGTGGTGGCCGCGCACCGCCCAGAAGTTGTCGACGTCACCGAACGGCAGTCGCTCGATATGGAAGCCCAGCGCCTCGAGGCGTTCGATCATCAGCGCCTGGCAGCCTTCGTCATCGGGCGTCACCGAAGGCCTGGCCATCAGCTCGATGGCCAGTGCCAGGGTCGGCGACGGGGGCTGCGACTCAGTTGTGGGCATGCAGCGCCTCGTTGAGCGCCACGGCGCTCTTGTTGGTCAGGCACTCGATGCGGCCGTTCTGGGAGTTGCGGCGCAGCAGCAGGTCGTCCTGGCCGGCCAGCTCGCGGGCGGCCACGGTCTTGACCTCCTGGCCCTGGTCGTCGAGCAGGGTGACCTTGGCGCCGGCGGTGATATAGAGCCCGGCCTCGACGGTGCAGCGGTCGCCCAGCGGGATACCGATGCCGGCGTTGGCCCCGATCAGGCAGCCTTCACCGACCTTGATCACGATGTTGCCGCCGCCTGACAGAGTGCCCATGGTCGAGCAGCCGCCGCCCAGGTCCGAGCCCTTGCCGACCATCACGCCGGCCGAGATGCGGCCCTCGATCATGCCCGGGCCCTCGCTGCCGGCGTTGAAGTTGACGAAGCCCTCGTGCATCACGGTGGTGCCTTCGCCCAGGTAGGCGCCCAGGCGCACCCGTGCGGTATCGCCGATACGAATGCCCTTGGGCACCACGTAGTCGGTCATCTTGGGGAACTTGTCGACGCAGTCCACCGACAGCGCGCGGCCCTCGAGGCGCGCCTTGAGGCGGCGTGCCGGCAGCTCTTCGATATCGATCGGGCCCTCGTTGGTCCAGGCGATGTTGCGCAGCAGCCCGAACATGCCGGTCAGGTCCAGCTGATGGGGCGTGACCAGGCGGTGCGACAGCAGGTGCAGCTTGAGGTACACCTCGGGTGCGCTCTCCGGCGGCGTGTCGGTATCGAGGAAGGTTGCCACCAGCGGGCGCTGGCTGGCCGCCAGCGACTCGGCGAGTTCGGCCTGCTCGGGGTTGCCGACGGCCTTGAGGGCAGCGGCCAGTGTCGCACAGTGCTCGGGCAGGAAGCTCACCGCGGCGTTGCCGGCCGGCGCATCCAGGGCCTGGCGGGCGGCGTCGACCAGCGCTGCGTCGGGTTGGAACAGCGGTGCCGGGTAGTAGATTTCCAGCCAGTCGCCCTGGGTGTTCTGGGTGCCGATGCCGAGTGCAAAGCTGAGCATGCAGGTGTCCTCTTGAAAGACGTCAGTGAAAGGGTGTCAGCGGTCTGAGCCGTGGCTTAGACCGGCAGGTTGTCGTAGTCGCCGTCGCGGTAGCCGACCAGGATATCATCGCCGGTATCCAGCAGCGGTCGCTTGAGCAGGGTGGGATGGGCCAGCATCAGCTCGCGGGCGCGGTTGGCGTCGATGTCCTGTTTGTCGGCGTCGTCGAGCTGGCGCCAGGTGGTGCTGCGCTTGTTGAGCAGGGTCATCACCGGCACCCGCTCGAGGATGTGCTCGAGCAGCGCCGCCGAGAGGCCGTCCTCGCGCAGGTCGTGGAACTGGTAGGGCACGCCGGAGGCGTCCATGGCCTTGCGCGCGCGGCGGCAGGTGTCGCAGTTCTTGATGCCAAACAGGGTCAGCATGGGGAGTCCTCCTTCACTGGCGTTCGATGAAGCGACGCAGGCGGCGCGCGCCCTCGACGGTGGCCTCTAGCTCGGCGACCAGCGCCAGGCGCACGCGGCCGCTGCCCGGGTTGTGGCCGTCGACCGCGGCACGCCCCATCCCGTCGCCGGTAGCGGGGCGACCCATATACGAGCCCGGCAGCACGCTGACATGCTCCTCGGCGTAGAGCGCCCGGGTAAAGGCCGCGTCGTCGCCGCCGGGAACCGCCGGCCACAGGTAGAAGCTTGCCTGGGGGGCTGGGAAATCCATTACCGGGGCGAGGATCTCGGTCACCGCGGCGAACTTTTCGCGGTAGGCGTCGCGGTTGGCGAGCACGTGCTGCTCGTCCTGCCAGGCGGCGATCGAGGCGCGCTGCAGCGGCAGCGACATGGCGCAGCCGTGGTAGGTGCGGTAGCGCTTGAATGGCGCGATCAGCGCGGCGTCGCCGGCCACGAAGCCGGAGCGTAGCCCGGGCAGATTGGAGCGCTTGGAGAGCGAGTGGAAGACCAGGCAGCGCCGGTAGTCTTGGCGGCCCAGCGCTGCACAGGCCTGCAGCAGCCCAGGCGGCGGCGCGGCTTCGTCGAGGTAGAGCTCGGAGTAGCACTCGTCGGAGGCGATGATGAAGTCGTGCTCGTCGGCAAGTGCCAGCAGGCGTTGGAAGTCGGCCAGCGGCGTCACCGCCCCGGTGGGGTTGCCCGGCGAACACAGGAAGACGACCTGCACCTCGCGCCAGGTGTCGGCGGATACGGCATCGAAATCCGGCCGAAAGCCGTGCTCGGCGCGGCAGTCGAGGTAGAGCGGTTCGCCGCCGGCCAGCAGCGCCGCCCCTTCATAGATCTGGTAGAAGGGGTTGGGCACCGCCACCCTGGCCGGGCGGCTGCGGTCGAGTGCTGCCTGGACGAAGGCGAAGATCGCCTCGCGGGTACCGTTGACCGGCAGCACCTGGGTGTCCGGGTCGAGGCCCGCGAGGCCGAAGCGGCGGCTCGCCCAGCCGGCAATCGCCTGGCGCAGTTCGGGCATGCCGTTGGTCGCCGGATAGCGCGCCATCTCCTGCTGATGCGCCACTAGCGCCTCGAGCGCACCGGCATAGGGTGCATGCTGCGGCTCGCCGATGGTCAGCGGGATATGCGTCAGCGCCGCCGGCGGGGTGACGTCGGCCTTGAGCGCGGCGAGCTTCTCGAAGGGGTAGGGCTTGAGGGCATCGAGATCGGGGTTCATGGCTGTCCTGGTCGCTTCGAGGCGGCGGAAACGTGGGCGGGTCGACGCCGACGGCGGCGGCGTGACCCGAGGATTATAGGGAAGCGGCGAAGGCGCCTCAAACCCGCTAGACGCCGAGTACCTCGATCAGTCGTTCGCGCAGGCGCTGCTGGCGCTCGGGATCGGTCAGCGGTTCGCCGCCCTTGGTGGTGATGAAGAAGACGTCTTCGACGCGCTCGCCGAGGGTGGCGATCTTGGCCGCCGAGAGGGCGATGTCCTGCTCCATGAAGATGCGCCCGACCCGTGCCAGCAGGCCTGGGCGGTCGGGGGCGGTGAGCTCCAGCAGGGTGCGCTCGTTGGCCGGGTCCTGCTCGATCAGCACCTGGGTAGGCACCTTGAAGTGCTTGAGCTGGCGCGGGGTATGGCGGGTGACGATCTGCGGGTAGTCGTCCGGGTCGTCGAGCTCCTCGACCAGATGGCGGCGAATCGCCTCGATGCGCTCGCGGTCGCGGATCGCCTCGCCGTCGTCGTCGAGCACGATGAAGGTGTTGAGCGTCCAGTCGTTGCTCGAGGTGGCGATGCGCGCATCGTGGATCGACAGCCCCAGCTGTTCCATGGCGGCGGCGGTGGCCGCAAACAGGTCGTCCACCGAGCGGGTGTGGATGAACACCTTGGTGCCGCCCTCGGCCATGTCCTCGGTGGGCACGCTGATCAGGATCAGCGGCAGCTGCGAGTCGCCGTGGCCGAGGATGCCCTGGGTCTGCCAGGCGATCTCGCTGGGTGCGTACTGCAGGAAGTAGTCCTCGCCGAGGGACTCCCACAGGCGCTCGACCCGCGCCGGATCGGCGCCGACGCTGGTCAGCAGCGAGCGCGCCTCCTCGCGGGTCTCGCGCACCCAGTCGTCGCGGTCCAGCGGGTTCTCCAGGCCGCGGCGCAGGGCACGCTTGGTCTCGGCGTGGAGCTGGCGCAGCAGGCTGGCGCGCCAGCCGTTCCACAGCGAGGGATTGGTGGCGTTGATATCGGCCACGGTGAGCACGTAGAGGTAGTCGAGGTGCACCTCGTCGCGCACCTGTCGGGCGAAGTCGCGGATCACGTCGGGGTCGGTGATGTCGCGCTTCTGGGCGGTCTTCGACATCAGCAGGTGGTGTTCGATCAGCCAGCTCAGCAGCCGGGTGTCGCGGGGCGACAGGCCGTGGCGCTCGGCGAAGCCCTCGACATCGCGGGCGCCGATCAGCGAGTGGTTGCCGCCGCGGCCCTTGCCGATATCGTGATAGAGCCCGGCGATCCACAGCAGCTCGAGCTTGGGCAGCTGGTGGACCAGGGTCGCCGCCACCGGGAACGCCTCGCGCCCCTCGGGCTCGCGAAAGCACTGAATGAACTTGAGCAGCCGCAGGGTGTGGGCGTCGACGGTGTAGATGTGAAACAGGTCGTGCTGCATCAGGCCCACCGCCTGGCCGAACTCCGGCAGGTACTTGCCGAGCACGCCGTAGCGGTTCATGCGCCGCAGTTGGCGGGCCACGTTGCCGCTGGAGCGCATGAGCTCCATGAACAGGCTCTGGTGGCGCACGTCGTCGCGGAACAGGTCGTCGATGCGGTGGCGGTTGTCGCGAATCAGACGAATCGTCTCGGCACGCACGCCTTCGATCTCCGGGTGCTGCGCCATCAGCAGGAACAGCTCGAGCAGCGCCGCCGGTCGCTGGCGGAAGACCCGCGGGTGACGCGCCTGGATATAGCCGCCCTTGATCTCGAAACGGTCGTTGAGCGGCGTGGTCTCGAGGCGCTCGTCGCCGCGCAGGATCACTTCGTCGAAGTGCTGCAGCAGCATGTCGTTGAGGCCGGCCAGCGCCGTGACGTGGCGGTAGTAGCGCTTCATGAACTGCTCGACGGCGAGGCGCTCAGGCGTGTCGCGGTAGCCGAACAGCTCGGCGATGGCGCGCTGGTGATCGAACAGCAGGCGATCCTCGGCGCGCCCGGTGAGCATGTGCAGCGCATAGCGCACCTGCCACAGGAAGGCCTGACCCTGACTCAGGATGCGCAGCTCGGCGTCGTTCATGAAGCCGTTGTCGACCACGTCCTCGTAGCGCAGGGTGCCGAAATGGCGCTTGGCCACCCAGCCGATCATCTGGATGTCGCGCAGTCCGCCCGGGGAGCTCTTGATATTGGGCTCGAGGTGATACTCGGAGTTGTTGTAGCGGTAGTGGCGGGTGATCTGCTCCTGCCACTTGGCTTCGAAGAAGCGGTCCGCCGGCCATAGCCGGTCGGTGGCGAGGCGCTGGCGCATCGCCTCGCGCAGCTGCTCGCTGCCGGCCAGGGTGCGCGTCTCGAGCAGGTTGGTGATCACCGTGACGTCGGCCTCGGCCTCGCGCTGGCAGTCGTTGAGCGAGCGCACGCTATGGCCGATCTCCAGCCCGATGTCCCACAGGAAGGTGATGAAGTCGGTGAGCGGCTCGCGGTAGGGGGTGTCGTCGTCGTGCTCGAGCAGCAGCAGCAGGTCGATGTCGGAGTGCGGGTGCAGCTCACCGCGGCCGTAGCCGCCGACCGCGAGCAGGGCGATGCCGTGATCGGGCCAGGCGTGGCGCGACCAGGCCACCTGCAGCAGGCGGTCGAGGCACCAGGCGCGGCCGTGGATCAGGTCGCGGATGTCGGCGCCGGCGCGAAAGCGCTCATCGAGCCGCGCCTGGATCCCACGCAGCGCGGCCTTGAACGGTGCAATCGGCGAGCGGCTGCCGTCCAGCTCGGCGCGCAGCGTGGCCTCGTCGAACAGCGTCGTGTCGGGCGTGAAACGGTAGTGGTGCAGCAGCATGTCAGCGGTCGAGGAAGGTGAGGTCTTCCTCACCGCGGGCGGTGAGCACCTCGACGCCGTCGGCAGTGACCAGCAGGGTGTGCTCCCACTGCGCCGACAGGCTGCGGTCCTTGGTCACGGCGGTCCAGCCGTCGCGCAGTACCTTGGTACGGTAGCCACCGACGTTGATCATCGGCTCGATGGTGAAGCACATGCCCTCGGCCAGGGCGATATCGGCCTCCGGGGCGTAGCCGTCGTAGTGCAGGATCTGCGGGTCCTCGTGAAAGCCGGCGCCGATGCCGTGGCCGCAGAAGTCGCGCACCACCGAGTAGCCGTTGGCCTCGGCGTGCTGCTGGATCACCTGGGCCAATGCGGAAAGCCGTACGCCGGGTTTGACCAGGGCGATGCTCTTGTAGAGGCACTCCTGGGTGATGCGGCACAGCCGCTCGCCCTGGATGGTCTCGCCGATCACGAACATCTTGCTCGAGTCGCCGTGGTAGCCGTCGGCGGTCTTGACGGTGATGTCGATGTTCATGATGTCGCCTTTCTTGAGCTTCTTGGCGTCATCGGGAATGCCGTGGCACACCACGTGATTGATCGAGGTGCAGGTGGCGTTGGGGAAGCCGTGGTAGTTGAGCGGGGCCGGCGTCGAGCCCAGCTCGTCGACGATGAACTCGTGACACAGACGGTCGAGCCTGCCGGTGGAGACACCGGCCTCGACGTGGGGGGCGATCATTTCCAGCACGCGGGCGGCCTGGCGACCGGCCTCGCGCATCTTGTCGATTTCCGCTGCGGTCTTGATGGGAACGTTCATGGGGTCTCGAATCTGGAGGCGGGTGACGCGCCGGAAGTGGACGCCAAAGGCGGCCGGCGACTTCATCTCGGTAGCGAACTATGGTATAAAGCCGCGCGCTTTCCTGCAATCGTTGACCGGAGTGCGGACGGGCCTTGAGCGCTCGACGCGGGGAGACGATAATGCGGGGGGCGTATGAACGCCTAAATCACACATGCACCGTCACATGGTCCCGGGTGCCTGCGTCACGCGAGTGCGCTGGTCGGATCCATGGGGTGCATGGAGGCCTAACCCGATTTATCAGGAGTCATCCATGGCACACGTCAATATGCGTGACCTGCTCAAGGCAGGCGCCCACTTCGGTCACCAGACCAAGTACTGGAACCCGAAGATGAGCAAGTTCATCTTCGGTGCGCGCAACAAGATTCACATCATCAACCTCGAGCACACCCTGCCGGCGCTGAACGACGCCATCGGCGTGGTCGAGAAGATGGCCGCTTCCAACAACAAGATCCTGTTCGTGGGGACCAAGCGTTCCGCCAGCAAGATCATCAAGGAAGAGGCGAATCGCGTTGGTCAGCCGTTCGTCAACCACCGCTGGCTGGGCGGCATGCTGACCAACTTCAAGACCATTCGTCAGTCGATCAAGCGCCTGCGCGAGCTCGAAGCGATGCACGAAGACGGCACCTTCGAGAAGCTGACCAAGAAAGAAGTCCTGATGGCCACCCGCGAGCAGGACAAGCTCGAGCGTTCGGTGGGCGGCATCAAGGAGATGGGCGGTCTGCCCGATGCGCTGTTCGTGATCGACGTCGACCACGAGCGGATTGCCATCAACGAGGCCAACAAGCTGGGCATCCCGGTGATCGGTGTGGTCGACACCAACTCCGATCCGGACGGCGTCGACTACGTGATCCCGGGTAACGATGACTCCATCCGCGCCATCCAGATCTACGTCAAGGCCATCGCCGATGCCTGCGGTCGCGCCAAGGAAGGTCGTCCCGACGAGTTCGTTGAAGTCTCGGACGCCGACGCCAGCGAAACCGCCGAGTAATACCGCTGCGCCTGCTGCCGCGCCGTGGGTGCGATGAGCAGGCGAGAAGGGGGGCTTCGGCCCCCTTTTTTCCCGCTGCGCGGGAGATCCGCGTACCGACGTCGAACCAATTTCAGAGGTTATTATCATGGCAGCTATCAGCGCCTCACAGGTCAAGGAACTGCGCGAGCGTACCGGGCTCGGCATGATGGAGTGCAAGAAGGCCCTCACCGAAGCCGGTGGTGACATCGAGCAGGCGATCGAGGACCTGCGCAAGAACTCCGGTCTCAAGGCCGCCAAGAAGGCCGGTCGCACCGCCGCCGAAGGCGCCGTGGTGACCCGCGTGGCCGATGACGGCAGCTACGGCGTGATGGTCGAGATCAACTCCGAAACCGACTTCGTCGCCCGTGACGACAACTTCAAGAGCTTCGCCGACCAGGTCGCCAGCGCACTGTTCGATGCCAAGAGCGACGACGTGGCCGCGCTGATGGCCGGCGACATGGAAGCCACCCGCGAGCAGCTGGTGCAGAAGATCGGCGAGAACATCAGCGTGCGTCGTGCGGTGATGGTCGAGGCCGGCGCCGGCAATCTGGTGGGCGAGTACGTCCACGGCGGCCGCATCGGGGTACTGACCGTGCTCAAGGGTGCCAACGCCGAGGTGGCCAAGGACGTTGCCATGCACGTCGCCGCCATCAACCCGGCCGTGGCACTGCCCGAGAACATGCCCCAGGAGCAGCTCGATCAGGAAAAGGCGATCATCCTGGCCCAGCCGGACATGGCCGGCAAGCCGGAGCAGATCGCCGAGAAGATGGTCCAGGGCCGCCTCAAGAAGTACCTGGCCGAGAACAGCCTGACCGAGCAGCCGTTCGTCAAGGACCCCAACCAGTCCGTCGCCGAGTTCGTCAAGAGCGCCGGCGGTGAAGTGGTCGGCTTCACGCGCTTCGAAGTGGGTGAAGGGATCGAGAAGGAAGAGGTCGACTTCGCCAAGGAAGTAATGGAACAGGCTCGCCGTAGCTGAGGTCTGACTCCATCGACACGTGTTGGCGTGCGCGCAAGCGCACGCCTTCGCGTATCCGGCTGGTGCATGCCAGCCATGCCCGCCCGCATAGCCACCAGGAGAGCTTCCATGCCCACGAGCCACGACCCCCACAGCGCCGAGCGCGGTACCAAGCCCGAGCGCGGTGCCAAGTCGAAGTACAAGCGCATTCTTCTCAAGCTGTCCGGCGAAGCCCTGATGGGCGAGCACGAGTTCGGCATCGATCCGCAGGTGCTGGATCGCATGGCGCTGGAGATCGGCCAGCTGGTAGGGATCGGGGTCCAGGTCGGTATCGTGGTCGGCGGCGGCAACCTGTTCCGCGGTGCGGCGCTCAACGAGGCGGGCATGGATCGTGTCACCGGCGACCATATGGGGATGCTGGCCACGGTGATGAACGCCCTGGCCATGCGCGATGCGCTGGAGCGCTCGAATATCCGCTCGCGGGTGATGTCGGCGATTCCCATGAGCGGGGTCGTGGAGCACTACGACCGTCGCACCGGGATTCGCTACCTGACCTCCGGTGACGTGGTATTGTTCTCCGCCGGGACCGGCAACCCCTTCTTTACCACCGACTCGGCGGCCTGCCTGCGCGGCATCGAGATCGATGCCGACGTGGTGGTCAAGGCCACCAAGGTCGACGGTGTCTACGACAAGGATCCGGTCAAGCACGCCGACGCGGTGAAGTACGAGCACCTGACCTACGATGAGGTGCTCGACCAGAAGCTGGGTGTCATGGATTTGACCGCCATTTGCCTGGTGCGTGACCATGACATGCCGGTTCGCGTATTCGATATGAACAAGCCCGGTGCCCTGCTCAACCTGGTGGTGGGCGGCAAGGAAGGCACGCTGATAGACAGAGGGTAATGACGTGATCAACGATATTCAGAAAGACGCCGAGTCTCGCATGAAGAAGAGTCTCGAGGCGCTGCAGGCCAACTTCCACAAGATCCGTACCGGGCGTGCCCACACCAGCATCCTCGACGCGGTGATGGTGGAGTACTACGGTGGTCAGGTACCGATCAACCAGGTGGCCAGCGTCAACATCGAGGACGCCCGCACGCTGAGCGTATCGCCGTGGGAGAAGGACATGGTGCCCAAGGTCGAGAAGGCGATCATGACCGCCGACCTGGGCCTCAACCCGTCCACCGCGGGCAGCGTGATTCGTGTGCCGATGCCGATGCTGACCGAAGAGACCCGCAAGGGCTACATCAAGCAGGCGCGCAGCGAGGCGGAGCATGCCCGTGTGGCGGTGCGCAACGTGCGGCGTGACGCCAACGGTGACCTCAAGTCGCTGCTCAAGGAGAAGGAGATCTCCGAGGACGAGCAGCACAAGGGCGAGGATGTCATCCAGAAGCTCACCGACAAGTACATCGGCGAGATCGACAGCCTGCTGGAAGCCAAGGAACACGACCTGATGCAGGTCTGAGCGGCTGGCGGGCCACGTGCCCGCCTCTTCCTCTCCCCCGATGCGAGACCCCATGTCCTCAACGCTGTCTTCACAAGAGTGCCGTGATGGCCTGCCGCGCCACGTGGCGGTGATCATGGATGGCAACAATCGCTGGGCGCGTGCCCGCGGCTTCTCCGGCGTGCGCGGTCACCGCGCTGGCGTCGAGTCGGTGCGTGCGGTGATCCGCCGCGCCGCCGAGCGGCGCATCGAGGTGCTCACCCTGTTTGCCTTCTCCAGCGAGAACTGGCGGCGTCCCGCCGATGAGGTCAGCGCCTTGATGGAGCTGTTCCTGTGGGCCCTCAAGCGCGAGGTCAAGAAGCTCCACGAGCACGATATCCGCCTCTCGGTGATTGGTGATCGCAACGGTTTCTCGGCCTCGATCCAGCAGCATATCGAGCGCGCCGAGGCGCTGACCCGCGACAACCGTGGCCTGCATCTGGTGATCGCCGCCAACTACGGCGGCCACTGGGATCTGGCGCGGGCCGCCCGCCGCCTCGCCGAGCGCGTCGAGGCGGGCGAGCTGCGCGCCGCGCAGATCGACGAAGCCGCCCTGGGCGGCCAGGTGTGCCTGGCTGGGGCGCCCGCGGTGGACCTGTGCATCCGCACCAGCGGCGAGCAGCGCATCTCCAACTTCCTGCTCTGGCAGCTGGCCTACGCCGAGTTCTATTTCACGCCGGTGCTATGGCCCGATTTCGACGGCGCCGCCTTCGACCAGGCACTCGAATCCTACTGCGGTCGGCTGCGGCGCTTTGGCATGACCGATGAACAGGTCGAGGCACAGCATGCTTAAACAGCGCATCATCACCGCCCTATGGCTGGCGCCGCTGGTGCTGCTGGGCCTGTTCTGGCTCGACGGCGGCGCCTTTGCGCTGTTCACCGCGCTGATCGTGCTGCTGGCCAGCTGGGAGTGGGTCAACCTGGCCGGCTTCGAAGGCCAGCGTCAGCGCCTGTTGGGCGCCGCGGGCATGGCGCTGCTGATGCTGGTGCTGTGGCTGACGGGCGCCGCACAGGCGAGCTGGCTGCTGTGGCTAGGCGCGCTGGGCTGGCTGGCTAACCTCTACTGGATTATCCACTACCCCGACAAGGGGGCTCAGTGGCAGGCCACGCCGCGACGCCTGGCCATGGGGCTATGGGTGCTGCTGCCGTGCTGGGTCGGTTTCATCGCGCTGCGCGAGAGCGGCGCCGTGTGGCTGCTGTTCGTGCTGCTGCTGGTGTGGTGCGCGGATACCGGCGCCTACTTCGCCGGCCGCGCCTACGGCCGGCGCAAGCTGGCGCCGCGGGTCAGCCCCGGCAAGTCCTGGGAGGGCGTGGCCGGCGGCCTGGCGGCGACCACCCTGCTAGCGCTGCTGTTCGCGACCTGGCAGTCGTTGGGCCTGGGGCAGGGCCTGGCACTGGTGATGATCACCTGGCTGGTGACGCTGATCTCGGTGCTCGGCGACCTGCTCGAGAGCATGCTCAAGCGCTACCGCGGCATCAAGGACTCCAGCGCCCTGCTGCCCGGCCATGGCGGCGTGCTCGATCGCATCGACAGCCTGACCGCAGCGGTGCCGTGGTTTGCGCTGCTCGGCAGCTGGCTGTGACGCGCGGGTGGGCCACATGAGCGATTCACCTCAGCTTGTCAGCGTGCTGGGCGCCACCGGCTCGATCGGTACCAGCACCCTGGATGTCATTGCCCGTCATCCCGACCGCTACCGCCTGCACGCCCTCACCGCCCATACCTCGCGCGAGGCGCTGCTGGTACTGTGCCGTCGGCATCGGCCGGACGTGGCGGTGCTGGCCTTCGAGGCCGACGCCGCCTGGCTACGCGACAAGCTGGCCGAAGAGCGGCTCGCCACCGAGGTGCGCGCCGGTGAGGCGGCGCTGGTCGAGGTCGCCGAGGCCGGCGAGGTCGATGTGGTCATGGCGGCCATCGTCGGCGCTGCTGGCCTGCTGCCGACGCTGGCCGCGGTGCGCGCCGGAAAGCGCGTGCTGCTGGCCAACAAAGAGGCACTGGTGATGGGCGGGGCGCTGTTCATGGACGCGGTGGCGTCCCATGGCGCGACCCTGCTGCCGATCGATTCAGAACACAATGCCATCTACCAGTGTCTACCCGCTGAGCACCGCGGCGGACTGACGCGCCACGGCGTCACCCAGCTGCTGCTGACGGCCTCCGGCGGACCCTTCCTGGGTTGGACCCCGAATCAGCTGGCGGCCGTGACGCCGTCCCAGGCCTGCGCCCATCCCAACTGGTCGATGGGCCGCAAGATTTCGGTGGATAGCGCGACGCTGATGAACAAGGGGCTCGAGCTGATCGAGGCTTGCTGGCTGTTCGACGCGCGGCCCGAGCAGGTCCAGGTGGTGGTCCACCCGCAGAGCGTGATCCACTCGATGGCCGCTTACAGCGACGGCTCGGTGATCGCCCAGTTGGGCAACCCCGACATGCGCACGCCGATCGCCTACGGGCTGGCCTGGCCGCAGCGCATCGACGCCGGCGTCGAGCCGCTCGACCTGTTCCAGGTGGCGCGGCTCGACTTCCAGGCGCCGGACGAGACGGCCTTCCCCTGCCTGCGCCTGGCCCGCGAGGCGATGATGGACGGCGGCACGGCGCCGGCGGTGCTCAATGCGGCCAACGAGGTGGCGGTGGACGCCTTCCTCGCCGGCCAGCTGCCCTTTACCGCGATTGCCGAGCTGGTGGCGCGGGTACGCGAGGCGCGACCGGTGCTGGCCGTGAATGAGCTGGCGACGATCCTCGACGAGGACCGCCAGGCGCGTCAGGCTGCCCAGGCGATTCTGGCGCGGATGCTCGAGGAGACGACCTAAGATGGGCGTGATACAGAATATCCTGGCGGTGATCGTGGTCCTCGGCGTGCTGATCACCTTCCACGAATATGGCCACTTCTGGGTGGCGCGGCGCTGTGGGGTGAAGGTGCTGCGCTTCTCGGTGGGCTTCGGCAAGCCGCTGTGGTCGCGGGTCGACCGCCACGGCACCGAATTTGCCGTGGCGGCGATCCCGCTGGGCGGCTACGTCAAGATGCTCGACGAGCGCGAGGCGCCGGTGGATCCCGCCGAGCAGCACCAGGCCTTTAACCGCAAGACGGTGTGGCAGCGCATCGCCATCGTGGCGGCCGGGCCGCTGGCCAATTTCCTGCTGGCGATCGTCGCCTACTGGCTGATGTTCGTGGTCGGCACCACCACGGTGGCGCCGGTGGTGGGCAGCGTGGCCCCGGGCTCGCCGGCGGAGCAGGGTGGGCTCAGCCCCGGACAGGAGATCGTCGCGGTGCAGGGCGAGTCGGTGCGCTCCTGGGACGAGATCAACCTCAAGCTGATTGCGGCCATCGGCCACAGCGGAGCGCTGTCGCTGAGCGCCCGCGACGAGGGCAGCAGCAGCGCCCGCGAGTATCAGCTGCCGGTGGACAACTGGCTGGTACGGCAGGATCCACCGCAGCCGCTGCCGAGCCTGGGGCTCGAGCCCTGGCGACCGCCGTTCCCGGCGGTGCTGGGCCAGATCCTCGACGGTGAGGCCGCCGGCCAGGCCGGTCTCCAGCCCGGCGACCGGGTGCTGACGGTGGACGGCGAGCCGGTCGACGACTGGCTGCACTTCGTCGATCTGGTCCGCGCCAGCCCGGGTGATACCCTGGCGGTCGAGGTAGCGCGTAACGGCGAGACCCTGGGCGTCGAGTTGACGCCCGGGCGCAACGAGATCGAGGACGGCGTGGCGATCGGTTATATCGGTGCCGGCGTCGAAGCGGTGGAGTGGCCCGAGGAGTATCGTCGCGAAATCCGCTACGGGCCACTGGCCGCGGTCGGCCAGTCGCTGTCGCGCACCGGCGAGATGTCGCTGCTCACCGTCGACGCCATTCGCAAGATGTTCGTCGGCCTGATCTCGCCGTCCAACCTCTCCGGGCCGATCACCATCGCCCGGGTGGCCGGCGACTCGGCGCGCACCGGCCTGGAGACCTTCGTCAGCTTCCTGGCCTATCTGTCGATCAGCCTGGCGATTCTCAACCTGCTGCCGATTCCGATCCTCGACGGTGGCCATCTGGTCTACTATGCCGTCGAGGCGGTGCGCGGCAAGCCGGTATCGGAGCGCGTCCAGGCCATGGGGCTGCGTATCGGCGTGGCGCTGGTCGGCAGCCTGATGCTGATGGCGCTGTATTTCGACCTGATGCGGCTATGGTGACACACGACCCGCGGCAGGGTTCGGCGGGCCGCGGCTTGTCAGAACCCTGCACAAATGTATATGGTGCCTGTTCCACACGCGGGCAGACCAACTCGAGCGAATCGACTGCATGAAACTCAAGACCATCGGATTGGCGGCGCTGCTGCTTACCAGCGCCCAGGTAGCGCTGGCAGACTCTTTCAATGTTTCCGACATCCGCGTAGAGGGCCTGCAGCGAGTTTCTGCAGCCTCCGTGTTCAATGCCTTCCCCGTCAGCACCAGCGACCGCGTCGACGAGCGCGAGCTGGCCAGTGCCGCACGCGAACTGTTCGCCACCGGTCTGTTCGACGACGTCCAACTGGCCCGCGACGGCGACATCCTGATCATTCAGGTGGTCGAGCGCCCCTTTATCACCGCGCTGAGCATCACCGGCAACTCGCAGATCTCCGAGTCCGACCTGCGTGACGGCCTGAGCGATGCCGGCCTCGCCGAAGGCCAGGTGCTGCAGCTCTCCACCCTCGAGGAGATCCAGCGCGAACTGGAGCAGGTCTACCAGGCCCAGGGGCGCTACAGCGCGCGTATCGAGACCAGCGTCGACGAGATCGATGAGAGTCGGGTGCGCGTCAACGTCGATATCAACGAAGGCGCGGTGGCTTCGATTCGCCAGATCAACATCGTCGGCAACCAGGCCTTCGACGACGATACCCTGCGCGACCAGTTCGAGCTCAACGACCGTCCGGGCCGTTTCTTCGGCTGGTTCTCGCGCGATGAATACTCCCGCGAGGCGCTGTCCGGGGACCTCGAGCGGCTGCGCTCCTATTATCTCGATCGCGGCTACGTCAATTTCGATATCAGCTCGACCCAGGTCTCGATCAGTCCCGACAAGTCGGAAATCTTCATTACCGTCAACGTCGACGAAGGGCAGCAGTTCCGGCTCGGCAATATCCGCTTCGCCGGCGACCTGGAGATTCCCGAATCCGAGGCCCGCGAGCTGATCACCGCCGAATCCGGCGAGATCTTCTCGCGCAGCGACATCACTGCCTCCTCCGAAGCGCTGCGCTCGCGCCTCGGCGCCGAGGGCTTCGCCTTCGCCAACGTCGATGCTCGCCCACAGCCCTCCGCCGACGGCGAGACGGTGGACGTGGTGTTCAACGTCAACCCGGGCCAGCGTGCCTACGTGCGGCGCATCAACTTCGAGGGTAACACCACCACCGAAGACGAGGTGCTGCGCCGCGAGATGATCCAGATGGAGGGCGCGCCGGCCTCCACCGACCAGATCCGCCAGTCGCGCCAGCGCCTCGAGCGGCTGGGCTTCTTCCGCCAGGTCGACGTCGACACCCAGCCGGTGCCCGGCGAGAGCGACCTGCTCGACGTGACCTACAACGTCGAGGAGCAGCCGTCGGGCTCGATCTCGGCCAGCGTCGGCTTCTCGCAGAGCGCCGGCGTAATCTACGGTGCGGCGCTGTCGCAGAACAACTTCCTCGGCAGCGGTAACCGGGTCAACGTCGGTGCCCAGCGCAGCGACACCTTCACCAGCCTCAACTTCGGCTTCACCGACCCCTACTGGACCCTGGACGGCATCTCACGCGGCTATAACCTCTACTACCGCGAGACCGACTTCGAAGACTCGGATATCTCCACCTACTCCACCGACGCCTACGGCGCCGGGATCAACTTCGGCTATCCGATCAACGAGCTGGCGCGCCTCAATTTCGGTGCCACGGTGGAAGATCTGACGGTCAAGACCTACAACGATACCGCCTCGGAAATCGTGCGCTACGTGGATGACCAGGGCGCCGGCGCCCAGAGTCTCAAGCTGACCGCCAGCTGGACACGCAACAACCTCAACCGCGGCGTGATGCCCACCGCCGGCAACTATCAGCGTATCTCGCTGGAAACTGCCGCGCCCGGCAGCGACGCCGAGTACTACAAGCTGCGTGCCCGCGCCCAGCAGCTGTTCGAGCTCAATAACGACTGGTCGCTGAAGTTCGGCGGTACCCTGGGCTACGCCGACACCATCGGCAACGACCCCTATCCGTTCTACGAGAACTTCTTCTCCGGCGGCCTGGGCTCAGTACGTGGCTTCACCGGCAACACCCTGGGCCCGCGCACCACGCCGCGCGGCGGCGGTAACGACCGCACCCTAGGCGGCAACGTGCTGGTCGAAGGCTCCGCCGAGCTGCTGTTCCCGACGCCGTTCATGGAGGATCAGCGCTCGGTGCAGACCGGTTTCTTCCTGGATGCCGGTAACACCTTCCTGACCGACTGCTACGACGTGCTCGACGGCGACCAGTCGCGCTGTGAATCGGGCGTCGATCTCAGCGAGCTGCGCTACAGTGTGGGTATCGGCCTGTCGTGGCTGACGCCGGTAGGCCCGCTGACCTTCAGCATCGCCGAGCCGCTCAACGACAAGGAAGGCGACGATACCCAGTTCTTCCAGTTCTCGCTGGGCCAGACCTTCTAAGCCGGTTACCATGGAATGCCCGAACGGGGCACGTTTTTCAGGAGAGTGGTGTCATGCGTAAGGTAATGGGTATCTTGTCCCTAGGGCTGTTCGGCCTGCTGGCGTCCGCCGCTCAGGCGGCAGAGGTGGCGGTGGTCGATTGGCGCCAGGCGCTGATGGAAACTCGCTCCGCTCAGCAGTCGATGAGCCAGCTCGAGAGCCAGATCGGCGGCCAGCAGCAGCAGGCTCAGGCGCTGGGTGAGGAGCTGCAGCAGCTTCAGGAGCGCCTCCAGCAGGATGGCGCGGTGATGTCCGACAGCGAGCGTCAGTCGCTGATGCAGGAAGGCCAGCAGAAGGAGCAGCAGTTCGTCGAGCTGCGTCAGCAGATCATGCAGGCTCAGCAGCAGGCCGAGCAGGCCTTCCTGCAGGACGCCGAGCCCAAGCTCGAGCGTGCCGTCGATGAGCTCATGGCGCGTCACGGCATTGACGTGTTGATGGATATCAATGGCATCATCAACACCAATCAGGATCTGATGAATCTCACCGACGAAGTGACCCAGATCCTCGACTCGATGAACTAAGTGCCCGCCCGCAAGGGCGGGGCCTCGCCTCCTTCAGCCGATTCAGGTTCCATGACCGACGCCATCTCTCACTGCTACACGCTGCACGAGCTCGCCGAGCGCCTGGGCGCCGGCGTGATCGGTGACGGCAGCCGGCAGGTCAGCGGCCTGGCCACGCTCAGCGATGCTGGGCCCGACGAGATCAGTTTCCTGGCCAACAAGGCCTACCTCAAGTACCTGACCCACACCCGCGCCGCGGCGGTGCTGCTGCATCCCAGCCATGCCGAGGAGTGCCCGGTCACCTGCCTGACCCTCGACAACCCCTACCTCGGCTATGCCGAGCTGTCGCGGCTGTTCGATCCGCTGGCCAATCGTCCCGGCCAGGGCGTGCACGCCTCGGCGGTGATCGAGCCCGGCGCGTCGCTGGGCGCCGATGTTCAGGTCGGCCCCCAGGCGGTGGTCGAAGCGGGGGCGGTGATTGGCGACCGCACGGTGATCGGCCCGGGCAGCGTGGTGGGGGCCGATAGCCAGATCGGCGCCGACTCGCGACTGCATGCCAACGTCACGGTGTGCCACGGCGTGGTGATCGGCGAGCGTGCCATTCTGCACAGCGGCTGCGTGATCGGCGGCGACGGCTTCGGCTTTGCCCACGACGGCAGTCGCTGGCACAAGATCGCCCAGCTCGGCAGCGTGATCATGGGCGATGACGTCGAGGTCGGCAGCTGTTCGAGCATCGACCGTGGTGCCCTGGGGGATACCCTGATCGGCAATGACGTCAAGATCGACAGCCAGGTGCAGATCGCCCACAACGTGCAGATCGGCGACCACAGCGCGCTGGCCGGCTGCGTGGGCATTGCCGGCTCCACCAAGGTCGGCAAGCACTGCATGCTGGGCGGTGGCGTGGGACTCTCCGGGCATCTCACGATTTGCGACAAGGTACAGGTCACCGGCATGAGCCTGGTCACCAATTCGATTCATGAACCGGGTGTCTATTCGTCCGGCACCGGCGCCATGAGCAACGCCCAGTGGCGCAAGAACGCCGTGCGCTTCAAGCAGCTCGATGACATCGCCAAGCGGCTGGTACGTCTGGAAAAGCACCACGGCGGCCGTTGAGTCTCGCCGGGCTGCCGGTATAATCGCTGTCCCGGCCAGGGAGGCACCCGCCGCCGCTGCATACTCACGCAAGTGAGTCGTTTCGCTATTTCAGAGGTCGCATCGATGGTAATGGACATCAACGAGATTCGTGAGTATCTGCCTCACCGCTACCCCTTTCTGCTGATCGATCGCGTCACCGAACTGCAACTCGGCGAACTGATCCGCGGCTACAAGAACGTCAGCATCAACGAGCCGTTCTTCAACGGTCACTTCCCGCATCACCCGATCATGCCCGGCGTGCTGGTCATCGAGGCGATGGCCCAGGCGTGCGGCATCCTGGGCTTCAAGACGGTCAACAAGCTGCCCGCCGACGGCTATGTCTACTACCTGGTGGGCAGCGACAACGTGCGTTTCAAGCGGCCGGTGATGCCCGGTGACCGGCTGCATATCGAAGCCAAGGTGATCCGCGAGAAGCGCGGCATCTGGAAGTTCGCTTGCCGTGCCAGCGTCGATGACGAGCTCGCCTGCGAAGCCGAAATCATCTGTGCCGAGAGGAAGGTTGCTTGATTCATCCCACCGCGCTCGTTGACTCCGCCGCCCGGCTGGCCGATGACGTCGAGGTCGGCCCGTTCAGCGTGATCGGGCCCGACGTCGAGATCGGCCCCGGTTCGCAGATCGGCCCCCACGTGGTGATCAAGGGCCCTACCGTGCTTGGCGCGCGGACGCGCATCTTCCAGTTCGCCTCGGTGGGTGAGGATTGCCAGGACAAGAAATACGCCGGCGAGCCGACCCGCCTGGTGATGGGTGACGACAACGTGATCCGTGAAGGCGTGACCCTGCACCGCGGCACCGCTCAGGACCGCGGCGAGACCACCATCGGTTCGCGCAACCTGTTCATGGCCTATGCCCATGTCGGCCACGACTGTGTGATCGGCAGCGACTGCATCCTGGCCAACCAGGTGACCCTGGCCGGCCACGTCAAATTGGGGGACTTCGCGATCCTCGGCGGGCTCGCGGCGGTGCACCAGTTCTGCCACTTCGGTACCCACGCCATGGCCGGCGGCGGTTCGATCATCACCAAGGACACCCCGGCCTTCGTGATGATCAACGGCAACCCCGCCGAGGCCCGCGGTCTCAATCTTGTCGGACTCAAGCGCCGCGGCTTCTCCCGCGAAGCGCTGAATGCACTGAGCGAGTCCTACAAGCTGGTCTATCGCCAGGGCCTCACCGTCGAACAGGCGCTGTGCGAGATGCGCAGCCGCTTCGACCTGCCGGAGGTCGACACCTTCATCACCTCCATCGAAGTGTCCACTCGCGGTATCACTCGCTAGGCATGGCCAGTCCTGCACTCAAGGTCTACCTGGTCGCCGGCGAACTGTCCGGCGATATCCTCGGCGCCAGCCTGATGCGCGCGCTAAAGGCGCGCTACCCAGAGGTCTCCTTTCGCGGCATCGGTGGCCCACGCATGCTGGCCGAAGGCATCGACAGTCGTTACCCGCTGGAGACCCTCTCGGTCATGGGCCTGGTCGAGGTGCTCAAGCACCTGCCGCGGCTGATCGGCGTGCGTCGCGAGCTCAAACGCGATGCGTTGGCCTGGCGGCCCGACATCATGCTCGGCATCGATGCGCCGGACTTCAACCTGGGCCTCGAGCGCCAGCTGCGCGAGGCCGGTATCACCACCGCCCACTACGTCAGCCCCTCGGTATGGGCCTGGCGCCAGGGCCGGGTCAAGGGCATCGCCAAGTCGGTGGATGCCATGCTCACCTTCCTGCCCTTCGAGGCGGCGTTCTATGCGCACCACCGGGTGCCGGTGGCCTTCGTCGGCCACCCGCTGGCCGACGACCTGCCGCTGGAGACCGATCGCGCGGCGATGCGCCGCGAACTCGGCCTGCGTGAAGACGGCGAGCTGCTGGCGCTGCTGCCCGGCTCGCGGGCCAACGAGATTCGGTTCCTGGGGGCCACCTTCCTCGAGGCAGCCGAACGGCTCAGCGAGGCGCGGCCGAGCCTGCAGCTGGTGGTGCCGGCGGCGACCCCGCAGCGGCGCCGCGAGCTCACAGCGCTGCTCGACGAACGCCCGGCGCTGGCCGCACGCCTGACCCTGCTCGACGGCTGCTCCCGCGAGGCCATGGTGGCGGCGGATGCCGTGCTGCTGGCCTCGGGCACCGCGGCGTTGGAGGCGATGCTCTGCCACCGGCCGATGCTGGTGGCCTACAAGATGGCGCCGGCCACCCACTGGCTGGCCAAGCGCCTGGTCAAGACAGAGTGGATCTCGCTGCCCAACCTGATCGCCCGCGAAGCGCTGGTGCCGGAGCTGATCCAGGATGCCGCCAGCCCCGAGGCGATTGCCGCCAGCCTCGATGCGATGCTCGCTGACAGCGCGGGGCGCGCGGCGCTCGAGTCACGCTTTGCCGAGATGCACGCCGGCTTACAGCGCGGCGCCAGCGAGCGGGCGGTGGACGCCATCGCAGCGCTGATTGCCGGCGATCCGCTGCCCGACAGCGTGGCCCCGGAGGCCATCGCCGAGGGGCTGTCGTGAAGAAGGCGACGCTGCCGCCGTTGGTGGTCGACTACCGCGGCGAGCGCCTGGCCGGGGTCGACGAGGTGGGGCGCGGGCCGCTGGTCGGCAGCGTGGTGGCGGCGGCGGTGATCCTCGATCCGGCGCGCCCGATCGAGGGGCTCAACGACTCCAAGGCGCTCAGCGCCAAGCGCCGCGAGGCGCTGGACGCCGAGATTCGTGAGCGGGCGTTGGCCTTCGCGGTGGCCGAGGCCAGCGCCACCGAGATCGACGAACTCAATATCTACCACGCCACCCACCTGGCCATGCGCCGCGCCATCGACGCCCTGGCGCCGGCCGCCGAATACCTGCTGGTGGACGGCAATCGCCTGCCCGGGCATCATGTTCCTGGCCAGGCGGTGGTCAAGGGCGATGCCCGCCATCCGGCCATCGCCGCCGCCTCGATACTCGCCAAGGTCGCCCGGGACGCCGACATGGCGGCGCTGGATGCCCGGCATCCCGACTACGGCTTTGCTCGCCACAAGGGCTACCCGACCCGCGAGCATCTGGCGGCCCTGGAGCGCCTCGGCGCGCTGCCTGAACACCGCCGCTCCTTCGGCCCGGTCAAGCGCCAGCTGGCACTGTTCTAGGCCAACGAATCGATACTGATAGCGAGGGCGCAGGGGATAGGCCGAAGGGGAGATCCGATTCCAGGGAAGGAATCGGTAGCGTACAAGGAGGTATTTACAGCGCCTCCCCGCAGGCCTGTCGCCGGATCAGCCCGAGCGGGGCCGGTCTCACAGTCGTTGGATCAGCGCCGAGCGTGCAGCATAGGCAAGCGACGAGCGGGCCGCATAGGCAAGCGCCGGATCAGCCCGAGCGGGCAGCATACATAAGCGCCAGATCGGCCCGAGCACCGTTACCCGTACCACTTATCGCCAAATCTTGAGTCCACCATGACCACGCCCTTCGTTCATCTTCGCGTTCACACCGAGTACTCCCTGGTCGATGGCCTGGTGCGCCTCAAGCCGCTGGTCAAGGCCACCGCCGAGCGCGGCATGCCGGCCGTGTCGATCACCGACGAAGCCAACCTGTTTGGCCTGGTCAAGGCCTACAAGGCGGCCCAGGGCGCCGGCCTCAAGCCGATCATCGGCAGCGACCTGTGGCTGCACAACCCCCACGACGAAGGCCACCCCTACCGGCTGACGCTGCTGGCCATGAACGACGTGGGCTACCGCAACCTTACCGAACTGATCTCCCGCGGCTGGACCGACGGCCAGCGCCAGGGGCTGGCGATTCTCGACAAGGCCTGGGTATTCGAACAGAGCGAGGGGCTGATCGTGCTCTCCGGCGCCCGCGAGGGCGAGATCGGCCGCCACCTGCTGGCCGACCACCCCGACGAGGCCCGCGCGCTGCTCGACGAGTGGAACGCCCGCTTTCCGGGGCGCTTCTACCTCGAGCTGACCCGCACCTCGCGCCAGTACGAGGAGGAGTGCCTGCACCTCTCGGTGGCCCTGGCCGAGCAGAGCGGCACCCCGGTGGTGGCCACCAACGACGTGCGCTTCCTCGAGCGCGAAGAGTTCTGGGCCCACGAGACCCGGGTCGCCATCGGCGAGGGCAAGGCGCTCGACGATCGCCGCCGCGAGCGCCGCTACAGCGAGGAGCAGTACCTCAAGAGCCCGGCGGAGATGGCCGAACTGTTCGCCGACATTCCCGAAGCGCTGGAGAACAGCGTGCTGATTGCGGCGCGCTGCAACGTCGACGTACGCCTGGGCGAGATATTCCTGCCGGAGTTCGAGATCCCCGAGGGCATGACCCAGGACGAGTTCTTCCGCAAGATCTCCCACGACGGCCTCACCGAGCGCCTCGACTTCCTCTACCCGGCTGAGCGCTACCCGCGCGACGGCGCCGAGTATGCCGAGATCGACCAGCGCTATCGCGAGCGACTCGATTTCGAGCTGAACATCATCATCCAGATGGGCTTCCCCGGCTACTTCCTGATCGTGATGGACTTCATCCAGTGGGCCAAGGACAACGACGTGCCGGTGGGGCCGGGGCGCGGCTCGGGGGCGGGCTCACTGGTGGCCTACGCGCAGAAGATCACCGACCTCGACCCGCTGGAGTACGACCTGCTGTTCGAGCGCTTCCTCAACCCCGAGCGTGTCTCGATGCCCGACTTCGACGTCGACTTCTGCATGGAGAAGCGCGACCGGGTGATCGACTATGTGGCCGAGCGCTACGGTCGCAACGCCGTGTCGCAGATCGTCACCTTCGGCACCATGGCCGCCAAGGCGGTGGTGCGCGACGTGGCGCGTGCCCAGGGGCGGCCCTACTCGCTGGGCGACAAGCTCTCCAAGCTGATCCCCTTCGAGGTCGGCATGACCCTGGCCAAGGCCATCGAGGCCGAGCCGGCGCTCAAGGAGTTCGTCGACAACGACGACGAGGCCGCCGAGATCTGGGAGATGGCGCTCAAGCTCGAGGGCATCACCCGCGGTACCGGCAAGCACGCCGGCGGGGTGGTGATCGCCCCTACCAAGCTCACCGACTTCTCGCCGCTGCTGTGCGACGAGGAGGGCAATGGCCTGGTGGTGCAGTTCGACAAAAACGACATCGAGGAGGCCGGGCTGGTCAAGTTCGACTTCCTCGGCCTGCGCACCCTGACCATTATCGACTGGGCGCTGGAGATGGTCGACAAGGTACGCGCCGTCAAGGGCGAAGGCCCGCTCGACATCGACACCATCCCCCTCGACGATGCGCCGACCTTCGAAATGCTCAAGCGCGCCGAGACCACCGCGGTGTTCCAGCTCGAATCCCGCGGCATGAAGGAGCTGATCAAGCGCCTGCTGCCCGATTCGCTGGAGGACATGATCGCCCTGGTCGCGCTGTTCCGCCCGGGGCCGCTGCAGTCGGGCATGGTCGACGACTTCATCAACCGTAAGCACGGCCGCGCCGAGATCTCCTACCCGCACCCGGACTACCAGCACGAGTGGCTGAAAACGGTGCTCGAGCCCACCTACGGCATCATCCTCTACCAGGAGCAGGTGATGCAGATCGCCCAGGTGCTGGCGGGATATAGCCTGGGCCAGGCCGATATGCTGCGCCGCGCCATGGGCAAGAAGAAGCCCGAGGAGATGGCCAAGCAGCGCGCCGGCTTCATGGAGGGCTGTGCCGCCAACGGTATCGACAAGGAGCTGGCCGGCAATATCTTCGACCTGGTGGAGAAGTTCGCCGGCTACGGCTTCAACAAGTCGCACTCGGCGGCCTACGGTCTGGTCTCCTATCAGACGGCCTGGTTGAAATCACACTATCCCGGGCCCTTCATGGCCGCGGTGATATCCACCGAGATGGATAATCTCGACAAGGTGGTGCCGCTGATCGAGGAGTGCCGCAACCTCAAGCTCACCGTGACCCCGCCGGACGTCAACGTCGGCGGCTACAAGTTCACCGTGGATACCGAGGGTCGGGTGGTCTACGGCCTGGGGGCGATCCGCGGCGTTGGTGAGGGGCCGATCGGCGCCATCGTCGAGGCCCGCGAGGCCGACGGACCCTTCAAGGACCTGTTCGACTTCTGCCGCCGGGTCGACCCCAAGCGCATGAACAAGCGCACCCTCGAGGCGCTGATCCGCTCCGGGGCGCTGGACAACCTGGGCCCCAATCGCGCCGTGCTGAGCGCAGCCCTGGAGGCGGCGCTCAAGGCCGCCGCCCAGAACCTCAGCAACCAGAACCTGGGCATGATCGACATGTTCGGCGAGGCCTTCGTCGACGAGGAGGTCGGTGACGTCTATGCCGACTATCGCGATGCTCGGGAATGGACCGACAAGGAGCGCCTGGCCGGCGAGAAGGACACCCTGGGGCTGTACCTCACCGGCCACCCCATCGACGAGTACGAGCAGGAGCTCAAGCGCTTCGTCTCGACGCGTATCAGCGACCTCAAGCCGTCGCGGGAGCCGCAGCGCGTCGCCGGGCTGGTGGTGGGGATGCGCACCATGAAGTCCAAGCGCGGCGACACCATGGCCTTCGTCACCCTCGACGACCGTACCGGGCGCATCGAGGCCTCGCTGTTCGGCGAGCTGTTTGACCAGCTGCGCGGTCGCCTCGACGCCGACCAGGTGCTGATCGTCGAGGGTGAGGTGTCGAGCGACGACTACTCCGGCGGCTTGCGCCTGCGCGGCAAGGAGATCACGCCGATGGTCGAGGCGCGCAGCAAGTTCGGCCAGGCGGTGGAAGTCTCGCTGGACGGCGCCCGCGCCAACGGCCGCATGGTGGCCAGCCTGCGCGACAGCCTCACCCCGCACCGCGATGCCAGCGGCCTGCCGGTGCGGCTCAAGTACCGCAACCAGGACGCCAGCGGCTGGCTGGAACTGGCCGAGGAGTGGAAGGTGGCGCCCAGCGACGAGCTGCTGATCGCCCTGCGCGAGGTCGAGGGGCAGGACGGTGTGCGCTTGAAATACCGCTAGGCAGCGATGACGGATACTTGCGCGGGGCAAACGAGGCGCGCCGGCATCGGGGCTGTGCCGGCGACAGGCCTACGAGGAGGCGCTGTGAACCCATCCCTGGGCGCTACCTTGCGCCATCCATGGCGCAAACCTCCTCTTCGACCTGTCCCCGGCGCCCCTTGGCAGGCAGGAACTCCTCGTCCCCTGCCTTGCGCCGCGCGTTGAGGGTGCGATAATGCCGACACTCGATTTTATGGCGTCCGGGGGTAAACACCCTTCATCCTCCCCGGGGACAGCAATGACAAGGCGGCTTAGCCACTATGAATCCCAACTATCTCGATTTCGAACAGCCCATCGCCGAACTGCAGGCCAAGATCGAAGAGCTGCGGCTGGTCGGCAACGACAGCAAGATCAACATCAGCGAAGAGGTCGCCAAGCTCGAGGAGAAGAGCAAGAAGCTCACCGAGTCGATCTTCAAGGACCTTAGCGCCTGGCAGGTCTCGCAGCTGTCGCGCCACCCCCAGCGCCCCTACACCCTCGACTACCTCGAGCACGTCTTTACCGACTTCGATGAGCTCCACGGCGACCGGCACTTCGCCGACGACGCCGCCATCGTCGGCGGCGTGGCACGGCTCGACGACAAGCCGGTGATGGTGATTGGCCACCAGAAGGGCCGCGACGTCAAAGAGAAGGTGCGCCGCAACTTCGGCATGCCGCGCCCCGAAGGCTACCGCAAGGCGTGCCGCCTGATGGAGATGGCCGAGCGCTTCAAGATGCCGGTGCTGACCTTCATCGACACCCCGGGCGCCTATCCCGGCATCGACGCCGAAGAGCGCGGCCAGTCCGAGGCGATCGCCTACAACCTGGCGGTGATGTCACGGCTCAGGACGCCGATCATTGCCACCGTGGTGGGCGAGGGCGGCTCCGGCGGGGCACTGGCCATCGGCGTATGCGACGAGCTGGCGATGCTGCAGTACTCCACCTACTCGGTGATCTCCCCCGAGGGCTGCGCCTCGATCCTGTGGAAGAGCGCCGAGAAGGCCTCCGACGCCGCCCATGCCATGGGCATCACCGCCGAGCGCCTCGAGGAGCTGGGCTTCGTCGACACCCTGATTCCCGAGCCGCTGGGCGGTGCGCATCGCCATCCGCGCACCACTGCCGAGCGCGTCAAGACGTCCCTGCAGGGCAGCCTGGAGCGCCTGCAGAGCATGGATATCGATGCCCTGCTGGAGCGCCGCTATGCGCGCCTGATGAGCTACGGCGCCCCAGCGTAGCGAGATGAGGCTACAGGCCCTGATCGATGACGCCCTGGCGGAGACCCCGCCGGGGCGCGCTGTCTGGGTAGCGCTGTCCGGCGGGCTCGACTCCTCGCTGCTGCTGACCCTGGCCGCCGATGCCTGTCGCCGTCACTCCCGCCCGCTGCACGCCCTGCATGTTCACCACGGCCTACAATCCGCCGCCGACGATTTCGAACGCCACTGCCGCCAGCTCTGCGCGCAGCTGGGGGTGCCGCTGTGCGTCGAACGGGTGAGCGTCGCGCGTGATGCCGGGCAGGGGCTGGAGGGGGCCGCCCGCGAGGCGCGCTATGCGGCCTTTGCCCGCCGGGTGGCGCGGGGCGAGACGCTGTGGCTGGCCCAGCATCGCGACGACCAGGCCGAGACCTTCCTACTCGCCGCGCTGCGCGGCAGCGGCGTGCGTGGCCTGGCCGGCATGCCGCCGCATCGCGTGTGGCGAGGCCGCGACCTGCGGCGCCCGCTGCTGGGTGTGGCGCGGGCCGACCTCGAAGAGGCCGCCCGCCGGCTGGCGGTCAACTGGGTCGAGGACCCCAGCAACACCGATACCGGATTGGACCGCAATCACCTGCGCCACGACCTGCTGCCGGCGCTCGAAGCGCGCTGGCCGCAGGCCGCGGCATCGCTGGCGCGTTCCGCACAGCTGGCCGGCGAAGCCGATGCGCTGCTCGACGATCTGGCGTCGCTTGATCTGACGGCACTGGGGGGCGTGGCAGAACGGCTGCCGATCACTCCGCTGGTGGCACTCTCCGTGCCGCGCCAGCGGCTGCTGATTCGCCACTGCTGCCAGCGGCTAGGACTGCAGACACCGCCGGCCGCGCGCCTGGCGACGCTTACCGATCAGCTCGACGGCCGCCGCGACGCCGAGGCGCGGATCGCCTGGCCGGGTGGAGAAGCGCGCTGCTGGCGTGGGGCGCTCTACCTGCTGGCGCCGCCCACGTCACTGCCCGCCAGTTGGCAGGCGGAGTGGAATGGCTGCCTGCCCCTCGACACGCCGCTGGGGAAACTGAAGGTGACGCTAAGGCACGAGCAGGGGAAGCCGCTGGCACTGCGGGTGCGCGCACGCCGGGGCGGCGAGCGTTTGGCACAGCCGCAGCGTGGCAGCCGTGACCTCAAGCGTCTGCTGCAGGAGGCCGGACTGCCGCCCTGGCAGCGCCGGCGGCTGCTGGTGGTGTGGCACGCAGAAGAGGTGGTGGCGGTGCTCGATGCCACGGGGCGCGCCGCCGTGCCCTGCGCGCCGGGCTGGGCGCTTAGCTCGCCGCCGGCACCACCAGACTCAGGCTGAAGCCCGCCGCGGCCTGGTACTCGACCTCCTGCTCGAGGTCGGTGACCAGCAGGGCGGCGTCGTCCAGCGGTTGATGGAGGGTCAGGATCAGGCCGTCGCCGTCTGCCACCAGCTCGATGCCGCGCGCCGGCGCCTCGGGCCGCGAGTGGTTGAGCAGCACCGCCAGGCGCAGCAGCCTCGCCAGGCGCGCATAGGGCCGCTGCAGCGCCAGGGGCAGGCTGTCGAGCTCCTTGAGCGGAAACTTGCGGCGGTGGGCACGCACCAGGAAGGCCAGCACCTGCTGCTCGGGCCGCGAGAAGCCGGGCAGGTCGGAGTGGTCGAGCAGGTAGGCGCCGTGGCGATGAAACTGGCTGTGCGAGATGGCCAGGCCGATCTCGTGCAGCTGCGCGGCCCAGTCGAGAAACTGCGCCTGCTCGTCGATCAGCGTCCACGCCTCTCTGACCTGCTCGAACAGCGCTTGGGCGCTGAACGCCACGCGCTGTGCCTGATCGTCGTCGACGCCGTAGCGATGGCGCAGCGTGGCCAGCGCCTGGCGTCGCGAGTCCTCGGCGGTATTGCGCCCGGCGAGATCGTAGAGCACGCCCTCGCGCAGCGCGCCGTCGGCGAAGCGCATTTGGGTAAGATCGAAGGCCTCGAAGGTCGCGCAGAGAATCGCGATACCCGCGGGAAACACCGTGGCGCGATCCTCCTTGAGGCCCTCCATGGCCACCTGGTCGAGCTGCTTGCACTTGATCAGCCGCTTACGCAGGTTGAATAGCGCCTCGCGCTCGATCACTCCTTCTGGGCACTCGCCACTAGCCGCCAGCACTGCAGCGGCGGCCTTGACGGTGCCGCTCGAGCCGACCGGGTCGGCCCAGCCCAGTGCGCGGTAGGCGCGGCGGATATTGGCCAGTTCCGACAGCGCCGCCAGCTCGGCGCGGCGAAAGCGCTTCTCGCTGAGCTCGCCGTCGCCGAAGAAGCGTCGGGTGTAGGTGACACAGCCCATGTGCAGGCTCTCCAGCGCCAGGGGCGCGAAGTTCTCGCCGATGATGTACTCGGTAGAGCCGCCGCCGATATCGACGATCAGTCGCCGGCCGTGGACCTCTGCCAGGGCGTGGGCGGCGCCGAGATAGATCAGGCGCGCCTCCTCGCGGCCGGCGATGATCTCGATGCCGTGGCCGAGCTGGGCCTCGGCGCGGTCGATGAATTCGCGGCTGTTGCTGGCGGCGCGCAGGGCGTTGGTGCCGACGATTCTCAACTGCTCGGCGGGGGTGTCGCCGATGAAGGGCGCAAAGCGTGCCAGGCAGTCGAGGGCGCGCTGCATGGCGGCCTCGCTGAGCCGATCATCGTCGTCGAGGCCGGCCGCCAACTGGACCTTCTCGCCCAGTTTGGCCACTACCTGCAACTGGCCCCCCTGGTAGTTGGCGACCAGCAGATGAAAGCTGTTGGAACCGAGGTCGATGGCGGCGAACCGACGGGGAGCGTCGCCGGCGTTGGGCATCCTGCGCGTGGCCGAATCGGAAAGCATGTGAAGATCCTTGCATCTGCATCGTGCAAGGTTGCGGCGGCGCCCGATGCTTGTCAATCGGCCGTGGCGATGCAGGGGCTTGCGTTTGCCGCCGGGCTTGTCTAACATCGAATCGTTCGCCTGTTCCGAATACTTCCCGACCGCGTCGCGGTCAACTCCAAGTCGTCAGACAGCCCGCTGATTCCGTGCCGGAAAGTGTTGTCACTTACCGAGCCGTCAATCAGGCGACATGAACATCGCTTCCCTCGCGCTTGCCATCGTCTCTGTCGTTTCCTGGCGGAAACGCCGACCGGCGAATGTCTCCCGAGTGAATGCCCGCCGGGCTCTGAACGCACCACGCGGCGTTTCGTCACCGCCTCCTGTCTTATTTCGGCGCTCCTGCGCCCCGCTGACACGAGCAATTTCTGAACAAACCGATGAATCTTACCGAACTCAAGCAAAAGACCGTGCCCGAACTGTTGGAAATCGCCCAGGAAATGGGTGCCGACAACCTCGCACGCTCACGTAAGCAAGACATTATCTTCGCCATTCTCAAGAAACACGCCAAGAGCGGTGAAGATATCTATGGCGATGGCGTACTGGAGATACTTCAGGACGGTTTCGGCTTCCTGCGCAGCGCCGACAGCTCCTATCTGGCTGGGCCCGATGACATCTATGTCTCGCCCTCACAGATACGGCGCTTCAACCTGCGCAAGGGCGACTCCATCTCCGGCAAGATTCGTCCGCCCAAGGAGGGCGAGCGCTACTTTGCGCTGTTGAAGGTCAATCAGATCAACTTCGATAAGCCGGAAAACGCCAAGCACAAGATCCTGTTCGAGAACCTCACCCCGCTGTTCCCCGACGAGCGCATGGTGATGGAGATCGGCAACGGCTCCACCGAGGATCTGACGGCGCGCATCATCGATCTCACTGCGCCCATCGGCAAGGGCCAGCGTGGTCTGATCGTCTCGCCGCCCAAGGCCGGTAAGACGCTGATGCTGCAGAACATCGCCACCTCGATCACGCGCAACAACCCCGAGTGTCACCTGATCGTGCTGCTGATCGACGAGCGGCCCGAGGAGGTCACCGAGATGTCGCGCACGGTGCGCGGTGAAGTGGTCGCCTCGACCTTCGACGAGCCGCCGGCACGCCACGTGCAGGTCGCCGAGATGGTGATCGAGAAGGCCAAGCGGCTGGTCGAGCACAAGAAGGACGTGGTGATCCTGCTCGACTCGATCACGCGCCTGGCGCGGGCCTACAACACCGTGGTACCCAGCTCCGGCAAGGTGCTCACCGGCGGTGTCGACGCCCACGCCTTGGAGAAGCCCAAGCGCTTCTTCGGTGCCGCGCGCAACATCGAGGAGGGCGGCAGTCTGACCATCATCGCCACCGCGCTGGTCGATACCGGCTCGAAGATGGACGAGGTGATCTTCGAGGAGTTCAAGGGCACCGGTAACATGGAGGCGCACCTCGACCGCAAGCTGGCCGAGAAGCGCGTCTACCCGGCGATCAATATCCGCCGCAGCGGTACCCGCCGCGAGGACCTGCTGGCCTCCGAGGACGAGATGCAGCGCATGTGGATCCTGCGCAAGCTGCTCAATCCGATGGACGATATGGGCGCCACTGAGTTCCTGATCGACCGGCTCAAGGATACCAAGACCAATATCGAGTTCTTCGAGGCCATGAAGCGGCGCTAATCGGCGCTATTGCCTTTTGACGCGTATCGAGGGGGCAGCATGCTATGCTGCCCCTTTCGTCGTTTTTGATACAGGAAGCCTATGAAGTACAAGGACCTGCGCGACTTCATCGCGGCACTGGAGGAACGGGGCGAGCTGGTGCGGGTCAGCGCCGAAGTCGACCCCTATCTCGAGATCACCGAGATCTGCGACCGCACCCTGCGTGCCGGCGGACCGGCGCTGCTGTTCGAGAACGTCAAAGGCCACAGCATGCCGCTGCTCGGCAACCTGTTCGGCACCCCGCATCGGGTGGCGCTGGGCATGGGCGAGGACTCGGTGGAGGCGCTCAGCGAGGTCGGCAAGCTGCTGGCCTTTCTCAAGGAGCCGGATCCGCCCAAGGGCATGCGCGACGCCTGGAGCAAGCTGCCGATCTTCAAGCAGGTCATGAGCATGGGGCCCAAGGTGGTGCGCTCATCGCCGGTGCAGGAGGTGATCCTCGAAGGCGATGCGGTCGACCTTGACCGCCTGCCGATCCAGCAC
Organism: Halomonas sp. 1513; assembly: GCA_001971685.1. Classification (NCBI taxonomy): domain Bacteria; kingdom Pseudomonadati; phylum Pseudomonadota; class Gammaproteobacteria; order Oceanospirillales; family Halomonadaceae; genus Halomonas; species Halomonas sp. 1513. The sequence goes on from CP019326.1 coordinate 505,639, forward strand.
TGCTGGCCGGGGGATGCCGCGCCGCTGGTGACCTGGGCGCTGGTGGTGACCCGCGGGCCGCACAAGAAGCGCCAGAACCTGGGCATCTACCGCCAGCAGAAGCTGGGCAAGAATCGCCTGATCATGCGCTGGCTGTCGCATCGCGGCGGGGCGCTGGACTTCCAGGAGTTCCAGAAGGCCAACCCCGGCCAGCCGTTCCCGGTGGCGGTGGCGCTGGGCGCCGACCCGGCCACCATCCTCGGTGCGGTCACCCCGGTGCCGGACTCGCTCTCCGAGTACGCCTTCGCCGGCCTCCTGCGCGGCTCGCGCACCGAGTTGATCAAGTGCGGCCATGCCGACCTCGAGGTGCCGGCCTCCGCCGAGGTGATCCTCGAGGGGTTCATCTACCCCGACGACATGGCGCCCGAAGGCCCTTACGGCGACCACACCGGCTACTACAACGAGGTCGAACACTTCCCGGTCTTCAGCGTCGAACGCATGACCATGCGTCGCGATGCCATCTATCATTCGACCTACACCGGCCGCCCGCCGGATGAGCCGGCGATCCTGGGGCTCGCCCTCAACGAGGTGTTCGTGCCGATCCTGCGCAAGCAGTTTCCCGAGATCGTCGACTTCTACCTGCCGCCGGAGGGCTGCTCCTACCGCATGGCGGTGGTGACCATGAAGAAGCAGTACCCGGGGCATGCCAAGCGGGTGATGATGGGCGTATGGAGCTTCCTGCGCCAGTTCATGTACACCAAGTTCGTGGTGGTGCTCGACGACGACGTCAGCGCCCGCGACTGGAAGGACGTGATCTGGGCCATCACCACGCGCATGGATCCGGCGCGGGATACCGTGCTGGTCGAGAACACGCCCATCGACTACCTCGATTTCGCTTCGCCGGTGGCCGGCCTCGGCTCCAAGATGGGCCTCGATGCCACCAGCAAGTGGCCAGGCGAGACCGACCGCGAGTGGGGGACGCCGATCGTCATGGACGAGGGCGTCAAGCAGTCGGTGGCGGCGCGCTGGGAAACGCTCGGTATCCCGCTGCCGGGGGATGCCACCACAGACAAGAGGACGCCATGACGGCACGCACCCTGACCTGCCTGGTCGACGAGGTCGAGAACCTCACCCCTGATGTCTTCCGCGTGAGCCTGGAGGGCCGCGCCGAGGCCGTTGCGCATGCGCCGGGCCAGTATCTCGAGCTGCAGCTCGACGACGCTACCTGGGTGCCGTTCTCGATCGCCAACGCCCATCGCGGCGATGGCCTGATCGAGCTGCATATCCAGCACTGGCCGGAGCGCGAGAATTCGGCGCGCCTGCGCGAGCTGATGCAGGAAGCCAGTCGCCTGACGCTGCGCCTACCCGGCGGCGACTGCGTGCTCGACCCTGACAGCACGCGGCCGCTGCTGCTGGTGGCCGCCGGGACCGGCTTTGCCCAGATGAAGGCCATCGTCGAGGCCGCGCTGGTCGCCGACCCGGCCCGCCAGATCGACCTGTGGTGGGCGGCCCGCGAGCGCCGCGACCTCTACCTCGAGTGGCTGCCCCGCGATTGGGCCGCCCAGTATCCAGGGGTGCGCTTCCATGCGGTCAGCGAGATCGTCCCCGAGGAGCCGTTCGACGGCGAGGGCGTCAGCGGCCACCTGGGGCGCGTCGATGCGGTACTCGGCAGCACCCTCAAGGACGTCTCGGGGCATGACGTCTATCTGTCCGGCTCGCCGGGCATGGTCTACGCCTGCATCGACGTGCTCGCTTCGCTGGGACTCGACGCCTCGCGGGTGTTCTCGGACGTCTTTGCCTATGCGCCGCGCGACCCGCTGGTGCCCACCGTGGGCAGCCTGGTCAAGCAGCGGGAGGCCTTGCAGTGAGCGCCTCGCCGATCCTGATCACCGGTGGCGCCCAGCGCCTCGGGCGCCACTGCGCCGAGCGGCTGCTCGACGATGGCCATGCGCTGATCATCAGCTACCGCCGCGAGCGCCCCGAGCTCGAGGCGCTGCGCCAGCGTGGGGTGGTCACCCTGGCCGCGGATTTCTCCAGCGAGGCCGGTATTCTCGACTTCATCGCGCGCCTGAAGGAGGCCACCCCGTCGCTGCGGGCGATCGTCCACAACGCCAGCGACTGGGCGCCGGACAGCACCGGCAGCGAGGCCGGGGCCAATTTCGAACGGCTGTTCCGGGTGCACATGCAGGCCCCCTACCTGATCAACCTGCACTGTCGCGAGCTGCTCGACGCCTGCAGCGAGCCGCAGCGCGACATCGTGCACATTACCGACTATGTGGTGCAAAGGGGCTCGAAGAAACACGCCGCCTATGCCGCCACCAAGGCCGGGCTCGATAACCTGACGCTGTCGTTTGCCGCCCTGTATGCCCCGACGATCCAGGTCAACGCCATCGCCCCGGCGCTGATCATGCTCAACGAAGGCGACGACGAGGCCTACGTCGAGAAAGCCAAGGCCAAGTCGGCGATGCAGATGATTCCCGGCCCCGGGGTGATCTACCAGAGCCTGCGCTACCTGCTCGACAATCGCTACGTCACCGGTATCACGCTGCCGGTCGATGGCGGCCGTCACCTGCGCTAGAATGGCGCCCATCCAAGCTGTGCCAATAGGAGAGAGCCCATGGTGGAACAGGATCCCAACTTCAAAGACGATACCGGCATGCTGGCGATTATCGTGGGACTGGTCGTATTGGTGGCCATGAGTGCGCTGCCGGCGACCATCGGCATAATTCAATTGCTCGGTTGAGGTGACTGAATACTTGCCAAGCGCACTCAGCGCGGTAGGATAGAAGCCAACGCAACCCGGAGCGACCCATGACCGCAAGCCCTCGCCATTTAGCCAACGCCGACTCGATGCCCGCCATCGTGGTTGCCGCGTGGGCCTTGGTGAACGGCTATTGGTATTGGTTTAGCGCCGGTGTGCCGGCGATGCGGTCGCACTGACCCATCGCGAGGCACACCCCACCGGGTTGCCTCCACCACCTTTCAGAACCCCCGGTCGGCAACCCGACCGGGGGTTTTGTTTTTGACACCATTGCCCAATCAGGAGCCAGACCATGTTCGACCCTATCGCCTCCCCCCTGCCGTCATGCACTGCTTACTACCGTGGCTATGGCAGCTGGCGATTTAGCGGCGTCCGGTCGGCTCAGCTCGCCACCTCCGGCCGGGTGATCATCGGTGGCCATCCAGTCCGATGTTCGACACCCTGTACGAGGTAAGCGCAATGACCATGACCCTGATCAAGCCAACGCCCAGTGATGCCGCCCCAGCCGCAGGCCTCGCTGCCGCCGACACCGCCATCGAGGCGCCGCTGCCCACCCCCCAGGCGCTGCGCCAGCAGCTGCCCCTCGATGCCGAACTGCAGAAGCGAGTCGCTGCCCAGCGTGAGCAGGTCAAGGCGATTCTGGATGGCCGCGACGACCGCCTGCTGGTGGTCGTCGGCCCCTGCTCGATCCACGACCCCCAGGCGGCTCTCGAGTATGCCGAGAACTTGAGCGTGCTGGCGCGCCAGGTCGAGGACCGGCTGCTGCTGGTGATGCGCGTCTACGTCGAGAAGCCGCGCACCACGGTGGGCTGGAAGGGCCTGGCCTACGACCCCCACCTCGACGGCAGCGACGACATGGCCCACGGCCTGGCGACGTCGCGAGCGCTGATGCGCGACGTCGTGGCAATCGGCTTGCCGGTGGCCACCGAGCTGCTGCAGCCGATGGTCGCCAGCTACCTCGATGACCTGCTGGCGTGGACGGCGATCGGCGCGCGTACCACCGAGTCCCAGGTGCATCGCGAGCTGGCCAGCGGCCTGGCGGCGGCAGTGGGCTTCAAGAACGCCACCGATGGCGGCATCCAGGTGGCCATCGACGCCATCCAGGCGGCGGCCCACGGCCATCGTTACCCCGGGTTGTCGGCGTCGGGCCGGCCCAGCCTGCGCCACACGCCAGGCAATGCGCACACCCATGTGGTGCTGCGCGGCGGCCACGGCGAGCCCAACTACCGCGCCGAGCATGTGGCGGCGACGCGTCGCACGCTGGCGGCCGCGGGCCTGGCGCCGCGGCTGATGGTAGACTGCAGCCACGCCAATTCGGGTAAGGACCATCGCCGCCAGAGCGAGGTGCTGCTCGACGTGCTGGACCAGCGCCTGGCGGGCGAGACGGCGCTGTGTGGCGTGATGCTGGAGAGCCAGCTATTCGAAGGTCGCCAGCCGCTCAAGCCTGGTGGCATGCGCTACGGCGTCTCGGTCACCGATGCCTGCATCGGCTGGGAGACCACCGAGCATCTGCTGAGCCTGGCCGCCGAGCGGCTGCGTTGACGTTATCCAAGGAATTGATTGTCGATGAAGTTTCGTTTCGAATCCCATGAGCCCGTGGTGTATCGCCGCAAGGCACGCCTGATCAGCGTGGCCATGGCCGCCCAGTTGATCGTGCTGGGCATGCTGTTCTCCCAATTGCTGACCCGCGCCTTCGGCTCCAGCCTGTGGCTCAACGCCCTGGGGGTGCTGCTTGGCCTGGTGGCCACCAGTCTGGTATTCGCGGCGCTGCGCGAGCGCCCGTGGATGCAGGAGATGCGCTACGTCTGGCAGCTCAAGCACCACTTGTCACGCGTCAGTGGCTACCTGCCGGCGCTGCGCCGCGGCGTCGCAGAGCACAACCACGTGGCGCTGGGCATCCTCAGCTTCTACCACCAGGGCATGGCGCAGCTCGCCGAGCTCAACGGCCGCACCCTGGACGACGACAGCGAGCTGATCGCCGAGCGTGAGCAGCTGCGCCAGCAGCGCGAACGGCTGGGCCTGCCGCTGGAGGTGGACGGCTACGATACCGAGGACCTGGCCGCCTTCAAGCGCGGCTAAGCCCCTCTCAAGCCTTGCTGGCGTAGGCGTAGAGCAGCGTCTCCTGGGCGCTGATCGGCGCGGCGTCGCCCAGTTCGCGTTTGGTGTAGTGGCCGTCGCTATCGAGCAGCCAGCTCTGGCAGTTGTCGACCAGGTAGGTCTCGAGGTCCTTGCGCACGCGTGCGGCCAGCTTTGCGTCGAGCAGCGGGAAACAGGTCTCGACGCGGTGGAACATGTTGCGCTCCATGAAGTCGGCGCTGGACGCCCACACCTCTGGGCTGGCGTCGTTGTGGAAGTAGAACACCCGGGTGTGCTCGAGGAAGCGGCCGATGATCGAGCGCACCCGGATATTGTCCGAGATGCCCGGGACCCCGGGGCGCAGGCAGCACATTCCGCGAATGATCAGGTCGCACTCCACCCCGGCGTGGGAGGCGCGATACAGCGCGCGGATCAGCTTGGGCTCGGTGAGCGAGTTGCACTTGATGATCAGGTGCGCCCGGCGGCCGGCCGCGGCGTGAGCGGCTTCGCGGTCGATCATCGCCACCAGCCGCTCGTGGAGAGTGAAGGGGGCGTGCAGCAGGTGCTCGATATGCCGCGCCTTGCCCATCCCCGACAGCTGCTGGAAAACCTTGTGGACGTCCTCGCACAGCGTCTCGTGGGCGGTCAGCAGGCTGTAGTCGGTGTACAGCTTGGCGGTGCCAGCGTGATAGTTGCCGGTGCCGAGATGGGCGTAGTAGCGCAGCTCGCCGCGCTCGCGACGCACGATGTGCATCAGCTTGGCGTGGGTCTTGTAGGCCATCACGCCGTAGATGACGATGGCCCCGGCCTCCTGCAGGCGCGAGGCGAGTGCCAGGTTGTCGGCCTCGTCGAAGCGCGCGCGCAGTTCGATCACCACCGTGACCTCCTTGCCGCCGCGGGCCGCCTCGACCAGCGCCGAGACGATCGCCGAATCGGCGCCGGTGCGGTAGAGGGTCTGCTTGATGGCCAGCACGGCCGGGTCGCGGGCCGCCTCGGCGAGCAGCTCCTCCACCGGCGAGAAGGCGTGGAAGGGGTGGTGGAGCAGGATGTCGCTGTCCTTGATCGCCTCGAACAGCGAGTCGTGCTTCTTGAGGGCCTTGGGTAGCCCCGGGGTAAACGGGCGGTAGCGCAGCTCCGGGCGCTCGACGTCGGCGAGTACCGCCATCATGCGGGTCAGGTTGACCGGCCCCTGGACCCGGTAGAGGTCGCTCTGCTCGAGCTCGAACTGCGTGAGCAGGAAGTCGGCCAGCGGTTCCGGGCAGTTGTCGGCGACCTCCAGGCGCACGCCGCTGCCGTAGCGCCGCGCCAGCAGTTCGCCGCGCAGCGCCGAGGCCAGGTCGGAGACCGCCTCGGGGTCGACCGACAGGTCGGCGTTGCGGGTCAGTCGGAACTGGTAGCAGCCGCGCACCTGCATGCCGGGGAACACCTCGTGGGCGTGGGCGTGGATCATCGACGACAGGAACACGTACTCGCTGTAGCCCTCGGCGCAGCACGCCGCGGGCAGTGCGATCAGACGCGGCAGCGAGCGCGGGGCGGGCAGGATCGCCAGGCCGCCCTCGCGGCCGAAGGCGTCCTTGCCCTCCAGCTCGACGATGAAGTTGAGGCTCTTGTTGACCAGTCGCGGGAAGGGGTGCGACGGATCCAGCCCGATGGGGCTGATCACCGGCATGATCTCGTCGTCGAAATAGTCGCGCACCCAGGCCTGCTGGGCCGGTGTCCACTGGTCGCGGCGGCGAAAACGCAGGTGCTGCTCCTCCAGCGCCGGGATCAGGGTGTCGTTGAGCAGCCGGTACTGGCGCTCGACCTGCTCATGGGCGATGCGCGAGATCTCGCCGAGCACCTGGCGCGGCAGCATGCCGTCGGCGCCGGTGCTGTCGTTGCCCAGCGCCAGCTGGTGCTTGAGGCCGGCGACCCGGATCTCGAAGAACTCGTCGAGGTTGGAGGAGAAAATCAGCAGGAACATCAGCCGGTTGAGCAGCGGGTGCGCGGTGTCCAGCGCCTGCTCGAGCACGCGGATATTGAACTGCAGGTGCGACAGCTCGCGATTCAGGTAGAGCGATGGGTCGTCGAGATCGAGCGCTGCCGGGTCGCCCTTGGCGCGCACCCCGGTGCGGGTCCGGTTGACCCGCAGCGGCAGCGGTTCGGCCGCCGCGGGCGTCTCTGCGGGCGGCGGCGACTGGTCGGGGTCTGGCACGGCGCGCGGGTCTTGCATCTCGCCTCCTCAGGCAGAAGAAGGGCCCCGCGGCTGGATGCGGTCCCTTGCGGTTAGCTGGCGAGCAGGCGCGCCGCTCGCTTGGCAAAGTAGGTCAGCACGCCGTCGGCGCCGGCGCGCTTGAAGCACATCAGCGACTCGAGCATCACCTTGTCGGCGTCGAGCCAGCCCTGCTCGAAGGCCGCCATGTGCATGGCGTACTCGCCGCTGACCTGATAGGCGAAGGTCGGCACTCGAAGCTCCTCCTTGACCCGCCGCACCACGTCGAGATACGGCATGCCAGGCTTGACCATCACCATGTCGGCGCCCTCGGCGATATCCATGGCCACCTCGTGGAGCGCCTCGTCGCCGTTGGCGGGGTCCATCTGGTAGGTGCTCTTGTCGGCGCGGCCGAGGTTGCCCGCCGAGCCCACCGCATCGCGGAACGGCCCGTAGTAGCTCGAGGCGTACTTGGCGCTGTAGGCCATGATGCGCGTGTTGTGCAGGTGCTCCTGCTCTAGCACGCTGCGGATCGCCGCGATGCGCCCGTCCATCATGTCCGAGGGGGCCACCACGTCGGCGCCGGCCTCGGCGTGGGACAGCGCCTGCTTGAGCAGGGTCTCCACGGTGCGATCGTTGTGCACGTAGCCCGTTTCATCGAGGATCCCGTCCTGGCCGTGGCTGGTGTAGGGGTCGAGGGCCACGTCGGTGATCACGCCCAGCTCGGGCAGGGCCGCCTTGAGCTCGCGTACGCTGCGCTGTACCAGGCCGTTGGCGCTGTAGGCCTCCTCGGCCAGCTCGCTCTTGAGCTCGGCATCGACCACCGGAAACAGCGCCAGCGCTGGAATGCCCAGCTCGAAGGCTTCGCGAGCCTCGTCGATCAGCAGGTCTAGCGACAGCCGTTCGACGCCGGGCATCGACGGCACCGCCTCGCGACGGCCGCTGCCTTCGAGCACGAAGACCGGCCAGATCAGGTCGGCGGCGGTCAGCGTCGACTCGCGCATCATGCGCCGCGAGAAGTCGTCCTTGCGCATGCGGCGCAGGCGGGCGGCGGGAAACTGTCGGGATGTGCCTAGGTTCAAGGGGTCTCTCCGGTCGTTGGGCGTGACCGCTGTCTGAGTATGGGTCACACAGATGACTGATCGATGACAGCGGCGTTGCATGGGTGATGCCGAATGCGCTTTCCGGCGATGCCTCGAGTATATCAGCGCCGCCCGGTTGGGGGAGAGCCGAGTCGCAGACGCTGGGGAGCAGATGGGCTACAGTGATGATTTGCTGCTCTCGGGCGGCAGCATCGCGGTCACAAGGAGAGCGATATGAGCAAGCAGGTGGCGGTCATTCTGTCGGGCTGCGGCGTCGAGGACGGCGCCGAGATCTATGAAACCACCCTGACCCTGTTGCGGCTCGATCAGTTGGGGATTGGCTATCGCTGCTTCGCCCCGGACATCGACCAGCACCACGTCATCGATCACCTGCGTGGCGAAGAGGCGCCGGATGAGACGCGCAACGCGCTGGTGGAGGCCGCACGCCTGGCGCGCGGTGAGGTCAGTGAACTCGCCGAGCTCGACGCCGAGGAGTTCGATGCGGTGATCCTGCCCGGCGGCTTCGGCGTGGCCAAGACGCTGAGCGATTTCGCCGTTGTCGGCAGCGACATGCAGGTGCTCGATGCACTCGCGGCGCCGCTGGTGGCCTTCCACGAGGCGCGCAAGCCGATCGGCCTGATGTGCATTGCCCCGGTGCTGGTACCGAGGCTGTTCGGCGAGGGCATCGCGGTAACGATCGGTCACGACCCGGCGGTGTCCGGGGCGATCAGCGCTATGGGCGGCCTGCACCGTGCCTGCAAGGTCGACGATATCGTGGTCGACTTCGAGCACCGCATCGTCACCACCCCCGCCTATATGCTCGCCGAGAGCATCAGCGAAGCGGCTAGCGGGATCTTCAAGCTGGTCGAGCGTATCGATGAGTGGATGGAGCTCTGACTCGGGCGTACCCTACTAGCTAGCGCCGGAAAGAGCGCGGTGACTGGTCGCAAGGGCGCTACTCCTCTTGCTCACGTTTCTTGCGCTGCGCCAGCCGGCCGAACAGCAGCCCTACCTCGTAGAGCAGGTACATGGGTACCGCCAGCAGGCTCTGGGAGATGATGTCCGGCGGGGTCAGCAGCATGCCGACGACGAAGCAGCCGAGGAAGATGTAGGGGCGCTTCTTGGACAGGCTCTCTACGCTGGTGGCGCCGGAGAAGATCAGCAGGAAGGTGGCGATGGGGATCTCGAAGGCCACGCCGAAGGCGAAGAACAGCTTGAGCACGAAGTTCAGGTAGGCGTTGATATCGGTCATCACCGCCACGTTCTCCGGCCCGGTCTGGGTGAAGAACTGGAACAGCAGCGGGAACACCACGTAGTAGGCAAATGCCGCGCCGGCATAGAACAGCGCCACGCTGGAGGCGAGGATCGGAATCGCCAGGCTCTTCTCGTTGTCGTAGAGGCCCGGCGCGATGAACGCCCAGGCCTGGTGCAGCACGAAGGGTACGGCGATGAACACTGCCACCACCAGGGTCAGCTTGAAGGGCGCCAGGAACGGCGAGGCGACCTCGGTGGCGATCATCTGCGAGCCTTCCGGCAGCATGTCCATCAGCGGCTGCGCAACGAAGGTATAGATATCGTTGGCGAAGGCGTAGAGGCCGAGGAAGATCACCAGGATCACCACCACCGAGCGCATCAGCCGCGAGCGCAGCTCGATGAGGTGCTCGATCAAGGGGGCCTGGGACGCTTCATTGTGCTGGTTGCGCTGCTTGTCTCGAGAGGCGTCGTCGCTCATCGTGAGGGCGAATCCTTGTCACTGGGGGGCGATGATGGGGTGGCCTGCTCGGAGCCCACCGAGTCGCGCCGCGCCTTGCTCGCCAGCGCCTTGTCCAACCGCTCGCTGGCGGCAGGCGCCTCATCCTGGTCGGCTGCGGCGGGGCTGTGCTGGGCGTCACCCTTGGGCGGCGTGCCGCTATCGGGCTCGGCGTAGCGCTCCACGTCGCGCTTGACCCTGCCCAGGCTCTCGTCGAGCTTCTTCTGCTGTTCATCGAGTTTCTGGCGCAGCTCTTCCGCCTCGAGCTGGGCGTTGATCTCGCGCTGCATGCCCGACACGGTGCGCTTGATCTTGCCGATCCACAGGCCAGCGGTGCGTGCCGCCTTGGGCAAGCGTTCGGGGCCCAGTACCAGCAGGCCAACGACGCCGATGAGCAGTAGCTCGAGAAAGCCGATATCCAACATGGGCGATTACTTGCGCTCTTCCTGGTCTTCGGCCTTCTGCTCGGCCTGGACGTCGTAAGTGTGGCCGGCATCCTCTTCGTGGCGGACCTTGGCCTGGGGCTGGTCGGCGGCCTCGTCGTCCTTTTCCTTGTCCTTGTCATCCTCATGCATGGCCTTCTTGAAGCCCTTGACGGCGCCGCCCAGATCGCCGCCGACGTTGCGCAGCTTCTTGGTACCGAACACCAGGATGATAATGCCGAGTACGATTAACAGCTGCCAGATACTGATGCCACCTAACATGTTGAATCTCCCACTGATCGAAGTATGCGTGCCGGGTCAGGGCGACGGTGTACGGGCGGCTTTTTCGTCCAACCCGGAGGTGCCGAAGCGACGTGCCAGCTCGTCGAGGACCGCCTGGTGCTCGATGTCGAGGTGCGACAACATCACCAGGCTATGAAACCACAGGTCGGCGGTTTCGGCGACTAACGCTTGACGGTCGCTGTCAACGCCACTGGCCGCGTCCTTGGCGGCGAGGATCGTCTCGGTGGCTTCCTCGCCGACCTTTTCCAGAATCTTGTTCAGCCCCTTGTGGTGCAGGGCTGCGACATAGGAACTGTCGGCGGCGGCGTGGCGCCGCTCTGCCAGCACGTCACCGAGTCGTTCGAGTATATCACTCATGGGGGTCATCCTCTGTCGCAAGGGAGTGGGGGTCAATGCCAGGCGAGCAGCAGCACGCCCAGGGCCGCCACGGCCACCACCGGCCAGGGTTGCTGTATGGCCCATCCCAGCAGCGGCTGCCAGGCCAGGGCCGCGGCCAGCAGCAGCACGCCGAGTCGCAGCCGGCGCGCGCCGCGGCTGCTGGACACCAGTTGGCGTCGCATGCCGACCAGGGAGTCGGCCTGGCGACGGCGCTGCTGGCGCTCGAGTTGGGCCCGGGACATCACCTGGTGGGCGAGTACCGGCAGCTCGGGCAGTTGGCGGGTCAGCTCCGGCGCCTGGCGCTTGAGCGACTCCCACAGCCCGCTGGGGCCGGCGCGCTCCTTCATCCAGCGCTCCAGGTAGGGTTTGGCGGTGCTCCACAGGTCGAGGTCGGGGTAGAGCTGGCGCCCCAGGCCCTCGATATTGAGCAGGGTCTTCTGCAGCAGCACCAGCTGCGGCTGGACCTCCATGTTGAAGCGCCGCGCGGTCTGGAACAGCCCCAGCAGGACCTGGCCGAAGGAGATGTCCTTGAGCGGTTTCTCGAGGATCGGCTCGCACACCGCGCGGATCGCCGCGGCGAACTCGTTGGCGCGGGTGTCTTCGGCGACCCAGCCCGACTCGATATGCAGGGCGGCGACTTCGTAGTAGTCCTGGTGGAAGAACGCCAGCAGGTTGCGCGCCAGGTAGTCCTGGTCCTCGCGGGTCAGGCTGCCGACGATACCGCAGTCGATGGCGATGTACTGCGGGTCCTGGGGATTGCCGCGGGTCACGAAAATATTGCCGGGGTGCATGTCGGCGTGGAAGAAGTTGTCGCGGAACACCTGAGTGAAGAAGATCTCCACGCCGCGCTCGGCGAGTTTCTTGAGATCGGTCTGCTGGGCCTTGAGCGCGGCGAGATCGGCCACCGGCACGCCGTGGATGCGCTCCTGGACCATCACCCGGGTGCGGGTCAGCGACCAGTGGATGGCCGGCACGTAGAGTATCGGCGAATCCTTGAAGTTGCGCTTGAGCTGCGAGGTATTGGCGGCTTCCTTGTGCAGGTCGAGCTCGTCGAACAGCGTCGACTCGTAGTCGCGTACTACCTCCACCGGGCGCAGCCGTCGCGCCTCGGGCACCCTCGCCAGTACCTGCGCCACGCGGTACATCAGCGCCATGTCCTGACGCATCACGCGGTCGATGGCGGGACGGATGATCTTGACCACTACGTCCTCGCCGCCGTGCAGCCGGGCGGCGTGGACCTGGGCGATCGAGGCCGAGGCCAGCGGGGTGGTGTCGAAGCTGGCGAAGGCCTCGGCCAGCGACATCTCGAGCTCCTCCTCGACCAGTGCCACGGCCTCGTCGCCGGGGAAGGGCGGCACCTGGTCCTGGAGGCGCTTGAGCTCATCGGCGATGTCGGGGGGCAGCAGGTCGCGGCGGGTCGACAGCATCTGGCCGAACTTGACGAAGATCGGCCCCAGCGCTTCCAGCGCCAGGCGCAGCCGCTCACCGGGAGAGCGGTTGCCGATCGGCACCAGCCGCAGCGGCGAGAGCTGGAAGCACAGGCGCAGCCACCACGGCAGGCGCTCCAGCGGAATCAGCGTATCCAGCCGATAGCGGGTGATCACCCACAGGATGCGCAGCAGCCTCATGCCGAGCCTCCGCGGTGCACTGCCAGTCGCCGTTCGAGGCGTGCCACTCGCGCCTCGAGCCGGTCGCTAGCCATCTCGACGTCGGTGAGCAGGTCGCGGGCCACGTCCTGCTGGCCGCGGCCGGTGAACAGGCGCGCCTCCTCGAACAGGTATTCACTGAGATCGGCACGCAGCTGCTGGACGCTGCGCGCGCCGAAGCGCCCCAGTCGGCGGCCGCCCTCGGCCAGTTGATGGGCAGGCAGGTCGCCGAGCAGGCGCGCCAGTTCGCCCTCCCAGTCGGCGTCGAGGTCGAGCACTAGGTCGCGCAGCGCCTCGAGCAACGCCGGGTTGCCGTGCACCGCGAGTCGCCCGCTGAACATCAGGCGCTCGATGGATTCCCCGCCCAGCAGGGCGCCGAGGCTCTCGGCGTCGAGCTCGACCCGCGCGTCGGCATCGGCTGCATCGTCGTGGTCGGCACGCTGCAGGTGCAGCCCCTGGGAATGCACCTGCAGCAGCAGGCTGAGTCGCGGCGTGGCCAGGTGGATCACCAGCCGCTTGCCGGCCAGCGCCTCGAGGCGCGCCGGCGCCGCGGGGTCGCGGGCCAGCAGCGCATTGAGGGTCGCTTCGAGGCCGGCCAATAGCATCACAGCTTGATGCCGCGGTGCAGGGCGACGATGCCGCCGGTGAGGTTGGTGTACTCGACCCGCTCGAGGCCGGCGGCTTCCATCATTGCCTTGAGCGTCTCCTGGTCCGGATGCATGCGGATCGACTCGGCGAGGTAGCGGTAGCTGTCGGCGTCGTTGGCGACCAGCTCGCCCATCTTGGGCAGCAGACGGAAGGAGTATTCGTCGTAGACCTTGGACAGCAGCGCACTGGGCGGCTTGGAGAACTCCAGCACCAGCAGCCGGCCGCCGGGCTTGAGGACGCGGGCCATGGAGCGCAGCGCGGCATCCTTGTCGGTGACGTTGCGCAGGCCGAAAGCGATGGTGATGCAGTCGAAGCTGTTGTCGGGGAACGGCAGGCACTCGGCGTTGGCCTGGACGTACTCGACGTTGCCACCGACGCCCTGGTCGAGCAGCTTGTCGCGGCCCACGCGCAGCATCGATTCGTTGATATCCGCCAGCACCACGCGACCACGCGGGCCGACCAGCCGCGAGAACTTCAGGGTCAGGTCGCCGGTGCCGCCGGCGATGTCGAGCACGCTATGGCCCGGGCGTACGCCGGCGCGCTCGATGGTCAGGCGCTTCCATACGCGGTGGATGCCCAGCGACATCAGGTCGTTCATGACGTCGTAGCGGGCCGCCACCGAGTGGAAGACGTCGGCGACGCGGGAGGCCTTCTCCTCGAGGGGGACTTCCTGATAGCCGAAATGGGTGGTGCGCTTGTCCATGGATGGCCCCTGGCTGGATTCGTCGCGCCGACGTGCGGGCACGTCAGCAAATGGCGATATTGTAGCGCCCCGGCCAGGGTGTTGTCCTGCGCGGTGGGGTCGCAGGCAGGGTTATTCGAGATAGCCTCGCCGCTCGGGACTGATCCGGCGGCAGGCCTGCGAGGAGGCGCTGTAAACCCATCCCTGGGCGCTACCTTGCGCCATCCATGGCGCAAACCTCCTCTTCGACCTGCCCCCGGCGTCCCTCGCTAGCAGCAACTGAGGTGGCTCAGGCGCCAATGGCTCAAAGCTGCTTGAACTGGATGGTCTGGGGTTCCCGGGAGGCGCCGGCCTCGTCCAGGCGGCGCAGGTAGTCGGCCCAGTTGGTGTCGTGATCGACGGCGATGGCGTAGAGGTAGTCCCAGCTGTAGAGGCCGCTGTCGTGGCCGTCGTCGAAGTGCAGCTTGAGCGCGTAGTTGCCGGCCTGGGTGATGTTCTGCAGGCCGACGTCCTTCTTGCCGACCTGCAGCACGGCGGTATCAGGGCCGTGGCCGCGGACCTCGGCGGAGGGCGAGAAGACCCGCAGGTACTCGACGCTGAGCAGGAAGCGCTGGCCGTTGGGATACTCGAGCTCCAGTTCGCGGGCCTTCTGGTGGTAGTGCACCTTGCTGGGGATGGGGGTATCCATATTGATGACTCCAAGATTTAGGCCTTAGGGGTGCCGCTGTCGGTGCTTCCGTATCTTATGTACCGCGGGCCGAGCAGCTACGTCAGCTCGAGACATAGGGCCTAGCATCGAGAAGGCGCGGCTTAAGCCGAGGACAGGCCTACGCGGAGGCGCTGTGACCCCCCCTGGGCGCTACCTATGCCATCCATGGCATAGAACCTCCGCTTCGACCTGTCCTCAGCGCCGCGCCGCATGTTGCCAATTCGATGCTCGGTGCTGCTTTTGAGGTTAGAGAATATACCGCGACAGATCCTCATCCATGGCCAGCTCGCCGAGCTGCGAGTTGACGTAGTCGGCGTCGATGACCAGCGGGCTGCCCAGGTCGCCGCCCTTGAACGAGGCTTCCTCGAGCAGGCGCTCCATCACCGTGTGCAGACGCCGTGCACCGATGTTCTCGGTGCCTTCGTTGACCTGCCAGGCGATCTCGGCGATGCGCTGGATGCCGTCCTCGGTGAAGCTGATCTCCAGGCCGTCGGTGGCCAGCAGGGCCACGTACTGCTTGGTCAGCGCCGCAGAGGGTTCGGTGAGGATGCGCTGGAAGTCGCCGGGCGTCAGCGCTTCGAGCTCGACCCGGATCGGCAGGCGCCCCTGCAGCTCGGGAATCAGGTCCGAGGGCTTGGAGAGGTGGAAGGCCCCGGAGGCGATGAACAGGATATGGTCGGACTTGACCATGCCGTGCTTGGTCGACACCGTCGAGCCCTCGATCAGCGGCAGCAGGTCGCGCTGTACGCCTTCGCGGGAGACTTCGCCACCGCTCGACTGCTGGCCCTTGGTGACCTTGTCGATCTCGTCGAGGAAGACGATGCCGTTCTGCTCCACCGCCTCGATGGCGCGGCGCTTGATCTCCTCCTCGTTGACCAGCTTGGCGGCTTCTTCGTCGCGCAGCAGCTGCCAGGCGTCCTTGACCGCGACGCGCTTGGTCTCGCTCTTCTGCTTGCCCATGTTGGCGAACATGCTCTGCAGCTGGTTGGTCATCTCCTCCATGCCCGGCGGGGTCATGATGTCGATGCCCGGCCCCTGGGGCGTGACCTGGATGTCGATCTCCTTGTCGTCGAGCTGGCCTTCGCGAAGCTTCTTGCGGAACAGCTGGCGGGTCGAGCTATCGCTGCGCGGCGCGTCTTCCTGGCCGCGCGGCGGCGGCAGCAGGGCGTCGAGGATGCGGTCTTCGGCGGCGTCCTCGGCCTTGTGGCGCACCTCTTCCTTGGCCTGCTCGCGGGTCAGCTTGATCGAGGCCTCGGTGAGGTCGCGAATGATCGACTCGACGTCGCGGCCGACGTAGCCGACCTCGGTGAACTTGGTGGCCTCGACCTTGATGAAGGGGGCGTTGGCGAGCTTGGCCAGGCGCCGGGCGATCTCGGTCTTGCCGACCCCGGTGGGACCGATCATCAGGATATTCTTGGGCGTCACTTCACCGCGCAGCGAATCGTCGAGCTGCATGCGCCGCCAGCGGTTGCGCAGGGCGATGGCCACGGCGCGCTTGGCATCCTGCTGGCCGATGATGAACTGGTCGAGGGCGTGAACGATTTCGCGGGGTGTCATCTGGGTCATGGGGCGGCCCTCAGAGCTCTTCGAGCGTAACGTTGTGGTTGGTGAACACGCAGATGTCGCCGGCGATCTCGAGGGATTTCTCGGTGATCTCGCGGGCCGACAGCTCGGTGTTCTCCAGCAGTGCGCGGGCCGAGGCCAGGGCGTAGTTGCCGCCCGAGCCGATGGCGATGATGCCGCGCTCGGGCTCCACCACGTCACCGTTGCCGGTGATGATCAGCGAGGCGTCCTTGTTGGCGACGGCCAGCAGCGCTTCCAGGCGGCGCAGCGCGCGGTCGGTGCGCCAGTCCTTGGCCAGCTCCACGGCGGCCTTGACCAGGTGGCCCTGATACTTTTCCAACTGCGACTCGAAGCGTTCGAATAGCGTGAAGGCGTCGGCGGTGCCGCCGGCGAAGCCGGCCAGCACCTGACCGCGATACAGCCGGCGCACCTTGCTGGCATTGCCCTTCATCACCGTATTGCCGAGTGACACCTGGCCATCGCCGGCCAGTGCCACCTTACCGTCGCGGCGCACGGATACGATCGTGGTCATGTAGTGCTTACTCCCAAAAAGACGTGCAACAGGAGATGCGGGCAGCAGACGCTGAAATCAACCGCCGGGGTTGCCCGGCGCACGCGCTGGCTCAGTTCTGCAGGCGGATCATCAGCGGCTCGATGCCCTGGGTGAGCATCAGGTCCTGGGCGCGGTTGAGTTCGCGGGTATCGTCGTAGGGGCCGACCTGGACGCGGTGCCAGGTCTCGTTGTCGCCCGACTGCACCTCGCTGATCTGCGCCTGGAGGCCGAAGTTGCGCAGCCGGCCGGCGAGCTGCTCGGCATCGCCCGACTCGCGGAACGACGCCGCCTGCAGCATATAGCGGCTGTCGTTGGTGGCGGTTGCCGGTTCGCTGGGGGATTCGGCAGGCGCCTGCTCAGCGGCCGCCTCGTCGGCGGCGGTGGTACGAGCGATCTGCTCGGCAATCGGGTCCACCGTCTCGTCGCTGGGTGCTTCGCTGGCGGCGGTATCCTCGCTGGGGGTGGGCGGCTGCGGCGGCACCACCACCTCGGAGCGCGGCGCTACCACTTCGGATTCCGGCAGCAGGGTGTAGAACTCGAAGGTCGGCATGCGCGGCTCGTCGGCGGCGTCGGGTTCGCCCTCGGCGGGGCTGCTCGAGGGCGGCTTGGGCAGCACCGTGGCCATCGGCGTGGGCGCGCTCTCCTGCACGTACTGGGCGAGGAAGAAGCCGGCCACCAGGCCGGCCACGCCCCATAGCCAGCCGGGCACACCGCGGCGCTGAGCCTGGGCACGGCGGCGCGGCGCGGCGCCGCGTTTCTTGGGCGCGGGGCGGCGGGCCATTACATCTCCTCGGGGGCGCTGACGCCCAGCAGGTCGAGGCCGTTGCGAATCACCTGGCGGGTGGCGAGCCCCAGCGCCAGGCGGGCGCTGCGCTGGGCATCGTCGTCGACCATCACCTTCACTGCGTTGTAGCAGGTGTGGAAATCGGCGGCCAGGTCCTGCAGGTACTGGGCGATCTGCTGCGGCTCACGGTTGCCGGCGGCGTGCTCGACGACCTCCGGGAAGCGCGCCAGGCGATTCATCAGCGCCTTCTCCTGGTCGGCGTCGAGCTGGGCCAGGCTGGCCATGGCCAGGGCGTGGTCGAAGGGCTTGCCGTCGGCCTCTGCGCGGCGCAGCACGCTGCACACCCGGGCGTGGGCGTACTGCACGTAGTAGACCGGGTTGTCGTTGGACTGCGAGCGAGCCAGGTCGATGTCGAAGGTCAGCTGTGAGTCGGCGCGGCGCGCGGCCAGGAAGTAGCGGGTGGCGTCGCGGCCGACCTCGTCGATCAGGTCGCGCAGGGTGACGTAGCTGCCGGCGCGCTTGGAGAGCTTGACCTCGACGCCGGAGCGGGTGACCAGCACCATCTGGTGCAGCACGTAGTCGGGCCAGCCCTGGGGGATGCCGGTTTCCAGCGCCTGCAGGCCGGCGCGCACGCGGGTCACCGTGGAGTGGTGGTCGGCGCCCTGCTCGTTGATCACCTGCTTGAAGCCGCGCTGCCACTTGTCGAGGTGGTAGGCGACGTCGGGCAGGAAGTAGGTGTAGCCGCCGTCGCGCTTGCGCATCACGCGGTCCTTGTCGTCACCGAAGTCGGTGGTGCGCAGCCACAGGGCGCCGTCCTCTTCGTAGGTGTGGCCACCCTCGATCAGCTTGGCCACGGTGGCTTCGACCTTGCCGTCGTCGTACAGCGAGGACTCGAGGAAGTAGACGTCGAAGGCGACGCCGAAGGCCTTGAGATCGAGGTCCTGCTCGCGGCGCAGGTAGGCCACGGCGAACTCGCGGATGGCGTCGAGGTCGTCGGCATCGGCCTTGGCGGTGACGTGGCGGTCGTCGGCGTGGATCGTCTCCCCGGCCAGGTAGCTTGCGGCGACGTCCTCGATATAGCCGCCGCGGTAGCCATCTTCCGGCCAGTGGGGGTCGTCGGGGCCGAGGCCCTTGGCGCGGGCCTGCACCGAGAGCGCCAGGTTGCTGATCTGGGCGCCGGCGTCGTTGTAGTAGAACTCGCGGGTGACGTCGAAGCCGGTGGCCTCGAGCAGCCGGCAGATCGAGTCGCCGATCGCCGCGCCGCGGCCGTGGCCGACGTGCAGCGGCCCGGTGGGATTGGCGGAGACGAACTCGACCTGCACCTTCTGGCCCTTGCCGATCAGGCTGCGGCCAAAGGTGTCGCCGGCGTCGAGCACCTGCTGCACCACTTGGGCCACGGCGTCGGTGGCAGCGAAGAAGTTGATGAAGCCGGGTCCGGCGATCTCGGTGCTGCTCACGGCAGGTGACTCGGGCAGGGCGGCAACCAGGGCTTCGGCCAGGTCGCGGGGCTTCTTGCCGGCGGGCTTGGCCAGCATTAGCGCCAGGTTGGTGGCGTAGTCGCCGTGGGCCTTGTCCTTGGTGGGGTCGACCTTGATGGTCGGCGCGACGTCGGCGGGCAGCACGCCCTGCTGCTTGAGGGCGGCGAGTGCCTCGTCGAGCAGCGCGATGATGGTCTCTTTCATGAGTGCTCTGATGTCCTGTGGCGCGTGGCGTGGCAACGGCCGAAACGGCTTGGCCGCCCATTATCGGCAATTGCGGGGCTGCTTTAAACCCTGTGGGGTAAAGCAGGTACTAGCGCTGATTGGCAACGTCGCGCGGCTGTTCCAGGCGAGTGCATCGCGAAACCGCTGTAAACCCCTCCCTGGGCGCTCTCTTTTTCATCCATGAAAAAGAAGTTTCGCTCATGCACCCGCCTGGCGCCGCTTGCGTCAACCTCAGCTCAGCGTCTGCGGATCGATATCCAGCGACCATCTGACCCGGCGCGCGTCGCGGCTCGCCTCCAGCCACGCCACCAGCCAGGCGCTGGCTTCGTGGAGCTTGCTGCGCTGTGCGCCGCTCAGCATCAGTTGGACGTGGTAGCGGTTCTGGCGGCGCTCCATGGGCGCCGGTACCGGCCCCAGGCAGTGCACCTCCAGGCTGCCGGCGAGCCACTCGCGCAGGGCTTGGCCGGCGCCGGCAGCCAGCGCGGTGGCGTCGGCCTCGCGGGGGCTCTCGAAGCGCGCCAGCGCCATGAAGCGGTAGGGCGGCAGACCGGCGACGCGGCGCTCGGCGAGCAGCTGCTCGGCCAGCGCATCGTAGCCGGTCTCGGCCAGCAGCCGCAGGTGCGGGTCGTCGCTGTGCAGGGTCTGCACCAGTACCCGGCCGGGGTGCTCGGCACGCCCGGCGCGGCCGGCCACCTGCACCAGCAGCTGGGCGTTCTGCTCCAGGGCGCGGAAGTCGCTGGCGTAGAGGCCGGCGTCGGCGTTGACCACCACCACCAGGGTGACATGCGGCAGGTGGTGGCCCTTGGCCAGCATCTGGGTGCCCACCAGCAGACACGGCTCGCCGCGCTTGACCTCGCCGAGCATGTGCTCGAGGGCGTCCTTGCGCCGCGTGCTGTCGCGGTCGATGCGGTGCACCGGCACCTCGGGGAACAGCTCGGCGAGGGTCTCCTCGGTGCGTTCGGTGCCGGCGCCGAGGGGTCTCAGGTCGGCGCTGCCGCAGTCGGGGCAGGCGTCGGGCAGCGCCTGCTTGTGGTCGCAGTGGTGGCAGGCCAACTGGTGGGGCTGGCGATGCAGCGTCAGGCGTGCGTCGCAGTGGTGGCATTCGGCCATCCAGCCGCAGGCGTGGCAGGCCAGGGTTGGGGCGAAGCCGCGGCGGTTGATGAACACCAGTACCTGATGGCCGGCGGCCAGGGTGGTGCGGATGGCCTCGATCACCGGCGCCACCAGGCCGCCACGGCGCGGGCGGCCGCGCAGGTCGACGAGCTCCATGCGCGGCGGGGCGTGGCGGCTGGCGCGGTGCATCAGGCGCAGGTGGCGGTAGTGGCCGCTGCTGGCCTTGGCCAGCGTCTCCAGCGACGGCGTGGCGCTGCCCAGCACCAGCGGAATACCGTCGCGGTGGGCGCGGGCCACGGCCAGGTCGCGGGCGTGGTAGCGCAGCCCGTCCTGCTGCTTGAGCGAGCCGTCGTGCTCTTCGTCGACGATGATCGCCCCGGGACTCGCCAGCGGCGTGAAGACCGCCGAGCGGGTGCCGATCACGATCGGCGCGCGGCCGCTGGCGGCGGCCAGCCAGGCATCCAGGCGCTCGCCGTCGGAGAGTCCCGAGTGCAGCGCCACCACCGGCACCCGGAAGCGCTTGCGGAAGCGCTGCAGGGTCTGCGGGGTGAGGCCGATCTCGGGCACCAGCACCAGCGCCTGGCGGCCGCGTGCCACCACCGCCTCGATCAATTGCAGGTAGACCTCGGTCTTGCCGCTGCCGGTGACGCCGTGCAGCAGGCAGGGGTGGAAGCGGTCGAGCCCTTCATGCATGGCCGCCAGCGCCTCGGCCTGCTCGCGCTTGAGCGGCAGGCTGGGCTCGGCCAGCAGCTGGTTGGCGGCCGGGGGCGGCGCGGCGATCAGCGGCTCGCTGCTGGCCTCGGCGAGGCCCTTGTCCTGCAGGCCGTCGAGCTGGGCGCGGCTGAAGCCCTGGGCCGTGATAGTGCCGACCGCCATGCCGCGGGGGTGCTGTTTGAGCAGTGTCAGCAGCTCGGCCTGGCGACGCGCGCGGCCCAGTGCCTCCGGCGGGGTGGCGTGGCCGCGTTCGCTGAGCTGCCAGCGTTCACGGGTGCGCGCTTCCAGCGGGCGCCCCTGGCGCAGCAGCACCGGCAGCGACTGGTGCAGGGTGTCGCCCAGCGAGTGCTGATAGTATCGCGCCGTGAAACGGCACAGCCACAGCCAGTCGTCGGGCAGCGGCGCACTGTCTAGCCAGGCGCTGACAGGCTTGAGATCGCCAAGCGGGAAGTCGCTGTGGGCGCGGCACTCGACGACGATCCCGACCACCTCGCGACGGCCGAACGGCACCTGCACTCGCAGCCCCGGCTGCCAGCCGTCGGGCGGGGCGCTGGCGCCAGGACGGTAGTCGAACAGCCTGCGCAGCGGCGTGGGCACGGCGACCGCCAGAACGGATGAATTGCGCGATGCGTCGGTGGGGCTAAAAGGGGTGGCGGGCAATTGGCCTCCGCGGCTGGTTCTGCTAAGATGCGTGCCCTTCGGGCTCGGGGCGTGACCTCGTGGCTTCGAAACCACCCGGTCTGTCGTTGCGCTGATAAGGCATGACAACTGTATGACAACCGTATGCGGTGCCTGGCAGGCGATCAGGTGGCGGCATACAGCATCATGAGGCTTCAAGATGAAACAAGGTATCCACCCCGATTACAAGAAGGTCAGCGCGACCTGCAGCTGCGGCGCTGCCTTCGAGGTCGGTTCGACCTCTGGCCAGGACTTCAATCTGGATGTCTGCTCGCAGTGCCATCCGTTCTACACCGGCAAGCAGAAGCAGGCGACCACCGGTGGCCGCGTCGAGCGTTTCAACAAGCGCTTCGGTGCCGCCGTCAAGCGCGGCTGATAGGCGCGCTGCTGGACTGCAAAAAAACCCGCCGCACGGCGGGTTTTTTTGTGGGCGCTCGGCTGGCTGCGCTGCGATAAGCTCGGCGTTATGCCTGAAGACTTAGCCATAAGTTGCACTAAATATCTGGAAATGCCTTCAAACATTCGATTAAATTCCTTGAATGACAGCAACTTGGCGCAAGTTGTGGGGCTGAGCGTTTTTCTATATTCTGATTCGACTCTCTCGTTGAAGACGACTGGACAACTACGCATATGACAGACGCCAAGAAGCAAGCCGCGCTTGACTATCACGCCAATCCCATTCCCGGGAAGCTCTCCGTCGAGCTCACCAAGCCGACCGCCTCGGCCAAGGATCTGGCGCTGGCCTACAGTCCGGGCGTGGCCGAGCCGTGCCGCGAAATCGCCAAGGATGTCGAGAACGCCTACCTCTACACCGGCAAGGGCAACCTGGTGGCGGTGATCTCCGACGGCTCGGCGATCCTCGGCCTGGGTAACCTCGGTCCGCTGGCGAGCAAGCCGGTGATGGAAGGCAAGGGGGTGCTGTTCAAGCGCTTCGCCGGCATCAACTCGGTGGACCTCGAGATCGACGCCGAGAGCCCGCAGGCCTTCATCGACACCGTGGCGCGCGTTGCCATCACCTGGGGCGGCATCAACCTCGAGGATATCAAGGCGCCGGAGTGTTTCGAGATCGAGCGTGCGCTGGTCGAGCGCTGCAATATCCCGGTGTTCCACGATGATCAGCACGGCACCGCCATCGTCACCGCGGCGGGCATGCTCAACGCCCTGGATATCGCCGGCAAGTCCCTCGAGGAGGCGCGTATCGTGTGCCTCGGTGCCGGTGCTGCCGCCATCGCCTGCATGAAGCTGCTGGTGGCCTGCGGTGCCAAGGCCGAGAACCTGTTCATGCTCGATCGCAAGGGCGTGATTCACAGCGGTCGCGACGATCTCAACCAGTACAAGGCGATGTTCGCCACCGAGACCGACAAGCGCACCCTGGACGATGCCATCGACGGTGCCGATGTGTTCCTCGGCCTGTCGGGCCCCAACCTGCTGTCTGCCGAGCAGCTCAAGACGATGGCCGCCAACCCGGTGGTGTTCGCCTGCTCCAACCCGGACCCTGAGATCCATCCCGATGTCGCCAATGCCGCACGCGACGATGTGATCATGGCCACCGGCCGCTCCGACTATCCCAACCAGGTCAACAACGTGTTGGGCTTCCCGTTCATCTTCCGCGGCGCACTGGACGTGCGCGCCACGGCGATCAACGAGGAGATGAAGGTGGCGGCGGTTCACGCCCTAAAGGACCTCGCCCGCGAGCCGGTGCCCCAGTACGTGCTGGATGCCTACGAGCTCGACGCCCTCGAGTTCGGTCGTGGCTACATCCTGCCCACGCCCCTCGATGCGCGCCTGCTCGACCGTGTCTCGGCGGCGGTGGCCCAGGCGGCGGTCGACTCTGGCGTGGCGCGCAAGCCGTTCCCGTCGCACTATCCGCTGAACAGCGTCGATGAGGTCTACGGCGGCTGAGTCAGGACGCTGACCCGCAGCATACGATGCCGGCCCCATGGGGCCGGCATTTTCGTAGATGCCTACCAGCTATAGACCAGCGAGGCGCTGGTGGTCATGTCGCTGCGTGCGGTGGCGGTCTCGGGGGGCTGTGAGTTGCGGCGGATCTCGTGGGAGAGCCGCAGCGCCATGCGCGCATTGATGCGCGCGGTCAGCGCCGAGTAGGAGCGTGAGGTGGTATTGTCGCGGGTCGCTTCCAGCGACAGCTCCTGGGAGAAAGCGGCGGTGTCGGTGATCTCCCAGTCGTAGGCCAGTGCCCCGTAGCCGACGCTGAGTCCTTCGCTCTCTTCGTCGCGCACGTCGTCGAAACGATAGCCGGGGCCGGCTTCCAGCGACAGGCGGTGGGTGTCGGAGTCGAGAATCTGGCGGCCATAGCCGGCAATCGCCGTGACCTGCTGGTCGTAGCCGCTGAAGCGGTCCTTTTCCCAGCGTGCGAAGCCAAACAGGTAGTGGTCGCCGTCGAAGTCGTAGCGCTCGCGCCAGGCGCCGAGGTACTGCTCGGCGCTGGTGGTGTCGTCGCGGGCCACGTTGCGGACCTCGCCACGCAAGCTGTGTGTCCAGTTGCCGGTCAGCCAGGTCAGGCGCCCCTTGCCGAGCAGGGTGCGGCTGTCGGTATTGCCGGAGAGCTGGGTAAAGCCGAGTTCGAGGTCGCCGCTGAAGCGGTCGGCCTCTTCGTCAGGCGGTGGTGGGGCGTAGAAGGGGCTCGCCAAGGCGCTGAGAGGTAGCGCCAGCGCAAGGGCCGCTGCGCCGCATAGGCCAAGCCATTGACGTCTCATGCTGTAACTCCCTGTCGCTGCATGGGTGTCAGCCTACCTAGGGCAGGCACCGGGTGCCAATTCATGAAATGCCGCGGGGTGGCGTCCTGCCGCCCCGCGGCGAGTCGGCAAGCTGCTAGAAGATAGCCTCGTAGGAGCCGGTACCCTGCGAACCGCTGCTGTCCTCGATCTCGCGTCCCACGCTGCGCGGCTGATACTCCGGCAGGTGATCGCTGTGGAACAGTTCGCTGATACCGCCGGATTGGTCGTCGTGGAGGAGCCGGCCGGTATCGGCATCGACCCGAGCGCGGACGATATTGGCTGGCGCCTCTGGCATCGCTTCGGGGCGACCGTTGAGGGCATTGCCCATGAAGTCGATCCATACCGGCAGGGCAGCGCGGCCGCCATACTCGCCGGTGGTCTCGTTATTGTCCTTGCCGATCCACACGGTGGCGACGATATCGTCGTTGTAGCCGGCGAACCAGGCGTCGCGCTGTTCGTTGGTGGTGCCGGTCTTGCCGACGATGTCCTGGCGGCCGAGTTCGAGGGCGGCGCGCCCGGTGCCGCTGTCGATCACGTCGCGCAGCATGTCGCGCAGGATGTAGACGGAGGTGGGGTCGGCGACGCGCTCGGCGAGCGGATAGACGCGATCGCCGATCCGTACCTCGGTGGCGCCGTTGTCGCACTCGCGGCAGGCGACCCGCGGCACGGCTTCGTCGATCACGTTGTCGTCGTTGCCGCGAGTCACGCGTTCGACGAACCAGGGGGAGACCTGGAAACCGCCGTTGGCGAGTACCGCATAGGCGTTGGTCATCTCCAGCGGGGTCAGCGAGGCGCTGCCCAGTGCCAACGACAGGCCGCGCGGCAGGCGGCTTTCGGCGAAACCGAAACCTTCGAGAAACTCGATGGCGTTCTCGATGCCCAGGCTCTGCAGCACGCGCACCGTGACCAGGTTGCGCGACTGGGCCAGCGCCACCCGCAGGCGGGTAGGACCGAGGAAGTTGCCACCGGCATTGACCGGACGCCACAGGTCGTTACTGCCATCCTGCATCACCACCGGGGCATCGTTGACCACGGTGGCAGCGTTCATGTCGCCGTCCTGGAGTGCGGCAAGGAACACGAATGGCTTGAAGATCGAGCCTGACTGGCGCTGCGCCTGGGTGGCGCGGTTGAACTTGCTGGCATTGAAGCTGAAGCCGCCCTGCAGGGCCAGGATCGCCCCGGTATCCGGCTCCAGCACCACGATCGAGCCTTCGGCGTCGGGGCGCTGGGAGAGCCGGAAGCTGCCGTCGTTGCGCTCGAGGATGCGTACCAGGTCGCCGCGGCTGGCAATCTGTGCCGCCGAGCTCGGCTCGGGGCCGCGGGCGAAGGCGCTGCGGTACTCGCGCGCCCAGCTCAGGCCGTCCCACTCGAGGGTCACCAGCTCGCCGCGCCGATCGAGGACGGTCATCTCGCGGCCTTCGCTTTCGACCACGATGGCCGCCTGCAGCGGGCCAAAGCCGGGGGTGCGCTCGAGCACCCGCAGCCAGTTGCTGACGTCGCCGTCGATGCCTTCGACCTGGCTCTGACTGCTCTCGGCGGCCTGGCGCGCGGTCTCCATGACCTCGGGGGATTCGCCGAGCTCCTCTTCCAGGCCGCTGCGCTCGGTGCGCTCCTGGGCCTCGACCAGGCTCGACGGAATACCGCTCTCCTCGGCGCCGCGCCAGCCGTGGCGGGTGTCGTAGTCGATCAGGCCGCGGGTCAGGGCGTCGCGGGCGAAAGGCTGCAGCTCGCTGTCGAGGGTGGTATGGATACGATAGCCGCCGGTGTAGGCCTCGTCGCCGTAGCGTTCGATGGCGAACTGGCGAGCCATCTCGGCGACGTAGGGCGCATCGACCTCGACCTGGGCGGTAAAGCGCTGCGCGGTAATCGGCGCCTGTACGGCTTCTTCATAGGCGGCCTGGTCGATATAGCCCAGGTCACGCATGCGATACAGGATCCAGTTACGGCGAATCAGTGAACGCTCCGGGTTGGCCAGCGGGTTGAACGATGAGGGCGCCTTGGGCAGGCCGGCGATCATCGCCTTCTGGGCCAGGGTCAGCTCCGAGAGCGGCTTCTGGTAGTAGGTTTCGGCGGCGGCGGCGACGCCGTAGGCGCGGTTGCCGAGGAAGATCTTGTTGATGTAGAGCTCGAAGATCTCCTCCTTGCTCAGCACCTGCTCCATCTGCAGGGCCAGCAGGATCTCGCGAATCTTGCGGGTAAAGGTGCGGTCCAGGGTCAGCAGGTAGTTGCGCGCCACCTGCATGGTGATGGTGGAGCCACCGGTCTGGATGGTGCCGCCGCTGGAAACCAGCTCATAGGCGGCGCGCGCCAGACCGCGCGGGTCGACCCCGGGGTGGTCGAAGTAGTTGGCGTCCTCGGCGGCGAGCAGCGCCTGTACCAGGTCCTCTGGCACTTCGTCGAAGTCGATGGCCATGCGCCGCTCTTCGCCGAACTCGCCAATCAGCTTGCCGTCACGGCTGAAGATGCGCAGCGGGGTGTGCAGCTCGAAGTCCTGAAGCTGGCGCACGTCGGGCAGGCCCGGGGCGAAGTACAGCGCTGCGCCGACCACGGCCAGTACACTGGCGGTGCCCAGCGAAAGGATAAGCCAGAGCAGCGAGATAACAGAGGTCTTGAGCAACTTCATGAACAGGCGGTACCCATGGTGCGTGGAGAGAGAGGCGTTGAAGAAAAACGCAGAAGCCAACGATATATTATAGGTAGCCTAGTCGCCCGCCACCAGCGTTGAAGGTGCAACTCCCTCGCAGTTGTGTGATGTCGAGAAAGATCATGTAACCTCATGGTAAGAGTTCATGGTCAAGGAATGGGCCTTTTAGCCGATAATAACGACATTGGGCGTCATGTGCGCTTAACAGGGGAGTGGAGCCTTGGTGCGATTGAAACGCTCGGGCAAGGCGCTGGTCGGGGTCGACATCAGTTCGGCGACGGTCAAGCTGATAGAGCTCAAGCATGCGGCCGGTCACTATCAGGTCGACAGCTATGCGGTACGCCCGCTGCGCGAGGGCGCCGTGGTGGAGCGGCGCATCCGGCATATGGACGATGTCGTCACCGCACTGCGCGCTGCTGTCGATCAGGCGCGGTTGCATACTCGCCGAGCCTGCGTCGCAGTGCCCGCCGGTGCCGCGATCACCAGGACGCTGACCTTTCCCGCCTCGCTCAACGACGACGAGATCGAGGCGCGCATCGCACTCGAATCTGACAAGCATATTCCCTTTCCGTTCGCCGAAGTGGCATTCGATTTCCAGCGCCTGGGGCCCAATGCGCGCTACGGCGACCAGCAGGACGTGCTGCTGGTCGCCTGCCGTCAGCAGGACGTCAGTCAGTTGACCGAGGCCCTGCTGCAGGCGGGGCTCGAGCCGGCGGCGGTAGACGTCGAGACCTTTGCCATGGAGCGCGCCTTCGGCGAACTGCGCCACCAGCTGCAGCCGCCGCTGCCGGCCGAGGATGACTGCGTGGCGCTGGTCGACATCGGTGCCACCATGAATTCGTTTCACGTGCTGCGCCAGGGGCGGGTGATCTATAGCCGCGACACCGTGTTCGGCGGTCGCCAGTTGACCGAGGAGATCCGCAGCCGCTACGGGCTGAGCCTCGAAGAAGCCGGCCTGGCCAAGAAGCGCGGTGGCTTGCCCGACGACTACTCGCGGGAGGTGCTGGGTCCCTTCCTGGATACTCTGGTACAGCAGATCGGTCGCTCGCTGCAGCTCTATTACACTGCGGGTCGCAAGTTCGAGGTCAAGCGTCTGATGATTGCCGGCGGCTCCAGCGTGGTACCAGGGCTCAGCGAGCGTCTGATGCAAGACAGCGGCATGGAGGTGACCATTGCCAACCCCTTCCTGCGCATGAAGATCAACTCGCGTATCGATATCCACACCCTGGCCGGCGACGCCCCGGCCATGCTCACCGCCTGTGGCCTGGCCATGAGGGCGCGCCGATGACCATCGAGATCAACCTGCTGCCGTGGCGCGATCGCGTGCGCGAGCGGCGCAGTCGTCGCTTTCATGTCGCGCTGCTGCTGGCGGCGGCGGTCGGGCTGGGCAGCGGCGCCAGCATGACGCTCTTTTACCAGCAGCGACTCGAGGCCCAGCAGCAGCGCAATGCTCACGTCGAGGCCCAGTCGGCACAGCTCGAGCGGGATATCCGCTCGATCGGCGAGTACGAGGCGGCGCGGGCGCAGATGCTCGATCAGATCGAGGTCTTCAGCCGCCTGCAGGTAGGGCGGCCGCAGACCGTGCACGTCTTCAATCAGCTGGTCGAGAGCCTCGAGCAGGGTGTGCATTATACCCGCCTGTCGCGGCAGGGAGAGTCGCTGCGCTTGAACGGCCTGGCCGACAGCAATCGCCAGGTATCGGATCAGCTGCGCGCGCTGGCGGCGGCCAGCGCCCTCGATGTGCCGGTGCTGTCGGAAGTCGAATCCGAGGACGGCGCGGCACGCCGGCGCTTCAGCCTGAGCGTCAACCAGCAGATGCCCGAGGAGGCCGAGTCGCTCAGCGACGCGGTGCCTGAGTCGGATGCCGAGGAGGAGTCGTCATGAGTCTGGCCGGTGAGTGGCGGCGGCTGCGCGAACTGGAGTGGCGCGAGCTGGATATCAAGGAGTCGGGCAGCTGGCCGTGGTCGCTGCAGCTGATCTGCTGCCTGCTGGCGCTGGGCCTGACCTTTGCCGGCATGCACTGGTACCTGGCGGCGCCCAAGGCCGAGGAGCTGGCGGCGGCCCAGCGCCAGGAGCAGAGCCTGCTGCGCGACTACCAGAGCAAGGCGGTCCAGGCGGCCAACCTGCCGGCGATGCGGGCCCAGTCGGATGAGCTGGAAGAGCGCCTCGAGGCGCTGCTCGAGATGCTCCCCACCGGCGCCGAGATACCCTCGCTGATCGACAATATCAGCGAAACGGCCATCGACAACGAGCTGTCGATCGACTTCATTCGGCTGCGATCCCCGGAGGAGCGCGACTTCTATATAGAGCAGCCGTTCGATATTCAGGTGCGCGGCGACTATCACCGCATTGCGGCCTTCCTGGCCGGGGTCGCCGGCCTGCCGCGCATCGTCACCCAGCATGACTTCAGCCTGGAGCCGGTGGAGGGCGACGGTCAGCTGCGCCTGTCGATGCTGGCGCGCACCTACAGCTACCGCAGCGATGTCGAGGAGGCGCCATGAAGTCGTCGATGTTCGCCCTGACGATGAGCCTGCTGCTGCTGGCCGGCTGTGCCGACCCCGACTTGGTCGGCCTCGAGCGCGAACTCGAGGCGCTCAAGCGCAACCCCGGTGAGCTGACGGTGGCGCCGCTGCCCGAGCTGCCGCGCTACCAGGCGCCGGGCTATGAGCAGGCCGGCGCACGCAGCCCGTTTCAAGCCCGCCGGCCGAGCGATGATGACGAGGCGCAGCCACAGGGCGAGCGTGCGCCGGATCCCGATCGTCCGCGAGAGCCGCTCGAGCGCTACGACCTGAGTGAGCTGCAACTGGTCGGTACACTGACCGTCGCCGCCCAGCCATCGGCGCTGCTGCGCTCGCCGGAAGGCCAGGTGCATCGGCTGCGGGTCGGTAACTACCTGGGGGCCGATGATGGCCGCATCGTGAGCATTACCGGGGCGTCGATCGTGCTGGTGGAAACGGTGCGCGAGCGCAACGCCTGGGTCGAGAGAACGCGAGAAATGACGCTGCCCAACTAGGGCGAACAATAGATGCCGCTAAGCCGCAAGGGCAAGCGGCACGCTGCAGTGCAGGGGATACGACAATGAGCATGATCACGCGTCTGACCGCAGCCCTCACCATGGTGCTGCTTAGTTTGCCGGCGCTGGCGGCGTCGACCCTCGACGACCTCAGCTATCGCCAGGGATCGGGGGGCGAGCTGGAGGTCGTGATGACCTTTGGCGGCGGGGTGCCCGAGGTGCGCGGCTATCGGCTCGAGGATCCGGCGCGCCTGACCATCGACCTGATGGATACCGCCAGCCGCCTGGAGCGCAGTCGGCAGTCGCTGGACATCGCCGGGGTGCGCGACCTCACGACGCTCGAGGCCGGGGCGCGCACTCGGCTGGTGTTCGCCCTCAATGATGCCCTGCCCTACAACACTCGCCAGGAGGGAGACACCCTGGTGCTATCGATCGGTGGCGAGGGTGGCGCCCGGCAGGCGGCGGCGCCTCAAGCCGCGCCGGCTGGCGCCCAGGCCGAGCCGGTTGGTGCCCAGACCGCCGCAGCCCCGGCCAGCCGCGAGCCGCGTATCGAGGAGATCGATTTCCGTCGCGGCGAAGAGGGGGCGGGGCGGCTGATCGTTACCTTCGACCGCTCGGGCGTCGACTCCCGGGTCCGCGAGAGCGGCAATCGCGTGATCGCCGAGCTGCGCCGGGTGGAACTGCCGGCGGAGCTCGACCAGGTACTCGACGTGACCGACTTCGGCACCCCGCTGCGGCGTGTCAGCCCCCAGCCGGGGCGCGACGGCGTGACCCTCGAGCTCGAGGCTAGCGGCGACTACGCGATGCTCTCGACCCATAGCGGCCGCGAGCTGGTGATCGAGATTCAGCCGGTGTCCCAGGCCGAGCGCGAGACCCGCGAGCGCGAGCGCTTCGCCTATACCGGCGAGCGCATCACCCTCAACTTCCAGGATATCGAGGTGCGTTCGGTGCTGGCGATCATCGCCGACTTTACCGGCCTCAACCTGGTCGCCAGCGACAGCGTGACCGGCAACGTGACCCTCAACCTCGAGGACGTGCCCTGGGACCAGGCCCTCGACCTGGTGCTCAAGAGCCACGGCCTGGCCAGCCGCCAGGAGGGCAACGTGATCGTCGTCGCGCCGGCCTCGGAGCTGGCCAATATCGAACGCCAGGAGCTCGAGTCCCGCGAGCAGATGGAGACGCTCTCGCCGCTGACCACCGAGATGATCCAGGTGCGCTATGCGCGAGCCTCCGACCTGGCCGCCCTGCTGCGCGGCGAGGGCGGCTTCGGGCTGCTGACCGAGCGTGGTCGGGTCAGCGTCGACCAGCGCACCAACACCCTGCTGATCCAGGACACCGCCGATCAGATCCAGAGCATCCTGCGCACCCTGGATCAGCTCGACGTGGCGGTACGCCAGGTGCAGATCGAGGCGCGCATCGTGATCGCCCGCGACAGCGCGACCCGTGAGCTGGGCGTGCGCTGGGGGGCCGAGTCGACCCGCGGCTTCCGCGCCGATCCCGGCGCCGACGACGGCTCCTTCATCGCCCGGGATATCAACCCGCAGGGCCTCAATCGTGCCCGCGGCGGCCTGGCGGTGGATATGGGCAGCGCCACCAATCCGTTGACCACCTTCGCCTTCGGCTACCTGTCGGGGGATATCCTGCTCGACCTCGAACTGCGCGCCCTGGAGAGCGAAGGCAAGAGCCAGACCATTTCCCAGCCGCGGGTGATCACCGCCAACCAGCGCACCGCGGTGATCAAGCAGGGCACCGAGATTCCCTATCAGGAGGCCACCTCCAGCGGCGCCACCAACGTCGACTTCAAGGAGGCGGTGCTGTCGCTGGAGGTCACCCCGCAGATCACTCCGGACAACCGCATCATCATGGACCTGGTGATCAACAACGACACCGTCGGCGAGGAGTTCGCCGGGGTGCCGTCGATCGATACCAACCAGATCGAGACCCAGGTGCTGGTGGATAACGGCGAGACCGTGGTGCTGGGCGGGATCCTCACCACCGAGCAGGTGCGCAGCCTGTTCAAGACGCCGTTCTTCGGCGACCTGCCGCTGATCGGCAACCTGTTCCGCTATACCCAAGACTCGAGCGAAAAGGTAGAGTTGCTGGTATTCATCACCCCGAGAATCATCGAGGACGGACTGGCAATTCGCTGATGCAGGATTTACCCAACCTATTTCTGATCGGCCCCATGGGGGCCGGCAAGAGCACCATCGGCCGCCTGCTGGCGGCCGAACTGTCGCGTGACTTCCTGGACAGCGATCACGAGATCCAGGACCGCTGCGGCGCCGATATCCCGTGGATCTTCGAGATCGAAGGCGAGGCCGGATTTCGCGAGCGCGAGGAAGCCATGGTCGAGGAGCTCACCCAGCGCGAAGGCGTGGTGGTGGCCACCGGCGGCGGCGCGGTGATGCGCGAGAGCAACCGCCGGGCCCTGCGCGAGCGGGGTACGGTGATCTACCTCTATACCACCGTCGAGCAGCAGCTGCGACGTACCGCCAAGGATCGCAATCGGCCGCTGCTGCAGAACGGCAACCCCGAGGAGATCCTGCGCGGCATGTTTGCCAAGCGCGATCCCCTCTATCGTGCCACCGCCGACCTGATCGTACGCACCGACCGCCGCGGTCCGCGCTCGGTGGTCAGCGAAATCGTGCGCCGCGTGACGCGCCTCGTCGATCCACTGCAATGCAAGGCCTGACATGACTCAACCCCCTCCGTCACCGGTCACGCTCAACGTCGAGCTCGGCGAGCGCAGCTATCCCATCCATATCGGCGCCGATCTGCTGGGCGATCCGCAGTGGCTGGTACCCTACCTGGCCGGTCGCCAGGTCATGGTGGTCACCAATGAGGTCGTGGCGCCGCACTACCTCGAGCGCTTCAAGGCCGGCCTGCCCGCCGACCTCGAGGTGCGCGAACTGGTGCTGCCCGACGGCGAAGCCACCAAGACCCTCGACCACGTCAGCCGCATCTGGGACGCCCTGCTCGAGGCCGGCTTCAACCGTCGCTGCACGCTGGTGGCACTGGGTGGCGGGGTGATCGGCGACATGGTCGGCTTCGCCGCCGCCGGCTATCAGCGCGGGGTGGCCTTCCTCCAGGTGCCCACCACGCTGCTCTCCCAGGTCGACTCCTCGGTGGGCGGCAAGACCGGCGTCAACCACCAGCTGGGCAAGAACATGATCGGTGCTTTCTGGCAGCCGCGTGCGGTGCTGATCGATACCGCGACCCTGGCCACCCTGCCGCCCCGCGAGCTGTCGGCGGGGCTCGCCGAGGTGATCAAGTACGGATTGATCCGCGATGCCGACTTCCTGGCCTGGCTGGAGACCAACATGGCGGCGCTGCGGGGGCTGGACGAGGCGGCGCTGCGCGAGGCGATCCGCCGCAGCTGTGCCCTCAAGGCCGAGATCGTTGCCGCCGACGAGACCGAGCAGGGCGTGCGCGCGCTGCTCAATCTCGGCCACACCTTCGGCCATGCCATCGAGGCGCATCAAGGCTACGGTAACTGGCTGCACGGCGAAGCCGTCGGCACCGGCATGCTGATGGCCGCCGAGCTGTCACACAGGTTGGGCTGGCTGAGCGAGGCGGACGTTGCCCGCGCGCGGCGTATCGTCGCTGCCGCCGGCCTGCCCGAGGCGGCCCCGGCGGCGATGGGCGTCGACGACTTCCTGAGCCGCATGCGTCTCGACAAGAAGAACATCGATACCCGGCTGCGCCTGATCCTGCTGCGCGAGCTGGGCGATGCCTGCCTGGACGACCAGACCCCACCGGCACTGCTCGAGGCGCTGCTGCGCGACTATCCACGCAGCTGATATAGCTACCTCTGCCCTGCGCCACATCAAGATCACGGCGCCTGCTGAGTGCAGGCGCCGTTTTTACTGCTGCCCGCCCGGGCGCTCAGGCAGTAATTCGCATGCCTTATGCACAACTCGCATGGCCTTTTGTGTAAAATTAAGACTAAAGTCTAGTAATTCTGAGGCGAGCAGCTTGATGGTACAAGTCATTGACATGCCACGTGTTTTTTATTGAATGCTGAGCTAACTAGCCGATTTCTGGCGATTTTTCTGATCGGGGAGGAGGAGGGGAATTGCGTGTCACAGGGTAGCTGGCTATGCTGTACGGCCTTTTTCACGCCAGACAACGGCCGCTCAACGGTAACTAAAAATTAAGCAAAACATTAAAAGATAGCACTGAGCGCTTCTGGACACAAGACATCGATTTCAGTGAGGCACGCCCATGAGACAGGGTCTTCATCAGCCGGGTGAGTTCCGGGACAACTGCGGCTTCGGCCTGATCGCGCACATGGAGGGCCAGGCCAGCCATGCGCTACTCAAGACCGCCATCGAGTCGCTGACCTGCATGACCCACCGCGGCGGCATTGCCGCCGACGGCAAGACCGGTGACGGCTGCGGCCTGCTGCTGAAGATGCCCACCGATTTCATGCGCGCCGTGGCGCGGGAGTCGCTGGGCGTCGAGCTGGGTCGCAGCTTCGCCGTGGGCAGCCTGTTCCTGCCCGATGATGATGGCCGCGAAGCCCACGCCCGCGAGGTGCTGGAAGCTGAGCTTGCCGCCCGCAACCTGACCGTGCACGGCTGGCGCGAGGTGCCCACCGACGCCAGCGTGTGCGGGCCGATGGCGATGGACTGCCTGCCGCGCATCCGCCAGCTGTTCGTCGAGGCCGACGATGAGCGGCTCGATGCGCAGCTGGCGGTGGACCTGTTCATGGCGCGGCGCCGCGCCGAGCAGCGCCTGCGCGATGAAGATGACTTCTATATCTGCTCGCTGTCGGCCAAGGTGGTCTCCTACAAGGGCCTGATGATGCCCGTCGACCTGCCCACCTTCTATCGCGACCTCGGCGACGAGCGCCTGGAAACCGCCATCTGCGTCTTCCACCAGCGCTTCTCGACCAATACCGCGCCGCGCTGGCCGCTGGCTCAGCCGTTTCGCTTCCTGGCCCACAACGGCGAGATCAACACCATCGAGGCCAACCGCGGCTGGGCCAACTCGCGCAAGGAAAATTTCGTCAATGAGCTGCTGCCGGACATCGCCGAGCTCGACGAGATCGTCAATACCGTGGGTTCCGACTCCTCGAGCATGGACAATATGCTCGAGGTGCTGATGACCGGCGGGATGGATATCTACAACGCCATCCGCATGATGGTGCCGCCGGCCTGGCAGAACGTCGAGACCATGGACGGCGACCTGCGCGCCTTCTATGAGTACAACTCCATGCACATGGAGCCGTGGGACGGCCCCGCCGGCATGGTCATGACCGACGGGCGCAACGCGGTGTGCATGCTGGATCGCAACGGCCTGCGCCCGGCGCGCTGGGTGATCACCAAGAATGGCTTCATCACCCTGGCCTCGGAGATCGGTACCTACGACTACGCCCCCGAGGACGTGGTCGCCAAGGGCCGGGTGGGCCCCGGGCAGGTGCTGGGTATCGACACCGAGACCGGCGAGGTGCTGCACACCCAGGACATCGACGAGCGTCTCAAGTCGGCCTTCCCCTACAAGCGCTGGCTGAAGGATCGTGCCCACTATCTGGAGTCCGCCCTCACCGAGCTGGCGCGCTTCCAACCGATGGACACCAACGAGCTGAACGTCTATCAGAAGATGTTCCAGATCAGCTTCGAGGAGCGTGACCAGCTGCTGCGGCCGTTGGCCGAAAGCGGCCAGGAGGCGGTGGGCTCGATGGGCGACGATACGCCGATGGCGGTGCTGTCGCGCCAGAACCGGGTGCTCACCGACCACTTCCGCCAGAAGTTCGCCCAGGTCACCAATCCGCCCATCGATCCGCTGCGCGAAGCGATCGTGATGTCGCTGGAGACCTGCATCGGCGCCGAGCTCAACGTCTTCGAAGCGACCCCGGACCACGCCCACCGGATCATCCTGACCACGCCGATCCTGTCGCCGCGCAAGTTCACCGCGCTGGTCAATAACGAGGATCCCGCCTTCGTCAGCCACACGCTGACGCTTGCCTACGATCCCGAGCAGCAGGGCCTCAAGCAGGCGCTGCAGGCGCTGTGCCAGGCCGCCGAGGCGGCGGCGAAGGATGGCAAGGTGATCCTGGTGCTGAGCGATGCCGACTTAGAGAAGGGCCAGCTGCCGATTCATGCGGCACTCGCCACCGGTGCCATCCACCATCACCTGGGCCGCCTGGCGCTGCGCCCGCGGGTCAATATCGTGGTCGAGACCGGCTATGCCCGCGACGCCCACCAGATGGCGGTGCTGTTCGGCGTCGGTGCCACCGCGGTCTACCCCTACCTGGCCTACCAGGTGCTGGCCGACATGCACCGCACCGGCGAACTCACCGGCAACCCGGCGGATGCCCGCGAGAACTACCGCAAGGGCATGCAGAAGGGGCTCTACAAGATCCTCTCCAAGATGGGCATCTCGACCCTGGCCTCCTACCGCGGCTCGCAGCTGTTCGAGGCGGTGGGGCTGCACTCCGAGGTGATGGAGATGTGCTTCACCGGCATGGCCTCGCGCATCGAGGGCGCCGGCTTCGCCGAGATCCAGATGCAGCAGGAGCTGCAGGCGCGCGACGCCTGGCTGCCGCGCAAGGGCATCAGCCAGGGCGGCCTGGTCAAGTACGTTCACGGCAAGGAGTACCACGCCTACAACCCCGACGTGGTGATGACGCTGCAGGAGGCGGTGCAGCAGGGCAACTACCAGAAGTGGAAGAAATTCGCGCGGCTGGTCAACGAGCGCCCGGTGGCGACCATTCGCGACCTGCTGGCCCTCAAACCGGCCGCCGAGCCGCTGCCGCTGGACGAGGTAGAGCCGGTGGAGAGCATGCTGCCGCGCTTCGACAGCGCCGGCATGTCGCTGGGCGCGCTGTCGCCGGAGGCCCACGAGGCGCTGGCCCAGGCCATGAACGAGGCCGGCGGGCGCTCCAACTCCGGCGAGGGCGGTGAGGATCCGGCTCGCTACGGCACCATCCGCAGCTCCAAGATCAAGCAGATCGCCTCCGGGCGCTTCGGCGTCACCCCGGCCTACCTGGTCAACGCCGAGGTGCTGCAGATCAAGGTCGCCCAGGGCGCCAAGCCCGGCGAGGGCGGCCAGCTGCCCGGTGGCAAGGTCAACGACCTGATCGCCCGGCTGCGCTACTCGGTGCCCGGCGTGACGCTGATCTCGCCGCCGCCGCACCACGACATCTACTCCATCGAGGACCTGGCGCAGCTGATCTTCGACTTGAAGCAGGTCAATCCGGACGCCCAGGTCTCGGTCAAGCTGGTCTCCGAGCCGGGGATCGGCACCATTGCCACCGGCGTGGCCAAGGCCTACGCCGACCTGATCACCGTGTCGGGCTACGACGGCGGCACCGCGGCCAGCCCGCTGACCTCGATCAAGCACGCCGGCAGCCCCTGGGAGCTGGGCCTGCCCGAGGTGCACCAGGCGCTACGCATCAACGGCCTGCGCGACAAGATCCGCCTGCAGACCGACGGCGGCCTGAAGACCGGCCTAGACGTAGTCAAGGCGGCGATTCTCGGCGCCGAGAGCTTCGGCTTCGGCACCGCGCCGATGGTCGCGCTGGGCTGCAAGTACCTGCGCATCTGCCACCTCAACAACTGCGCCACCGGCGTCGCCACCCAGCACCAGTACCTGCGCGACGAGCACTTCCGGGGCACCGTCGACATGGTCAAGCACTACTTCCGCTTCATCGCTGAGGAAGTGCGCGAGCTGATGGCGCTGCTCGGCGTGCGCCAGCTCACCGACCTGATCGGCCGCACCGATCTGCTCGAGGTGATCGAGGGGCAGACCAATGCCCAGCGCCGGCTCGACCTGACGCCGCTGCTGGAGAACGACCACGTGCCGGCGGACGCCCCGCAGTTCTGCCAGGTGGAGCGCAACGTGCCCCACGATCCGGGCGCCAAGAACCGCGAGGTGCTCGATGCGCTGAGCGACGCCATCGAGGCCAGGTCCGGCGGTGAGTTCTCGTTCACCATCACCAACTGCGATCGCAGCGTGGCGGCGCTGACCTCGGGGGCCATCGCCAAGCGCTACGGCGAAGAGGGGCTCGAGGAAGCGCCGATCACCGCGCGCTTCACCGGCGTGGCCGGGCAGAGCTTCGGGGTGTGGAACGCCCGCGGCCTGCACCTGCACCTCGAGGGCGACGCCAACGACTACGTCGGCAAGGGCATGAACGGTGGCTCGATCACCATCGTGCCGCCGCGTGCCAGCACCTTCGAGAGCCACAAGACGGCGATCGTCGGCAACACCTGCCTGTACGGCGCCACCGGCGGCAAGCTGTTCGCCGCCGGCCAGGCCGGCGAGCGCTTCGCGGTGCGCAACTCCGGCGCCCAGGCGGTCATCGAGGGTGCCGGCGACCACTGCTGCGAGTACATGACCGGCGGCCTGGTCGCGGTGCTCGGCGAGACCGGCGTCAACTTCGGCGCCGGCATGACCGGCGGCTTCGCCTACGTGCTCGACGAGGACCGCACCTTCGTCGACAAGTACAACCACGAGCTGGTCGAGATTCATCGGATCAACACCGAGGCCATGGAGGCCTACCGGCGCCACCTGCGGGAAGTCATCGAGGAGTACGTCGCGGCCACCGAGTCGGCCCGCGGCAAGGCCATCCTGGAGGACTTCAGCGACTTCATCCGCCACTTCTGGCTGGTCAAGCCCAAGGCGGCAAGCCTCAATGGCCTGCTTGCCGAATCCCGCCGGCGGCCCGAGTAAGCCCGACGTTCCAGACTTCGAGGAGAGACGACCATGGCAAACCGTCTGAGCAACGACTTTCAGTTCATCGATGTGGGTCGCCAGGACCCGCAGAAGAAAGAGGCGCGTACCCGGGCCAAGGAATTCGCCGAGATTTACGAGCCCTACAAGCCCCAGGAGGCGGCCAGCCAGGCGCACCGCTGCCTGCACTGCGGCAACCCCTACTGCGAGTGGAAGTGCCCGGTCCACAACTATATTCCCAACTGGCTGAAGCTGGTCAGCGAGGGCAACATCCTGGAGGCGGCGGAGCTGTCGCACCAGACCAACTCGCTGCCCGAGGTGTGCGGTCGGGTGTGTCCCCAGGATCGCCTTTGCGAGGGCGACTGCACCCTCAACGACGGCTTCGGCGCGGTGACCATCGGCTCGGTGGAGAAGTACATCACCGACACCGCCTTCGCCATGGGCTGGCGCCCGGACATGTCCGGCGTCACCTGGACCGACAAGAAGGTGGCGGTGATCGGCGCCGGCCCGGCCGGGCTCGGCTGTGCCGATATCCTGGCGCGCAGCGGCGTCAAGCCGGTGGTCTACGACCGCTATCCGGAGATCGGCGGCCTGCTGACCTTCGGGATTCCCGAGTTCAAGCTCGAGAAGCACGTCATGGAGCGGCGCCGCGCGGTGTTCGAGGAGATGGGCATCGAGTTCCGCCTGAATACCGATATCGGCAGCGACGTGACCATCGAGGCGCTGCTCGAGGAGTACGATGCGGTGTTCATGGGCATGGGCACCTACAAGTACATGCAGGGCGGCTTCCCGGGTGAGGATCTGCCCGGCGTGCACAAGGCCCTCGACTACCTGATCGCCAACGTCAACCACTGCCTGGGCTTCGAGAAGGACCCTGCCGACTATGTGTCGCTGGAAGGTCAGCGGGTGGTGGTGCTGGGCGGCGGCGATACCGCCATGGACTGCAACCGCACCGCGATCCGTCAGGGCGCGGCCAGCGTGACCTGCGCCTACCGCCGTGACGAGGACAACATGCCCGGCTCCAAGCGTGAGGTGAAGAACGCCCGCGAGGAGGGCGTCGACTTCCTGTTCAATCGTCAGCCGGTGGCGGTGGTCGGCGAGGAGCGGGTCGAGGGCGTCAAGGTGGTACGCACGCGGCTCGGTGAGCCGGATGAGAACGGCCGCCAGCGCCCCGAGGTGGTGCCGGGCTCGGAGGAGATTCTGCCCGCCGATGCGGTGGTCATCGCCTTCGGTTTCCAGCCCACCGATATCGACTGGCTGGCGCCGAACAGCATTGCGGTAGACGAGCGCGGCCGCATCAAGACCAGCGAGGAGGCGGCGTTCGCCTTCCAGACCAGCAATGAGAAGATCTTTGCCGGTGGCGACATGGTGCGTGGCTCCGACCTGGTGGTGACGGCCGTCTACGAGGGCCGCCAGGCCGCCGAAGGCATCCTCGATTATCTGGGGGTGTAAGGCCTGGCCCCAGCGCCGCTGGGGTGGAAGTGGCATTCTGCGTCTTGTGCCTGACGCCACCAAGGTGAGCGGCGTCGGGGTGGTGCCAGTAGCTCGCGGCTTTTCCGGCGACAGGTCTTCGAGGGGGCGCTGTGAATCCGTCCCTGGACGCTACCGATGCCATCCCTGGCATCGAACCCCCTCTACGACCTGTCCCCGGCGCCGCTGACCTTCGGCGGCCTGCTACCACGGCGCCGCTAGGTTGGGCGTGGAATTCCGCGACCCAAGCCTCCTGGAGGCGCAGCGGCGTGACTTCCCGAGGGCGCTGGCCAGTAGCGCAGCGGCACGCGGCGATCGACATGGATGTCGATCGAGGGGCAAGCGGGAGGGACCCCGGTTTGCCCCGACGCGTAGCCGCCAGTGAATGGCCAGGGTTTCGCCCTTGGGGTCACGCGTCTCGCCTTCAGGAGGCGCCGGCAGCACCTGACTATTGATGCCACTCCGTTAGCCTCGCCAAAATTGAGCCGATTCGCCGAATCTGCTACTCTGTCGTCCCATCCTGGCGCGGTTTCCTGCGGCGCCTTCTGATCACGTTTCGACAGGTTTTCCATGACACGATATATCTTCGTGACCGGCGGCGTTGTGTCCTCTCTCGGCAAGGGCATCGCGTCGGCTTCGCTGGCGGCGATCCTCGAGGCGCGCGGCCTCAAGGTCACCATGCTCAAGCTGGATCCGTACATCAACGTCGATCCCGGCACCATGAGCCCCTTCCAGCACGGCGAGGTGTTCGTCACCGAAGATGGCGCCGAGACCGACCTCGACCTGGGTCACTATGAGCGCTTCATCCGCACCAAGATGACCCAGGGCAACAACTTCACCACCGGCCGCGTCTACGAGCACGTGCTGCGCAAGGAGCGCCGCGGCGACTACCTGGGCGGCACCGTGCAGGTGATCCCGCACATCACCGACGAGATCAAGCGCCGCGTCTACGAAGGCGGCGAGGGCTTCGACGTGGCGCTGGTGGAGATCGGCGGCACCGTGGGCGACATCGAGTCGCTGCCGTTCCTCGAATCGATCCGCCAGATCAGAAGCGAGCTCGGCGCCAACCGCGCGATCTTTATGCATCTTACGTTAGTGCCTTATATAAAAACGGCCGGAGAGACCAAGACCAAGCCGACCCAGCACAGCGTCAAGGAGCTGCGCTCCATCGGTATCCAGCCGGATATCCTGATCTGCCGCAGCGAAGTCGAGCTCGAGGCCAGCGAGCGGCGCAAGATCGCGCTGTTCACCAACGTCGAAGAGCGCGCCGTGGTGCCGCTGCAGGACGCCGACACCATCTACCGCATTCCGCTGATGCTCCATGAGCACGGCCTCGACGAAATCGTCTGCGACAAGCTGCGTCTGGAAGCCGCCGACGCCGACCTGCATGAGTGGGTGCGGGTGCTCGACGCCAAGCTCAATCCGCTCAAGTCGGTCAATATCGCCATGGTTGGCAAGTACATGGAGCTGCTCGACGCCTACAAGTCGCTCAACGAGGCGCTGATCCACGCCGGCATTCAGGGGCGGGTCAAGGTCAACGTCGACTATGTCGACTCCGAGGACATCGAGCGCCACGGCACCGACCGCCTGGCCGGCAAGGACGCCATCCTGGTGCCCGGCGGCTTTGGCGAGCGCGGCGTGGAGGGCAAGATCATCACTGCCCGCTACGCTCGCGAAAACCACATTCCGTACCTGGGCATCTGCCTCGGCATGCAGGTCGCGGTGATCGAGTTCGCGCGCCATGTGGCGGGCTGGCAGGATGCCAACTCCACCGAGTTCACCCATGATACCCAGCACCCGGTGGTGGGCCTGATCACCGAGTGGCTGAGCCCCGAAGGCAAGATCGAGCTGCGCGACGCGGCTTCCGATCTCGGCGGCACCATGCGCCTGGGTGGCCAGATATGCCACCTCAAGGCCGGCAGCAAGGCCCGCGAGGCCTACGGCAGCGACGAGATCGTCGAGCGCCATCGCCACCGCTTCGAGGTCAATAACCAGTTCATCGACGAGCTCGAGAAGGCTGGCCTGGTGGTCTCCGGAAAGAGCGTCGATCAGTCGCTGGTGGAGATGATCGAGCTGCCCGATCACCCCTGGTACGTGGCCTGCCAGTTCCACCCCGAGTTCACCTCGACGCCGCGCGACGGCCATCCGCTGTTCTCGGGCTTCGTCAACGCCGCGCTGGAGCACAAGAACGTCCGCGCCCGCCAGCATTCCCAGGCCCAGCCGCAGGGCTGAGCTCAAGGAGCGAGCATGTCGTCACCGCAACGCATCATCGAGTTCGCCGGCCTGCGGGCCGGCAACGCCCTGCCGCTGGGGCTGTTCGGCGGCATGAACGTCCTCGAGTCCCGCGACATGGCGCTCGAGGTGGCGGCGGCCTACGTCGAGGCAACCACCAAACTGGGCATGCCCTACGTGTTCAAGGCCAGCTTCGACAAGGCCAACCGCAGCTCGATCCACTCCTACCGCGGGCCCGGTCTCGACAGAGGCCTGGCGATCCTCGCCGAGGTCAAGTCGCGCTACGGGGTGCCGGTGATCACCGACGTGCATGAGCCGTGGCAGGCCCAGCCGGCCGCCGAGGTCGCCGATATCATCCAGCTGCCGGCCTTCCTGGCGCGTCAGACCGACCTGGTGGTGGCCATGGCCGAGACCGGCGCGGTGATCAATATAAAGAAGCCGCAGTTCCTGGCGCCTCACGAGATGCGCCATATCATCCGCAAGTGCGAGGAGGCCGGCAACGACCGGCTGATTCTCTGCGAGCGCGGCTCGAGCTTCGGCTACAACAACCTGGTGGTCGATATGCTCGGCTTCGGCGAGATGAAGCAGACCGGCTACCCGCTATTCTTCGATGTGACCCATTCGCTGCAGCGCCCGGGGGGGCGCGCCGACAGCGCCGATGGTCGCCGCGCCC
Source organism: Halomonas sp. 1513 (assembly GCA_001971685.1). NCBI lineage: Bacteria > Pseudomonadati > Pseudomonadota > Gammaproteobacteria > Oceanospirillales > Halomonadaceae > Halomonas > Halomonas sp. 1513. The sequence goes on from CP019326.1 coordinate 548,820, forward strand.
AGGTCGCCGAGCTGGCCCGGGCGGGAGTGGCCGTGGGGCTGGCTGGGCTGTTCCTGGAAGCGCATCCGGACCCGGACAACGCCAAGTGCGACGGGCCCTGTGCGCTGCCGCTGGACCAGCTCGAGCCCTTCCTTGCCCAGCTCAAGGCACTCGATGAGCTGGTCAAGGGCTTTGCGCCCCTGACGATTTCTTGAGCGGAGCCGTGACCCTCTCTCAAGCTAGATCAACGCTGACTCATTAAAGGATGACACCATGAGCAAGATTGCCGACGTTCGCGCCCTCGAGGTGCTCGACTCGCGTGGCAACCCCACCGTTCAGGCCGAAGTGGTGCTGGAAAGCGGCGCCAAGGGCGTCGCCTGTGCGCCCAGCGGCGCCTCCACCGGCTCCCGCGAAGCGCTGGAGCTGCGCGATGGCGACAAGGCTCGCTACCTGGGCAAGGGCGTACTCAAGGCCGTCGAGGCGGTCAACGGGCCGATTCGCGAGCGCCTGCTGGGCATGACGGCTGCCGACCAGCGCGCCCTCGACGAGGCGATGCTGGAACTCGACGGCACCGATAACAAGGCCAACCTGGGCGCCAACGCCATCCTCGCCGTGTCGCTGGCGGCGGCCAAGGCGGCGGCGGCCACCAAGGGCGTCGAGCTCTATGAGCACATCGCCGCGCTGTACGGTCAGCCGGGCCAGTTCAGCATGCCGGTGCCGATGATGAACATCCTCAACGGCGGCGAACATGCCGACAACAACGTCGACATCCAGGAGTTCATGGTCCAGCCGGTGGCGGCACCCAACTTCCGCGAGGCGCTGCGCGTCGGCGCCGAGATCTTCCACGCCCTGAAGAAGGTGCTGTCGGCCAAGGGGCTCTCCACCGCGGTGGGCGACGAGGGCGGCTTCGCCCCCAACCTGGCCTCCAACGCCGAAGCGCTGGCGGTGATCAAGCAGGCCGTCGAGGACGCCGGCTATCAGCTGGGCCGCGACGTCACCCTGGCGCTGGACTGTGCCGCCTCGGAGTTCCATCAGGGCGGCCAGTACACCCTGGCCGGCGAGGGCAAGTCGTTCGACGCCGCGGGCTTCGTCGACTACCTGGCCGAGCTGTGCGACCAGTACCCCATCGTCTCCATCGAGGATGGCCTCGACGAGTCCGACTGGGCCGGCTGGAAGACCCTGACCGACAAGCTCGGCGACAAGGTACAGCTGGTCGGTGACGACCTGTTCGTCACCAACACCAAGATTCTCAAGCGCGGCATCGACGAGCAGATCGGCAACTCGATCCTGATCAAGTTCAACCAGATCGGCTCGCTCTCCGAGACCCTGGACGCCATCAAGATGGCCCAGGACGCCGGCTTCACCGCGGTGATTTCGCATCGCTCCGGCGAGACCGAGGACACCACCATCGCCGACCTGGCGGTGGCCACCTCGGCCGGCCAGATCAAGACCGGCTCGCTGTGCCGCTCCGACCGCGTCGCCAAGTACAACCGCCTGCTGGTGATCGAGCAGCAGCTGGGAGACCAGGTGGCCTACCCGGGGCTGGCGGCGATCAAGGGCCAAGCCTGACAGGCGGCGTGCCCAAGCGGTAAGCTCAGGCGGGGCCGTTGATCGGTCCCGCCTTTTTCATGGCCGCTTGCAGGCCGGTCGGAGCGCAGACGTTGTAGCGAATCTCTTCATCTCGTGTAAGACATCTCGTACATTTCGCCTGAGAACTTCGCTCGGAATTGCCGCTCGGGCGCGCATTTCTTCCCGCCCTATATTCTTAAGTTTTTGATATTTTTGATATTTTTCATTCTGTGTCGGCGCAGAAGGCCCAGCGGGCGATGTGGAGGCCGGCTTGTGATGCCGGCGAGAACTGCCACAATGTCCTCGGGATTTGGAGAAGCGGGGAGTGCTTTTCCGGCAGGATGCAACGGGATGCTAGTCGTGGTGCGCCGGGTATGGCAGGAAGCCGTCTCTCGGCACGGACGTCACCATCAGGATGTGGGCATAAGGATGTGCTCAAGGGATTCGGCTTGGAGCGGGCGACCTACGGGTCGCCTTTTCCATGCACGCACGATGAAAAACGCCGCCGGTCACTGACCGGCGGCGTTTTTTTGTCTGGCGATTAATGGGCTTAGGTTTGTACGAAAAGTCGGCGAGCGCAGGCAGTTTTCGAACAAAACCTAGCGCTCTAGCTGGGCCAGCTTGTCGGGCTTACCATCCCACTCTTCGGCGTCGGGCAGCGGGTCCTTCTTCTCGGCGATGTTCGGCCACACCTCGGCGAGTTCGGCGTTGAGCTCGATGAACTCCTCCTGGCCCTCGGGTAGCTCATCCTCGGCATAGATCGCCTCGGCGGGGCACTCAGGCTCGCACAGCGCGCAGTCGATGCACTCGTCGGGATGGATGACGAGGAAATTGGGCCCCTCGTAGAAGCAGTCCACCGGGCAGACCTCGACACAGTCGGTGTACTTGCACTTGATGCAGTTCTCGGTGACGACGAATGTCATGCCAGTCTCCCTTCCTCTGGCCGGTCGCTCGGCCACGATGATGGTTTGATAAAAAGTTATAAGAGCCGATGTTTTTATGCTGGTGCGGCGGGGAATCTGACCATTCTAGTCGTGCCCCCATAGCGTCGCAAGCGATGTGCTTGCCGTTTCGGCGCGAGAGTATCTGCCTAAGGCGAGGGCTCCGCTAGGGGCTGATCCGCAGGCAGGCCTACGAGGGGGCGCTGTAAACCCATCCCTGGGGCCATCCATGGCGCACCCCCCCCCTCTTCGACCTGCCTCCGGCGCCCCTCAGCAATGCCTAGCAGTCCTTACAGCGCAGCAATGGCCTACAGCGCCTCCCGCCAGCGATACAGCAGCTCCAGCGCCTGGCGTGGGCTCAGCTCGTCGAGAGCCAGGCCGCCGAGCTCGTCGATCAGTGGATGCGGCGCGCTGGCGAACAGATCATTCTGCTGGGGTACCGGTTCGCCGCCGGCGGCAAGCGAGGGGCGGCTGCCCTGGTCGACTTCATGCTGCTCGAGCTGGGCGAGCTTCTCCCTCGCCCGGGCGATCACCCCCTGGGGCACACCGGCCAACTGTGCGACCTGCAGGCCGTAGCTCTGGCTCGCCGGACCCTCCTCGACGCGGTGCATGAAGACGATGCCCTCGCGGTGCTCGGCGGCGGTGAGGTGGACGTTGGCCACGCCGGGTGCCTGCTCGGCGAGCGCGGTCATCTCGAAGTAGTGGGTGGCGAACAGCGTGAAGGCCCGCGAGCGGGTCAGCTGCTCGGCGCTGGCCCAGGCCAGCGACAGGCCGTCGAAGGTGCTGGTGCCGCGGCCGATCTCGTCCATCAATACCAGGCTGTGGTCGCTGGCGTTGTGCAGGATGTTGGCGGTTTCGGTCATCTCGACCATGAAGGTCGAGCGCCCGCCGGCCAGGTCGTCGGAGGAGCCGATGCGGGTGAAGATACGATCCACCGGGCCGATCTCGGCGTCGTCGGCGGGCACGAAGCAGCCGGTGTGGGCGAGCAGTACGATCAGCGCCGCCTGGCGCATGTAGGTCGATTTGCCGCCCATATTGGGGCCGGTGATCACCAGCATGCGACGGTCGTCGTCCATGATCAGGTCGTTGGGCACGAAGGGGTGGTCGCTGACCTGCTCGACGACCGGGTGGCGGCCGCCACGAATGTCGATCCCCGGCGCCTCGGCCAGCCGTGGCCGCACGAAGCCCAGTGCTTCGGCGCGCTCGGCGAAGGTGGCCAGCACGTCGAGGCTGGCGAGGGCCTGGGCGCTGGCCTGGAGCGGCCCCAGCTCGGCATTGAGGTCATCGAGCAGGCTCTCGTACAGGAGCTTCTCGCGGGCCAGGGAGCGGGACTTGGCGGACAGCGCCTTGTCCTCGAACTCCTTGAGTTCGGGAATGATGAAGCGCTCGGCGTTCTTCAGGGTCTGGCGGCGAATGTAGTCGGCCGGGGCGTCGCGGGCCTGGCCGCGGGGGATCTCGATGTAGTAGCCGTGGACGCGGTTGTAGCCGACCTTGAGGTTGGCCAGACCGGTGCGCTCGCGCTCGCGGCGCTCGAGCTCGATCAGGTAGTCGCCGGCGTGCTCGGCCAGGCCGCGGTATTCGTCGAGCTCGTCGTCGAAGCCGTCGGCGATCACGCCGCCGTCGCGAATCACCACCGGTGGATTGTCGACGAGTGCCCGGCTCAGGGTGTAGGCGAGCTCCGGATAGGGGCGGATATGCCGCCTGAGGTCGTCCAGGGCGCTGCCCTCGGCGTAGCCGCGCAGCGCGTCCTGCAGCTCGGGCAGGGCATTGAGGGCGTCGCGCAGCCGCGCCAGGTCGCGGGGACGGGCGCTGCGCAGTGCCACCCGCGCCAGGATGCGCTCGACGTCGCCGATCGCCTTGAGGTCGTCGCGCAGTGCCAGGTAGCCCTCCTGGTCGAGCAGCAGGGTCACCGCGGTCTGGCGCGCGCCGATCAGCGCACGGTCGCGCAGCGGGCGGTTGAGCCAGCGCTTGAGTAGGCGAGCGCCCATCGCCGTGGCGGTGGTGTCGAGCACGCTGGCCAGGGTGTTGTCGCCGCTGCCGCCGAGGTTGGTATCGATCTCCAGATTGCGGCGGCTGGCGGCATCGATGACCACCGCGTCGTCGCGGTTCTCGACGCCGATGGCGGTGACGTGGGGCAGCCGCGAGCGCTGGGTGTCGCGGGCGTAGTCGACCAGCACGCCGGCGGCGATGATCGCCGCCTCCAGGTGGGCGCAGCCGAAGCCGCGCAGGTCCTGGACCTGGAACTGGTCGCACAGCAGGCGCAGCGCGCTGTCGCGGTCGAACAGCCAGTCGCTCTGGCGCTTGAGGCTGGCCCGCCCGTCGAGCGACGGCGGCAGTTCGAGGCCGTCGGCGGCGAGCAGCTCGGCCGGTGCCAGGCGCTGCACTTCGGCCAGCATCTCGGCGTCGTCGTCGACCTCGAGCACGCTGAAGCGCCCGCTGGAGAGCTCCAGCCAGGCCAGTCCCCAGCGCCCGCCCTGGCTGTGCAGGGCCAGCAGCAGGTTGTCGCGGTGGGCGTCGAGCAGCGCCTCGTCGTGCAGGGTGCCGGGGGTGACGATGCGCACCACCCGGCGCTCCACCGGCCCCTTGGCCAGTGCCGGGTCGCCGATCTGCTCGCAGATCGCCACCGACTCGCCGGCCTGGACCAGGCGCGCCAGGTAGCCCTCGGCGCTGTGGTAGGGCACGCCGGCCATGGGAATCGGCTTGCCCGCCGACTGGCCGCGCTGTGTCAGGGTGATGTCGAGCAGCTTGGCGGCGCGCTTGGCGTCGTCGAAGAACAGCTCATAGAAGTCGCCCATGCGATAGAACAGCAGCACGTCGGGATGCTCGCGCTTGATCTTCAGGAACTGCTGCATCATCGGCGTGTGCGAGGGGCTGGCCTGGCTCATGGGGTTCCTTGACTCCTTGGATGGGACCTAGCGTCGACGACTCTGCATTCGCGACCAAAAGGCAGTATTCTACGCGCAAGCCAGCGCCACGTCAGGAGACCCGGCATGCCAGCATCCCCCCAGCGCCTCAGCAATCTCGATCTCGCCACCCTCGCCGAGCGGCTCGGTCGGCTGTGCCGCCAGCACGGGCGGCAGGTGACCTGCGCCGAGTCGTGCACCGGCGGCGGCGTGGCCAACGCCATCACCGCGGTGGCGGGCAGCTCCGAGTACTTCGAGACCGGCTACGTGACCTACTCCAACGCCGCCAAGTCGCGCCTGCTCGGCGTCGACCCAGCGCTGCTCGAGGCGCACGGTGCGGTGAGCCGCGAGGTGGTCGAGGCGATGGTCGCCGGCGCCTGTGGCGACAGCGGCGCCGCGCTGGGCGTGGCGATCAGCGGCGTGGCGGGGCCCGGTGGCGGCTCGGAGGCCAAGCCGGTGGGCTTGGTGTGGCTGGCGTGGGGCGACGCCGACACCCAGCAAGCCGAGCACTACCACTTCCCCGGCGACCGCCGCGCGGTGCGCGAGCAGGCCGTGCGTGCCGCACTGGTGGGACTGATCCAGCGCCTCGAGGCCTGAGGCACAGAAATTTACCGACTGAGAGTAGGCGCGCGAGGAATTTTTCGCCATACTACTGTGCAGTCATACAGTATTCGATCCCGAGCTCGTGATCGACGCTATATCCGCAATCGCTTAGGAGATCTCCCATGGCCCAGGACGACAACCGTTCCAAGGCATTGAATGCCGCCCTCTCCCAGATCGATCGCCAGTTTGGCAAGGGCACCGTGATGCGGCTGGGCGATACGCCCCGGGTGATCATGCCGTCGGTGTCGACCGGTTCCCTGGGCCTGGATATCGCCCTGGGCATCGGCGGTCTGCCGCTGGGGCGCGTGGTTGAAATCTTCGGTCCCGAGTCCTCGGGCAAGACCACCCTGACCCTGTCGGTGATCGCCCAGGCCCAGAAGCAGGGCAAGACCTGCGCCTTCATCGATGCCGAACACGCCCTCGACCCGAGCTACGCCGAGAAGCTCGGCGTCAACCTCGACGACCTGCTGGTCTCGCAGCCCGACACCGGCGAGCAGGCCCTCGAGATCTGCGACATGCTGGTACGCTCCGGCGGCGTCGACGTGATCATCATCGACTCGGTGGCGGCACTTACCCCGCGTGCCGAGATCGAGGGCGAGATGGGCGACTCCCACGTCGGCCTGCAGGCGCGCCTGATGTCCCAGGCGCTGCGCAAGATCACCGGCAACATCAAGAACGCCAACTGCATGGTGGTGTTCATCAACCAGATCCGCATGAAGATCGGGGTGATGTTCGGCAGCCCCGAAACCACCACCGGCGGCAACGCCCTGAAGTTCTACTCCAGCGTGCGCCTCGATATTCGCCGCACCGGTTCGGTCAAGCAGGGCGACGAAGTCACCGGCAACGAGACCCGCGTCAAGGTGGTCAAGAACAAGGTGGCGCCACCGTTCCGCCAGGCCGAGTTCCAGATTCTCTACGGCAAGGGCATCTACCACGCCGGCGAGGTCATCGACCTGGGCGTGCAGTGCAAGCTGGTCGACAAGGCCGGTGCCTGGTACAGCTACCAGGGCAACAAGATCGGCCAGGGCAAGGCCAACGCCGCCCAGTTCCTGGAAGACAACCCGGCGATCATGGACGAGATCGAGTCCGGTATCCGCGGGCAGCTGCTGGCCACCGTCGAGCCCAGGGAGAAAGACAAGCCCAAGCCTGAGGAGGCCCTGGCCGACAGCGCCGACGAGTCCAGCGAGGACGGCCTGCTCTAAGCCATGCAGCAGCGCACGCCCGACGCTGACGCCCCGTCGCCGCGCGATGACGCCATTCGGCTGCTGGCGCGGCGCGAGTACTCCCGCGCCGAGCTGCACAGCCGGCTAGCGGCGAAGGGGCACGAGGCCGCGGCCATCGAGGCGTGCCTCGATGGCCTGGCCGAGCAGAACCTGCAGTGCGATGCGCGCTTCGCCGAGACCTTCGTGCGTTCGCGCATTGCCCGCGGCCAGGGCCCGCTCAAGATTCGCGCCGAGCTTGGCCAGCGCGGCATCGACCGCGACGGCATCCAGCAGGCCCTGAGCGAGAGCGAGGATCGAGGCGAGGCCGACTGGTTCGCGCTGGCCGCCGAGGCGCTGGCCAAGCGCTTTACCGGCCCCGGTGAGTCGCCCCGCGAGCGCGCCCGTCGCGAGCGTTTCCTGGCCTCGCGGGGCTTCGACTTCGAGCAGGTGCGCCACGCCATGCAGTACGCCTGGTCGGCCTGAGCTGCACCAACTACCCCCCGAACTATCCTCCTCAGGGTCCCCCGCTGTCGTTGCTTGACGACTGCGTTATACTAGTGCCCCTTTGAGCGACCCAGATCGTGCCCTGTGCGCCGGCTCGCCCGCCAGGTCAACACGCTTATCGTCACGGACACCCTATGAAAAGTGCAGATATCAGACAGGCCTTTTTGACCTTCTTCGAAGAGCAGGGCCACACCATCGTGCCGACGAGCTCGCTGGTGCCCGGCAACGACCCGACCCTGCTGTTCACCAACGCCGGCATGGTGCCGTTCAAGGACGTCTTCCTGGGCCGCGACCCGCGCCCCTATGTGCGCGCCACCTCGGCCCAGCGCTGCGTACGAGCCGGCGGCAAGCACAACGACCTGGACAACGTCGGCTATACCGCGCGCCACCACACCTTCTTCGAGATGCTGGGCAACTTCAGTTTTGGCGACTACTTCAAGCGTGACGCCATTCGCTTCGCCTGGATCTTCCTCACCGAGCGCCTGGGCCTGCCCGCCGACAAGCTGTGGGTCACCGTGCACGTCAGCGACGACGAGGCTGAGAAGATCTGGAAGGAGGAGATCGGCATCGATCCGGCGCGCTTCTCCAAGCTCGACGAGGACAACTTCTGGCAGATGGGCGACACCGGCCCCTGTGGACCGAGTTCGGAGATCTTCTTCGACCACGGCCCCGAGGTGTGGGGCGGCCCGCCGGGCAGCCCAGAAGAGGACGGCGACCGCTACATCGAGATCTGGAACCTGGTGTTCATGCAGTTCGATCGCGATGCCAGCGGGACTCTCAACCCGCTGCCCAAGCCCTCCATCGACACCGGCATGGGCCTCGAGCGGGTTGCGGCGGTGCTCCAGGGCGTGCACTCCAACTACGAGATCGACCTGTTCCAGAACCTGCTGGATGCCGCCGCCAAGGCCACCGGACACGGCGATACCACCACGCCATCGCTGCGCGTGATCGCCGACCATATCCGCTCCTGCGCCTTCCTGATCGCCGACGGCGTGCTGCCCTCCAACGAGGGGCGTGGCTACGTACTGCGCCGGATCATCCGCCGCGCCATCCGCCACGGCCACAAGCTGGGCGCCAGCGAGCCGTTCTTCCACAAGCTGGTGGCGGCGCTCGACGCCGAGATGGGCGAGGCCTATCCCGAGCTGCGCGAGGCCAGCGAGCAGATCGCCCGGGTGCTGCTCAAGGAGGAGGAGCAGTTCGCGCGCACCCTGGACCACGGCATGGGCCTGCTCGAGGCGGCGCTGGCCGACCTCGAGGGTGATGAGCTGCCCGGCGCCACGGTGTTCAAGCTCTACGACACCTACGGCTTCCCCTTCGACCTGACCGCTGATGTGTGCCGTGAGCGCGGCGTGAGCCTCGACGCAGCCGGTTTCGAGCGCGAACTCGAGGCCCAGCGCCAGCGTGCCCGCGCGGCCAGCCAGTTCGGCGCCGATTACGCGGCGGCCATCGAGCTCGACGGCGAGACCGCCTTCACCGGCTATGAGCGCCTCGAGGATGACGCCCGTGTCACCGCGCTGGTCGACGCCGAGGGCAACCCGCTGGCCGCGCTGGAGGCGGGCAGCAAGGGAGTGGTGGTGCTGGATCGTACGCCGTTCTACGGCGAGTCCGGCGGCCAGGTCGGCGACACCGGCTACCTGCACGCCAACGGCGGGCGCTTTCAGGTGACCGACACCCAGAAGCAGGGCGGGCATCATCTGCACCACGGCGTGCTGGTCGACGGCGAGCTGCGCGTGGGCGCCGAGGTGCGGCCCCAGGTCGACGCCGACCTGCGCGGCGCCACGGTGCGCAACCACTCCGCCACCCACCTGCTGCACAAGGCGCTGCGCATGGTGCTCGGCGATCACGTGCAGCAGAAGGGCTCGCTGGTCAGTGCCGAGCGCCTGCGCTTCGATTTCAGCCACTTCGAAGCGATGACCCCGGCGCAGCTGGCCGAGGTCGAGGCCATCGTCAACGCCCAGATACTCGCCAACGCCGATACCCGCATCGAGCAGATGAGCCTCGACCAGGCCAAGGCCAAGGGTGCGGCGGCGCTGTTCGAGGCCAAGTACGCCGACAACGTCCGCGTCTTGACCATCGGCGCCGACGACTTTTCCATCGAGCTGTGCGGCGGCACCCACGTGGCGCGCAGCGGCGATATCGGCTGCTTCCATATCGTCAGCGAGACCGGCATCGCCTCAGGCGTGCGGCGCATCGAGGCGCTCACCGGCGAGCATGCGCTGGCCTACTTCCAGGTCCAGGAGGCGCGGGTCGCGCGCCTCGGCGAGACCCTCAAGAGCAAGCCGGAGCAGGTCGAGGAGCGGGTCGCCTCGCTGGTCGAGCGCAACCGCAGCCTGGAGAAGGAGCTCGAGCGTCTCAAGGCCAAGCTGGCCAGCGCCGCCGGCAGCGACATGCTCGCCGAGGCCGTGGAGATCGGCGGCGTCAAGCTGCTGGTCAAGCAGCTCGAGGGCGTCTCCGGCAAGGAGCTGCGCGGCGTGCTCGACCAGCTCAAGAACAAGCTCGGCTCGGGGGTCGTGGTGCTCGGCGTGGCCGATGAGAGCGCCGCCAAGGTCAGCCTGATCGCCGGGGTCACCGACGACCTCACGGCGCGGGTCAAGGCCGGCGAGCTGGTCAACCACGTGGCCGGCCAGGTCGGCGGCAAGGGCGGTGGCCGGCCGGACATGGCCCAGGCCGGTGGCAGCGACGCCGCGGCCCTGCCTGGGGCACTCGGCAGCGTGCCGGACTGGCTTGCCGCCAAGCTCGGCTGACAACACACTTTCCACTGACAACCAGGACAATCGCATATGGCGTTATACGTACAGAAATTCGGTGGCACCTCGGTGGGCTCGGTGGAGCGCATCAAGGCGGTGGCGGAGAAGGTCAAGCGCTTCCGCGACGAGGGTCACCAGATCGTGGTGGTGGTGTCGGCGATGAGCGGCGAAACCAACCGTCTGATCGGCCTGGCCAGCGAAATCAACGACGAACCCACGCCGCGCGAAATGGACATGCTGGTGTCCACCGGTGAGCAGGTGACCATTTCGCTGCTGGCCATGGCGCTGCACAAGCTGGGCGTGCCGGCGACCTCCTACACTGGTGCCCAGGTCGGCATTCGCACCGACAGCGCCCATACCAAGGCGCGTATCCAGGGCATCGACACCGATGACATGCGTGAGGATATCGACGCGGGTCAGGTGGTGGTGGTGGCTGGTTTCCAGGGCGCCGACGACGAGGGCAATATCACTACCCTCGGGCGGGGTGGCTCCGACACCACCGGGGTAGCCCTGGCCGCGGCGCTCAAGGCCGACGAGTGCCAGATCTATACCGACGTAGACGGCGTCTATACCACCGACCCGCGGGTCTGCTCCAAGGCCAAGCGGCTCGAGACCATCACCGTCGAGGAGATGCTCGAGCTGGCCAGCCTCGGCTCCAAGGTGCTGCAGATTCGCGCCGTGGAGTTCGCCGGCAAGTACAACGTCCCGCTGCGCGTGCTGTCCAGTTTCGAGGATGGCCCCGGCACCCTGATCGTCGCTGACACAGATGAAGAAGAGGACTCCATGGAAGAACCGCTGATCTCCGGTATCGCCTTCACCGCCAACGAAGCCAAGCTGACCCTGCTCAACACCCCAGACGTGCCGGGCGTGGCGTCGCGGATTCTCGGCCCGATCGCCGATGCCAATATCGAAGTCGACATGATCGTGCAGAACGTGGCGCCGGTGGGTGACTACACCGACTTCACCTTCACCGTAGCCAAGGGCGACTTCAAGCAGACCACGCGTATCATCGAGGAGACCGTGATCCCGGATCTCGGTGGCGGCGAGCTGCGCGGCGACGACAACATCGCCAAGGTCTCGCTGGTCGGGGTAGGCATGCGCTCCCACGCCGGCGTGGCGTCTAAGATGTTCCGCGTACTGGCCGATGAGAACATTAATATCCGCATGGTCTCGACCTCGGAGATCAAGATCTCGGTGGTGATCGACGAGAAGCACATGGAACTCGCGGTCAAGGCGCTGCACAAGGCGTTTGGTCTCGACAAGAGCGATATCGAGAGCGAATAAGGAACCCGCTCAAGCGTGATGCGTTCTACGCTTAGGGAGAAAGGAAGCCGATGCACTCCGCGGTGCTTTCATTCAACGCCAATTTCGCGTGTCATGGCGGCGTATGAATTTTGTACCGAGTTTGGCCTAGCGTGACGAATGGCGCATAATCTGTCAGCGCTTGGCGACAGGCGTAGTGCATCCCGTAGCCGTAAGTCTGAGAAGGAGATCAGTCATGCTCATCCTAACCCGCCGTGTCGGCGAGACCCTGATGATCGGTGATGACATCACCGTGACGGTACTCGGGGTCAAGGGTAACCAGGTTCGCATCGGGGTTAATGCGCCCAAGGATGTGGCCGTGCACCGTGAAGAGATTTATCAGCGCATCCAGCGTGAAAAATCCGACGGCAGCGACGGTGAGTCTCAGGCCTGACGCACGACCTGACGGTCGGGGTTGTCAGGCGCACGCTCGGGCCGGCAGAGTCTCGCACTTTGCCGGCTTTCGCGCGTTTGTGCTGCGCTCATCAGGTGTGTAAGAGCGTTTGCAAGGTGTCCTGGCGGAGCGGCTTGGCGAGGCCGCCAGAGCAAGAAAATTTCGGCGGGCATTGGACAATGGCCTTCGGAAACGGTAACATACGCGCCGTGTTGATGAGGAGAGGTGGCCGAGTGGCTGAAGGCGCTCCCCTGCTAAGGGAGTATGGGGTTTATAGCCTCATCGAGGGTTCGAATCCCTCCCTCTCCGCCATTTACGCCGTGTAAGCACAGCGTTATGCCATCGACACACGTATGCACAGCATGCACTGGAAGTTGCGCCCGTAGCTCAGCTGGATAGAGTACCTGACTACGAATCAGGGGGTCGGAGGTTCGAATCCTCCCGGGCGCGCCAGCTTCCCCACGATACGCCGTATCAATGCGATACCCCATGACGTTCGTGGCAGTACGTCATCTGTCGATATGACAGCTACGCGCCCGTAGCTCAGCTGGATAGAGTACCTGACTACGAATCAGGGGGTCGGAGGTTCGAATCCTCCCGGGCGCGCCACTTTTCGACCCGTCCTCGTTCAATGAGGGCGGGTTTTGTGTTTTTGCACGATCGTGTCAGGCGTCCTCGCAGCTTGCGAGCGACGCCTTCTTTTTGCCCGGCGGATGGCCGGGTGTCTCGCTCAGCAAGCCTGCCAGCAGCGCATCGAGATCGGTGATGCGCTTGAGCGTCGCAAAGCGGCGTGCCGCTTCGGCGTCGCGGCCGCGCATCTGATTGAGCCACTGCTTGAGCAGCGACACCACGACCCGCGCGGGAAGTGTGCTACGCTGCAATGCGGCATAGTCGCTCAGCATGGCGGCACGGCTCGCCCAGTGGGTCTCGGGCAGGCGCATGCCGGTTGCCTGCCAGTGGCGAATGCGTGCCGCCAGCCACGGGTCGGCCAGGGCGCCGCGACCGAGCATCACGTCGTCGCAGCCGGACAGCGTGCGCGCCTGCCAGTAGTCTTCGAGGCACCAGATGTCGCCGTTGGCCACCACCGGAATGGCCAGGTGGCGGCGAATGCGGCCGATCCACTCCCAGTGGGCCGGCGGCCGGTAGCCCTCGTTGCGGGTGCGGGCGTGGACCACCAGCTGCGCCGCGCCGCCCTGTTCGGTGGCGCGAGCGCAGTCGAGTGCCAGGCGGCGGTCGGCAAAGCCCAGGCGAACCTTGGCGGTGACCGGCACCCGGCCTGCCGAGGCGCGATGCACGGCGGCGACCGCCCGCTCGACCCGCTGTGGGTCGCGTAGCAGCGAGGCGCCGCCGTCGTGACGATTGACCAGCTTGGCCGGGCAGCCGAAGTTGAGATCCAGGCTGGTAACGCCAAGGCGGATCGCCTGCTCGGCGTTGGCGGCCAGCGCCTCGGGGTCCGAGCCGAGCAGCTGCAGGTGCACCGCGACGCCGCTGGGCGTGGCCATCGGCTCGCCCTGGGCATGCCGGGCCAGCTCCGGGCAGTGCTTGAGGAACACCCGTGGCGGCAGGCGCGTATCGACCACGCGCACGAACTCGGTGACCGTCCAGTCGAAGCCGGGGCGGGCGGTGAGCAACGCACGGGTGTGCGCATCGATCACGCCCTCCATGGGCGCTAGGCCGATGCGGCCCTTATGTAGTAAATTAACAACGTGCGGCTCAACCATGGTGTCATTGCAATATCGTGGAATTCAGGCAGGTTATTGTACCAGCCAAGATGCGCCGCCACGGACCTCAATGTGCCGCGCAAGAGCAAGGGGATTTTGACATGCTGGACACCCAACTGATGCAAGAGGGCCTCGCCCTGATGGCCTTCGGCATGGGCTTCGTGTTCGTCTTCCTGACCGTGCTGGTACTGTCGACCACCATCATGTCACTGCTGGTCAGGCGCCTGGCGCCGGCGCCCGCCGCCGAGGCACCGCCGCGGCCCGCGGCTCCGTCAGGCGCCGGCGACAGCGAAGAACTGATGGTGGTGATGAGCGCCGCCCTGCACCGTTACCGTCAGCGTCATCGCCGCTGAGCGATGGCGTCGGCCAGCCAAGATACGATTTCAGCTACAAGGATAAGGTCACATGAGTGAGAGCCAACGCCCGCTGGGCATCACCGATGTGGTGCTGCGCGACGCTCACCAGTCGCTGTTCGCCACCCGCATGCGCCTCGATGACATGCTACCGATCGCTGCCAAGCTCGACGAGGTCGGCTTCTGGTCAGTGGAGTCCTGGGGTGGTGCCACCTTCGACGCCTGCATCCGCTATCTTGGCGAAGACCCCTGGGCCCGCATCCGCGCCCTCAAGGAGGCGATGCCCAACACCCGCCAGCAGATGCTGCTGCGCGCCCAGAACCTGCTCGGCTACCGCCACTACGCCGATGACGTGGTCGACAAGTTCGTCGAGCGTGCTCGCACCAACGGCGTCGATGTGTTCCGCGTCTTCGATGCCATGAACGACCCGCGCAACCTGGAGCGGGCGATCAAGGCGGTACGCGACGTCGAGGGCCACGCCCAGGGCACCATCTCCTATACCGTCAGCCCGGTGCACACCATCGAGGGCTGGGTCGAGCTCTCCCAGCAGATCGAAGCGATGGGCGCCGACTCCCTGGCGATCAAGGACATGGCCGGGCTGCTCACCCCCTATACCGCCTTCGACCTGGTCTCGCGCTTGAAGAAGGCGCTCAAGATTCCGGTGCACATGCAGTGCCATGCCACCACCGGCATGTCCACGGCGACCGCGCTCAAGGCCGTCGAAGCGGGCATCGACAACGTCGACACCGCGATCTCGTCGATGTCGATGACCTACGGCCACAGCCCCACCGAGTCGGTGGTGGCGATCCTCGCCGGCACCGAGCGCGACACCGGCCTCGACCTCGAGCTGCTCGAGGAGATCGCCGCCTACTTCCGCGAGGTGCGCAAGAAGTACGCCGCCTTCGAGGGCTCGCTCAAGGGCATCGACTCGCGGATCCTGGTGGCCCAGGTGCCCGGCGGCATGCTCACCAACATGGAAGGCCAGCTCAAGGAGCAGGGCGCCGGCGACAAGCTCGACGACGTGCTTTCCGAGATCCCCAAGGTACGCGAGGACCTCGGCTTCATCCCGCTGGTCACGCCCACCTCGCAGATCGTCGGCACCCAGGCGGTGATGAACGTGATGATGGGCGAGCGCTACAAGTCGATCTCCAAGGAGGTCCAGGCGCTGCTCAAGGGCGAGTACGGCGCCGCCCCTGCGCCCTACAACACCGAGCTGCAGGAGCGCGTGCTGAAGGGCGAGGCGCCGATCACCTGCCGGCCGGCCGACCTGCTCGAGCCGGAGATGGATCGCCTGCGCGACGAGCTCAAGGCCAAGGCCAAGGACGAAGGCATCCGCCTCGAACAGGGCGAGCGTGAGATCGACGACGTCCTGACCTATGCGCTGTTCCCGCAGATCGGCCTCAAGTTCCTCAAGAACCGCGACAACCCGGATGCCTTCGAGCCGGTACCCCAGGCGCCGGACGCCGCGGCGGCCAATCTTCCGGCGACGACCCAGAAAGGCGGGGCGGTGGCAAAGCCAGCCGACACTCAGGCCGCTGCCGGCCCCGAGACCTACACCATCACCGTCAACGGCAAGCAGTACGTGGTCGAGGTCGCCGAGGGTGGCGAGATCGGCCAGGTGCAGGAGGGCGGAGCCGCGCCTCAGCCCGCCGCGACCCCCGCCGCCAGTGCCCCGGCCGCCAGCGGCGAGTCGATCACCGCCCCGCTGGCCGGCAATATCTTCAAGGTCAACGTCAAGGCCGGGGACAGCGTTGCCGAAGGTGACGTGGTGATCATCCTCGAAGCCATGAAGATGGAGACCGAAGTGCGTGCGGCCAGTGCCGGCACGGTGTCCGAGGTCAAGGTCAAAGAAGGCGACAGCGTATCGGTAGGCGATACGTTGATCGTGCTCTAAGGGCGACGCATGGATAACCTGTTGACGCTTTGGTACGGCTCGGGGCTGTACAACCTGCAATTCGGCCAGCTGGCGATGATCCTGATCGGCCTGGGCCTGCTCTATCTTGCCATCCACAAGAAGTTCGAGCCGCTGCTGCTGGTACCGATCGGCTTTGGCGGCATTCTCGCCAATATCCCCGAGGCGGGGCTGGCACTGTCGGCGCTGGATCAGGCCATCGAGGTGGCCAGTCCGGCTGTGCTGCAGCAGATGGCCGCGGCCATGCAACTGACCCTCGACCCGCTGGTCGGCCCCGAGGCGTGGCGCGAGGTTCTCTACGCCGAGGCCCGCGATGACATCGGGCCGGAGCAGCTGCGCGCCGCCGAGGACGTGGCCCGCGGGGTCGGCTACAGCAACGGCATGCTCTACACCTTCTACCAGGTGGCGATCGCCTCCGGCATCGCGCCGCTGGTGATCTTCATGGGCGTCGGGGCAATGACCGACTTCGGTCCGCTGCTGGCCAACCCGCGCACCCTGTTCCTGGGCGCCGCGGCGCAGTTCGGCATCTTCGCCACGGTGCTCGGCGCGGTGGGGCTCTCGGCGCTAGGGGTGATGGACTTCTCGCTCAACCAGGCCGCCGCCATCGGCATCATCGGCGGTGCCGACGGGCCGACTTCGATCTATGTATCGAGCATCCTGGCGCCTGAGCTGCTGGGGGCGATCGCCGTGGCCGCCTACGCCTACATGGCGCTGGTGCCGCTGATCCAGCCGCCGATCATGCGTGCGCTGACCACCAAGCGTGAGCGCCAGATCACCATGACTCAGCTGCGTCCGGTGTCGAAGCTCGAGAAGATCGTCTTCCCGCTGGTGCTGCTGATGCTGGTGGCGCTGTTCCTGCCCGACGCCGCGCCGCTGCTGGGGATGTTCTGCTTCGGCAACCTGATGCGCGAGTGCGGCGTGGTCGAGCGGCTCTCGGATACCGCCCAGAACGCGCTGATCAATATCGTCACCATCTTCCTCGGCCTGGCGGTGGGCTCACAGCTCGTCGCCAACCAGTTCCTGGCACTCGAGACGCTGGGGATCATGGGGCTGGGCATCGTCGCCTTCGCCATCGGCACCGGGGCCGGCATCATGATGGCCAAGCTGATGAACGCCATGAGCAAGATGCCGATCAACCCGCTGATCGGCGCCGCCGGCGTCTCGGCGGTGCCCATGGCGGCGCGGGTGGCCAACAAGGTGGGGCTGGAGTCCAACCCCCACAACTTCCTGCTGATGCACGCCATGGGGCCCAACGTGGCCGGGGTGATCGGCTCGGCAGTGGCCGCCGGGGTGATGATCAAGTACCTGGGCTAGTACGTTTGCAACCGACAAGAAGGGGGCCTGATGGCCCCCTTCTTGCGTTACGCACCAGGGTAAGCTTGGCGGGTCAATCCTGGGCCAGGCTCTGGCGATGCTGCTTGAGCCGGTAGCGCAGCGCCAGCACGATCGACAGCGCCGCCAGGGTCAGCAGTGCCAGCGAGATGGGGCGGGTGAAGAACAGCGTCCAGTCCTCGTTGGTCATCAGCGCGCGGCGCAGGTTGGTCTCGGCGATGGGGCCGAGGATCACGCCCAGCACCAGCGGCGCCAGCGGATAGTCGAGTTTGGCCAGCACGTAGCCGAAGACGCCGATGCCGAGCAGCAGATAGATGTCGGTGATGCGGTTGTTGAGTGCAAAGGCGCCGACCATGCAGCAGGTCAGTACCACCGGCACGATCACCGACTTGGGCACGCTGGTGACCTTGAGAAACAGCCGCATGCTGAGCAGGCATACCACCAGCATCATGGCGCCGGCCAGGAACATCGCCATGAACATCCCATAGACGGTGTCGGCGTGGTCCATGATCAGGCGCGGGCCGACGCCGATGCCGTGCACCATCAGTGCCGCCATCAGCACCGCGTCCACCGCGCTGCCGGGGATGCCCAGGGCGATCATCGGGATCAGGCCGCCGCCGGAGGTCGCCGAATTGCCCGACTCCGAGGCGATCACCCCTTCGCTCGAGCCTTCGCCGAAGGCCTCGGGATGCTTGGAGCCGCGCTTGGCCTGGTCATAGGCCAGTAGGTTGGCGATGCTGCCGCCGGCGCCAGGCACCGCGCCGATGAAGACCCCGACCATCGACGAGCGCAGCAAGTTGAAGGGAAAGGAGAGCACCTCGCGCATCGCCGCCCAGGGCTTGAAGCTGATGCGGCTGTCGATCAGCTGCTTGCCGGCCTTGACCTCCTCGGCGTCCTCGACCTCGCGCAGCAGCTGGCTGACCGCGAAGATGCCGATCAGTACGATCAGGAAGGGGATGCCCGCCGAGAGCATGCGCAGGTCGAACGAGAAGCGCGTCACGCCCATCAGCGGGTCGGAGCCCACCGTGGCGATGATCAGGCCGATGGCGCCGGCCAGCAGGCCGCGCAGCATCGACTTGCCGACCAGGCTGGCGACGATGGTCAGGGCGAAGACCACCAGCGAGAAGTACTCCCAGGCGCCGAGCTTGACGGCGATCATGGCCAGCGGCGGGGCGGCGATGATCAGCACGATGGAGCTGATCAGGGTGCCGAAGAACGAGGCCCAGATGCCGATCGCCAGCGCCCGGCCGGGCTCGCCGCGGCGCGCCATGGGGTAGGCGTCGAAGGTGGTGGCCAAGGCCGAGGGCGTGCCGGGGATGCCCAGCAGCGCGGCGCTGATCATGCCGCCGGTATAGCCACCGATGTAAACCGCCAGCAGGGTGGCGACCCCCTGAAGCGCCGGCATGGTAAAGGTCAGCGGCAGCGCCAGCACGATGGCCATGGTGATGGTGAAGCCGGGAATGGCCGCGGTGATCACCCCGGCCACCACCCCCACCAGCATGGTCAGCATGGTGGGCAGGGTAAACAGCTGATCGGCCCCTGCCAGAATGGATTCCATCATGAGCGGATTCCTGGGTCAGCGAAGTAGATGCCTCGCGCCGCGCACGGCCTAGAGCAGTGCGCCGCGCGGTAGCGAAATCGAAAAGACGTGGCGAAACAGGGCGTCGAGGCCCACCGACATCAGCAGTGCGATGGCCGCGGCGATGGCCAGCTGGCGCGGTCGACGCGCGCCCAGTAGCACCTGACAGGCCAGCACGAAGGGCAGCGTGGCCCAGCGAAAGCCGACCAGCGGCATGGCGATGGCATAGAGGGTAAACAGCCCCAGCACGCCGAAGGCGAGCCGGTGTCGCCACAGCCAGGCGGCGACGCTGCCGCTGGGCAGCGCCGTGGTATGGCGCAGCTTGGCGGCTTCCTTGACGATCATGAGCACATTGAGCAGTGCCAGAATGGCCAGCATCAGGCGCGGGAAGCTGCCCGACCCGATCGGCTCCCAGGCCGACGACGGCAGCCCGCCGGCGTGGACGAACATGATCGCGGCGATGCCCAGCAGCGCCAGGTTGAAGACGATATGGCCAATCGCCTTGGCGCGCTCGCCTGAGGAAACGGGTTCCCGGCCTTGCGGCCGGGAGTCGGAGGTGGCACCACTCATTGCTGCAGGGTCCCTGCCAGGCGCTCGATGGTGGCATCGAGGGTGTCGAGGTGGTCACGGTATTCGTCGGGTCCCATGAACTGCACCTCGGCGCCGGCGTTGTTGACGCGAGTCACGAACTCCTCCTCGGACGCCATCGCTTCCACCGCGGCGGCCAGCACCTCGATGCGATCCTCGGGGGTGCCCAGCGGCGCGATCAGGCCGCGCAGGATCGACAGGTTGAGGTCGTCGTAGCCGAGTTCGGCAAAGGTCGGGACGTCGGGGGTCTGCTCCATGCGCTCGCTGTGGCCAACGGCCAGGAAGCGCAGGTCGTCGTTCTCGACGAACTGCAGGCTCGAGGCGATATCGCCCATCGCCGCGTCGATGTGCCCGCCGACCAGGGAGCGGATGCGCTCGCCGGTACCCTCGAAGCCGACGTAGCGGAACGACAGGTCCTCGGCGTCCTCGATCATCGCGCCGTGGATATGCGGTACCCCGCCGAGGGTCACGCCGAAGCGAATCTCGCCGGGATTGTCCTGGGCGTATTCGACGAACTCCTCGAAGGTCTCCCAGGGGCTGTCGGCGCTGACGGTCAGGTACTGGGGCGAGGCGGTGATCGCGGCGATCGGCTCGTAGTCGTCCCAGTTGTACTCGGTCATGCCGGTGTGGTGGGAGACCATGAAGCCGTCGTGGACCTGGCCGATGGTGTAGCCGTCGTTGTCGCGCTCGGCGAGATCGGCAAGGCCGGTGGTGCCGCTGACGCCGGGCATGTTGATTACCGGCATCGGCTGGCCGAGATGCGGCTCGATATGGTTGGAGACCAGGCGCATCAGCACGTCGCTGCCGCCCCCCGGTGCCCAGGGCACGATGAACTCCACGGGGCTGTCGGGGTAGTCGTCGGCGTGGGCGCTGGCGGCGAGGCCGCCCATCACCAGACCGATGCCGGCCAGGGTGGCGGTGGCCAGGGTGAGAGGATGGCGCGAGGCGACATTGGGGTTGTTGGGTGTCGGCATCTTGCTTCTCCGGTTTCTGTTGAGGAGGGGCCCGGCCGTGGCCGGGCCCGGTACTGCAGGGTTACCAGGGCAACACGGCTCCGTCGGTACGCGGCTCGGTGCCGCCGCTGAGCACGCCGCTGGTGCTGTCGCGCAGGATGATCTGGCCGCGGCCGAAGCTGATGGTGTCGGCGACCTTGACGATGTCGTGGCCGCGCCGCGCCAGGGCCTGGGCGAGGTGGTCGGGGAAGTGCGGCTCGACCTCGACGGTCTTGCCCTGGGTCCACTTCCAGCGCGGCATGTCCAGCGCCGCCTGGGGGTTGAGGTGGTCCTCGAGCATGCCGGTGATCACCTGCACGTGGCCCTGGGGCTGCATGTAGCCACCCATCACCCCGAACGGGCCCACCGCCTGGCCGTCCTTGGTGATGAAGCCGGGGATGATGGTGTGGTAGGTACGCTTGCCCGGGGCCAGGGCGTTGGGGTGCTCGGGGTCGAGCGAGAACGACCAGCCGCGGTTCTGCAGGCTGATACCGGTGCCGGGGATCACGATGCCCGAACCGAAGCCTTTGAAGTTGCTCTGGATGAACGACACCATGTTGCCGTCGCCATCGGCGGTGGCCAGGTAGACGGTGCCGCCGGTAAGCGGATTGCCGTGAACCGGGTCGACCGCCTGCTCGCCGATCAGCCCGGCGCGGGCCTTGAGATAGCCGTCGTCGAGCATCTGCTCGACGCTTGGCCGCATGGCATCGCGCTCGGTGACGTGGGCGAAACCGTCGACATAGGCCAGCTTGGTGGCCTCGATGCGGCGGTGCAGGGTCTCCACCGGGTCGCGGCCTTCGGGGCCCATGCGCTCCAGCATGCCCAGCGCCTGAAGCACGATCAGGCCGCTGCCGTTGGGCGGAATCTCCCAGATGTCGTGGCCCTTGTAGCGCACGCTGATCGGATCGACCCACTCAGGCTCGAAGCGCGCCAGGTCCTCCTTGCGCAGCAGCCCGCCGTGTTCGCGGAAGAAGGCGTCGATCTTGTCGGCCAGCTCGCCCTCGTAGAAGGCGCGGCCCTTGGTCGCGGCGATGGCGCGCAAGGAGCTGGCGTGGCCCGGCGATGACCAGCGCTCGCCGGGCTGGGGCGCGCGGCCCTCGGGGGCGAAGGTGTCGAGCCACGGCGCGAAGGCGGCCTCGTCGTAGGACGAGTAGGTGTGGAAGGCCTCGTCCCACATCTGGTGGATGACCGGCGAGACTGGAAAGCCCTCCTCGGCCAGCGCCACCGCCGGTGCCAGCAGGTCGGCGAAGGGCAGCTTGCCGAAGCGCTCCGAGAGCGCCGCCCAGGCCGCCGGCGCGCCGGGCACGGTGACCGGCAGCAGGCCGTGGTTGGGCACCCGGTCATGGCCCAGCGCCTGCATGGCCTCGATGCTGGCGGCCTGGGGGGCCGGACCGCTGGCGTTGAGGCCGTGCAGCTTGCCGTCGAGCCAGACGATGGCGAAGACGTCGCTGCCCAGGCCGTTGGAGGTGGGCTCGACCACGGTCAGCGCCGCGGCGGTGGCGATCGCGGCATCCACCGCGTTGCCGCCCTGCTGGAGAATGTTCATGCCGACCTGGGCGGCCAGCGGCTGAGAGGCGGCGACCATGCCGCGGGTGCCGAAGGTGGCCATGCGCCGCGAGGGGCTGGGGTAGTAAAGCGCATCGTGCTGCATAGGGAGCTCCTTGTGTTGGCTCAGCCGTCGCCGCGCTGGGCCTTGAGTCGGTTACGTTGAATCTTGCGGTCCTGATAGAGCGAGAAGATCACCGAGGCCACCGCCAGCGCCAGGAACAGCGCCGACAGCGGCCGGGTCAGGAAGGTCATCCAGCTGTCGTCGAGCTCCAGGGCACGGAACAGCTGGCGCTCCAGATTATTGCCCAGCACCACGCCGAGGATCAGCGGGGTGAGTGGCACCTCGGCCTTCCACAGCAGGTAGCCGATCACGCCGAACACGAACAGCACCCAGATATCGAACAGGTTGTTGTTCAGCGCGTAGGAGCCGATGGCGCACAGCATCAGTACCACCGGCACCAGGATCTCCTGGGGGATCAGCGAGATCTTGGCGAACCAGCGCACCAGCAGCAGCTGGCAGAGCACCATGATCACCGCGCCGATCAGCAGGCTGGCGTAGATGGCGCCGACCAGTATCGGGTTCTGCTCGAACATCAGCGGTCCCGGCGTGATGCCGTGCAGGATCAGCACGCCCATCATGATCGCCATCGGCAGGTCGCCGGGGATGCCGAGTGCCAGGGTGGGCACGAAGGCGCCGCCGGCCACCGCGCTGTTGGAGGCCTCCGAGGCGACGATGCCGCTGGGCGTGCCCTTGCCGAAGGTCTCCGGATGGCGCGAGAACTTCTTGGCCTGGTCGTAGCTGATGAAGTTGGCCACGGTGCCGCCGGTACCCGGCAGCGCGCCGACCAGGCTGCCGATCAGCGACGAGCGCAGGGTGTTGAGCTTCTGGCCGGCCATGTCCTTGAGGATGCGGCCGTAGGGGATCGTCACGTTGGTGTCGACGCCCTTGGCCTTGCCCTGCTCGTCGCGCAGCTTCTCGAGGTTGCCCATCAGCTGCGAGAAGGCAAAGATGCCGATCATCACCGGCAGGATCTCGAAGCCGGAGCCCAGTGCCGGGACGCCGAAGTCGAAGCGCAGGTTGCTGTTGCGGTCGTAGCCCACGGTGGTGATCAGCAGCCCTAGGGCGGCGGCCAGCAGGCCCTTGAGCAGCGCGCCGTTGGAGAGCCCGGCGACCAGCGTCAGGGCGAAGACGATCAGCGCGGTGATCTCCCAGGGCCGGAAGTTCATGCTGAAGCTGGCGATCAAGGGGCCGAAGAACACCAGCACCGCGACGCTGATCAGGGTGCCGATGAACGAGGCCGCCACGCCGATGCCGAGTGCGCGGCCGGGTTCGCCGTTCTGGGCCATGGGGTAGCCGTCGTAGACGGTGGTGATCGACGACGGCGTGCCGGGAATGCCCAGCATTACCCCGGAGACGATGCCGCCGGAGTAGCCGCCGACGAACACCCCGACCATCAGCGCGACGCCGCTGACCGGGTCCATGGCGAAGGTGAAGGGAAACACCACCAGGATCGCCATGGTCACGGTGAAGCCCGGAATGCTGCCGCCGATGATGCCGAACAGCACGCCGATGATGATCAGCGCCAGTACCGAGGGGCTGCTGACCTGGCCGAGGGCCTGTAGAAAGAAATCCGCCATGTGTCACTCCCAGGCGTCAGGGCAGCCAGACATTGAGGCCGAAGCGGAAGATCACGAACACCAGCGGCACCAGGGTGCAGCTGACGGCGAGATTGATGATCCACTTGCGGCGGGAATCGATCCCCAGCAGCAGTCCCAGGGAACTCACCAGGAAGGCCAGGGTGGCAATGATGTAGCCGAGTACCGGCAGCAGCGCGGCATACAGGCCGAACAGCACGAACAGCGAGAACACCGTGCGATTGTGGTGCAGCCACTCGCCGAAGCTGCGCCGCGGGGTGCTTCGCTCACCGGGGCCGGCGATCAGCGAGCGCACCAGGATCAGCAGCGACAGCAGGCCGGTCACCACCAGCAGGATGCGCGGGAACAGCGCCGAACCGTAGGGCTGCCAGGAGGTGGGTGGGCGGATATTGCCCGACTCGACCCACATCACGGCAACGATCAATAGCAGGACCAGCGCCAGGGCGCGGTCCTTGGTCAGTGTCAACATCGAGACATCTCCCGATTCCCGCCCCGACATGTCGGGGCGGGAATCTCACGCGGTTCCGGCTCAGTTCTGGAAGTCGATGTTCTCGGCGGCCGCCGACAGCGCGGCTTCGTTCTCGTCGAGGAACTCGAGGTAGTCGTCGCCGGCCAGGAAGCGCACCACCGAGCCGAACTCATTCTCGATACGGCTCTGCACTTCCTCGTTCTCGAGTGCCTGGCCATAGGCCTCGGCGATGGTGTCCTGGATCTCCTGCGGCGTGCCCTTGGGCGCGAAGATGCCGCGGCTGGTGGAGTGATCCATCTCGATGCCGAGCTCACGCAGGGTCGGCACGTCGGGCATGCTCTCCAGGCGCTCCGGGTGGGCGATGCCCAGCGGGCGGAAGGTGCCCTCCTCGAAGAACGAACCGCCGGACGGCAGGTTGAACATGGCGAAGTCGATCTCCTCGGCCATCAGCGCCGAAACCTGCTCGCCGGTGTCCGGGTAGCCGACCAGGCGCACGTCGGCCATGTCGATGCCGGCCTCCTGGAAGAACTGTGCCCAGAAGAAGTGGTCGGTGGAGCTCGGGATCATGCTGAAGCGCACCTGGCCCGGGTTCTCGCGCACGTAGTCGGCGATCTCGTCGGCGCTCTGCACCTCGTGGTTAGCGTGCGCCGTGGGGATGTTGATGGTCTGGGTCAGCAGCGCGATCGGCTCGAAGGCATCGAAGGAGTAGTCGACGGTGCCGGCCAGCTTGGACAGCGCGATGGTGTCGTGGCTGCCGAGCAGGGTGTAGCCGTCCGGGTCGGCCTCCTTGACGTTGCGCGAGCCCAGCGTGGCGCCGGCGCCGGCCATGTTGACCGGCACGATCGACTCGCCCAGGTACTGCTCGGCTTCCTGGGAGATCAGCCGGAAGATGATGTCGGTGGCGCCGCCGGGGCCGTAGGGAATGACCAGCCGGATATCCTGCTCGGGATAGTCGGCCTGGGCGGTGCTGGTAAAGCCCAGGCTCGATGCCAGGCCGATGGCCGCGATGGCGGTGGTGAGAGTCAGCTTCGAACGCGTCATGATGGACACCTTTTATATTGTGGTGGTGTGGTATAACGCCGGACTTGCCGGCGGCGAGTGAGCGCGTGATCCCGTTGTCGGGTTATTGTGTCGTTGCGGGGGCGTCTCAGCCCAGGAACAATCCTCCATAAACCAGGGCGCCGAGCACCACGAAGGCCGGATGGGCGCGAAATCGCAGCAGCGCCACGGCGGCCACGGCGCCGATCAGCAGGGTGTGGAGCAGCCCGGCGCTGTTGATGCCCTCGCTGAAGAAGCTCCAGGTCAGCCAGGCCATCATCAGCGCGATCACCGGGCGCACCCACTGGCTCATGCGCTTGACCCGCGGCGACTCGCGGTGGCGATAGAGCAGCCCCAGGGCGCCGAGCATCAGCAGCAGCGACGGCACCACGGTGGCGAACACCGCCACCACCGCGCCGCCGATACCGGCCACGTCATAGCCCACGTAGCCGGCCATCTTGGTGGCGATGGGGCTGGGCAGGGCGTTGCCCAGGGCCAGGGTCTCGGCGAACTCCTGGGCGCCCATCCAGCCATAGCGGCCGACCACTTCGGCCTCGATCAGCGGGATGATCGCCGGGCCGCCGCCGTAGCCGATGATGTTGGGGATGAAGAAGGCCAGGAACAGCTCCCAGTAGATCATGAGGTGGCCTCCTTGGGCGTCGGACGCAGCAGTGCCGCGGCCAGGATGCCGCCGATCACCCAGCCGGGGTGCACGCCGAGCCAATAGATCAGCACGCCGGCCACCGCCGCCATGGCCAGGCTGACCAGCCAGCCCAGCACCAGCTGCGACTTGTTGAGGAAGTCCCAGGCCAGCTGGCCCATCATCACCATCACCACCGGCACCACGCCTTGGCCCATGCCCTGGATCCAGGCCACGTCGCGGTAGCGGCTGAACACGCCGAGCAGGGCGATCATGGCGATGATGGTGGGCAGGATCACCGCCAGCACGGCGTTGATGCAGCCGGTGACGCCGGCGACGCGATAGCCGATGTAGCCGGGCATCTTGGTGGCGATGGGGCCGGGCAGGGTATTGGCGATGGCCAGGATATCGGCGAACTCTTCATCGCTGAGCCAGGCGTGGCGCTTGACCACCTCCTGCTGGACGAGGGGGATCATCGCCGGGCCGCCGCCGAAGCCGAGCAGGCCGATGCGCAGGAAGGCCATGAACAGGTCGCGCTGACGGGCATCGCCGCGCTGTGTCGTCGACAGGCTCATGCCCTCACCCTGCGAGCCGCTACCGGCAACGCCTTATTTATGGTTGATATTGTCATTCTCAATCGTCTTGTGACTAAAAAATCGATTATTCTCCATCGACTATAGTGTCACGCTTCGACGCGAGTCAAGCGCTTGGCGGCGAGCATCTGGGTTGGCAGTGGAGCGCTGGGCGAGGTTCGAGAGTAGGTGAAAGAAGAGGCAACTGAGGCTGGCCGTAGCCAGCCTCTGCTGTGTTCAGACGATCTTGAGCTGCACGTCACCGACGCCATCGACGTGGCCTTCGAGGGTGTCGCCTTTGCTGACGGGGCCCACCCCTGCCGGGGTGCCGGTCATGATGATATCGCCGGGTGCCAGTTCGAACAGCCCCGAGAGGTGCTCGATGACTTCAGGGATTTTCCAGATCAGCTGGTTGAGGTCCCCCTCCTGCTTCACCTCACCGTTGACCTTGAGCCAGACTGCGCCGTTGTCGACGTCGACGCCCTCCTTCTTGACGATCGGGCTGCACGGCGCCGACTTCTCGAACGCCTTGCCGATCTCCCAGGGGCGGCCCATCTTCTTGGCCTGGCTCTGCAGGTCGCGCAGGGTCATGTCGAGGCCCACGGCGTAGCCGTAGACGTGGTCCATGGCGTGGTCGGTGGAGATGTGGCGGCCGCCCTTGCCGATGGCAACCACCAGCTCGATCTCATGGTGCACGTCCTGGGAGTGGGCGGGGAGGGTGAAATCGCCGCCCAGGGTCACGTTGTCGGGATTCTTCTGGAAGAAGAACGGCGGCTCCTTGTCCGGGTCGTGACCCATTTCGACGGCATGGGCGGCGTAGTTGCGGCCCACGCAGTAGACGCGGCGGATCGGGAAGCGCGCATCGCTGCCGGCCACCGGCAAGCTGGCGGGCTGAGACGGCGTGAACACGTAGTTGTCTTGAGTCATGGACGGGTCCTTGGGGGTTGGGCGCCCGCCGCTCGGCGGCGGGCGCGGTGGTGAAGGGGTGCGCTTACTCGTCGATGTTGTCGACGATCTCGCGATAGCGCTCGATCTCGGACTCGATCAGTGCCACGAAGTCGTCCGGCGACTCGCTGAAGACCGGCTCGGCGCCGTTGTCGCGCAGCGCCTCGCGGACCGCTTCGTCGTTCTCGATCATGTCGGCGATCTCGCCGTGCAGCTTGGCCACGATATCGTCATCGGTGCCGGCCGGGGCGAAGATGCCCAGCCACAGTGCGGCCAGGTAGCCGTCGATCCCTGCCTCCTCGACGGTGGGGACATCGGGCAGCTGTGAGGCACGGTTGGCGGTACCCACGCCCAGCGCGCGCAGTTGCTCGTTCTGGATGGCCGAGTACACCGCCGGGAAGCTGCCGAACAGGTAGTCGATCTCCCGGCCGAGCATGGCGGTGGTGGCTTGGGCATTGCCCTCATAGGGGATGTGCACGGCATCGACGTCGGCCATGTCATTGAACATCAGCGCCGACAGGTGAGTGGTGCTGCCGGCCCCGGCGGAGCCGAAGTTCATGTCGCCGGGATTCTCGTGGGCGTGGTCGATGACGTCCTGCACCGAGTGGAAATCGGAGTCGGGGTGCACCACCAGCACATAGGGTGTTTCGGCAACCAGGCTGATCGGTTCGAAGTCATCGATGGGGTGGTAGCCGACGTCGTCGTGGACTAGATAGCCGACGGCATGGGTGCTGGTCGAGCCGACCGACAGGGTGTAGCCATTATTGTTGGCGTTGGAGGCTGCGTGTGTCCCCACGGTACCGCCCGCGCCGCCGCGATTTTCGTAGACGAACGGCTGGCCGAGGCGGTCGGAGAGCGGTTGGCCCACGGTACGGCCGACGATATCCGTCGAGCCGCCGGCGCCGAACGGGATGATCAGGCGAATTTCCCGCTCGGGGTAGTCGGCGGCGGCGGAGGTCGCGACCATCATGCTGAGTGCGGGGATCGCGGCAAGGGTAGCGAGGGGTTTGATGAGCGTTGGCATTGTTGTACTCCGGTCTTGATGTTGGGCGTATCGCCGGTTGTGGCGCACGGTCGAGCCGTGCGCAGGATGCAGCGTGATCGACTAGGCGGCTCTGGCCTTCCAGCGCCGGTAGAGCCCTGGGCCGAGCACGATTGCAATGATGAATACGGCAAGTATCAGGAAACTCAGGCTGATCGGGCGGGTGAAGAAGATGCTGAAGTCGCCGCGGGAAATCAGCATCGAGCGACGCAGGTTCTCCTCCACCATCGGGCCCAGGATCAAGCCGAGCAGCAGCGGCGCCGCTTCGCAGCGCAGCTTGATGAACAGATAGCCGACCAGCCCGAAGCCGGCGGCGAGGAAGACGTCGAAGATCTCCAGGTGCAGGCTGTACATGCCGATCGAGATAAAGGTCACGATGGCCGGAAACATGATGCGGTAGGGGATCGACAGCATCTTGATCCAGATGCCGACCAGCGGCAGGTTGAGGATCAGCAGAAGCAGGTTGCCGATCCAGAAGCTGGCGATCAGCGCCCAGAAGAAGTCCGGGCTGGAGGTCACGATCTGCGGCCCGGGCACCAGGCCATGCATCATCATGGCGCCGAGGATCAGCGCCATGGTGGCGTCACCGGGCACGCCCAGCGAGAGGGTGGGGATGAAAGAGGTCTGTGCCGCCGCGTTGTTGGCCGCCTCAGGTGCGGTCACACCCTCGATGGCGCCCTTGCCGAAACGGCTGGGATCCTTGGCGACCTTCTTTTCCACGGCATAGGCGGCGAAGGTGCTCATCGCCGGCCCGGCGCCGGGCAACAATCCAAGCAGCGAGCCGATGCCGGTGCCGCGCGCGGTGGCGCCAGCCGAGTCGCGCAGATCGCGCTTGGTGGGGATCAAATCGCGCCACGGCACCTTGCCGACGAAGCGTTCACGTTTCTCGCCCAGGGCCACATTGTTGAGCACCTCGGCCAGGCCGAACAGGCCGATGATCACGACCACGAAGCCCATGCCGTCGTAGAGACTCATGCTGCCGAAGGTAAAGCGGGGTATGCCGGAGGTCACGTCCTGGCCGACCATGCCCAGCAGCAGGCCGAGAATCACCATGGCGATGCCCTTGATCAGCGAGCCATTGACCAATACGGCTGCACCGAGCAGACCGGCAAGCATCAGCGAGAAGTACTCCGGTGAACCGAAGCGCAGCGCGAACTGGGCCAGCGGCGGAGCAAAGAGGGCAATGATGACGATCGCCACGCAGGCGGCGGCGAAGGAGACGATGGTAGTCATTACCAGGGCGGGCCCAGCGCGCCCCTGCTGGGCCATCGGGTGACCGTCGAGGGCGACCACCACCGAAGCGGCGGTGCCCGGCAGGTTGAGCAGGATGGCCGTGGTCGAGCCGCCGTACATGGCGCCATAGTAGAGCCCGGCGATCATGATGATCGCCTCGGTGGGCGGCAGGTGGAAGGTGACCGGCAGCAGCAGGCCGATGGTGGCCAGCGGACCGATCCCCGGCAATACGCCGATGAAGGTTCCCAGAGTCACGCCAATGAAGCAGTACAGCAGCGTCTCGGGTGACAGCGCGATGCCGAAGCCTAATGCGAGGTGGTCGAGGAATTCCATTAGTTACCCCACAGCTGCAGAGGAAGGCCGATGCCGTAGCGGAATATTCCCGCCGAGAGGACGGCCATGAACAGCGCCAGCAGCAGCGTGGAGCGCCACTTCATGCCTGGCTCGGCGAACGAGCAGATGATCACCAGGCCGATGACCGAGGCGATGAGGCCGATGTGCTCGATGGTCAGGGCGAAGAAGCTCATCCCGCCGAGCACGAACAGCATCGAGCGTCCCGCCTTGAGCATGCCGGCTCGTTTGGTGCTGTCATCCTCGGTGGAAGGGGCAGTGGCGTGCTTGCGTCGCAGCGCCTGGCGGAATCCCTCGAGATTCTTCAATACCAGCACCATGCCGAGGATGGCGATGATGGCGCCTAGCACCGTCGGGAAGAACCCCGGGCCCATGCGATCGATGCTGCCCAGCGGATAGTTGCGCGCGGTGATCATCGCCCCCAGGCCGATGGCGGTGAAGATGGCGCCGGAATAGAGATCCAGAGTGGGGTCGATGTTGTCATTATTGGTCGACATGCTGCCCTCCTTCAGCGTGGGGGCTGTGGCATGCGAGTGAGGCTGGCGTGTCGCTCTTCATGATGTCGTCCTCGTTGTATTGTTGGATGAGGATGGTGTCGTGATGGCCGCTATCGATATCGTTGGTTAACCCAGGAACAGCCCTCCGTAGACTAGGGCGCCGAGCACCACGAAGGCCGGATGGGCGCGAAATCGCAGCAGCGCCACGGCGGCCACGGCGCCGATCAGCAGGGTGTGGAGCAGCCCGGCGCTGTCGACGCCCTCGCTGAAGAAGCTCCAGGTCAGCCAGGCCATCATCAGCGCGATCACCGGGCGCACCCACTGGCTCATGCGCTTGACCCGCGGCGACTCGCGGTGGCGGTAGAGCAGCCCCAGGGCGCCGAGCATCAGCAGCAGCGACGGCACCACGGTAGCGAACACCGCCACCACCGCGCCGCCGATACCCGCCACGTCATAGCCCACGTAGCCGGCCATCTTGGTGGCGATGGGGCTGGGCAGGGCGTTGCCCAGGGCCAGGGTCTCGGCGAACTCCTGGGCGCCCATCCAGCCATAGCGGCCGACCACTTCGGCCTCGATCAGCGGGATGATCGCCGGGCCGCCGCCGTAGCCGATGATGTTGGGAATGAAGAAGGCCAGGAACAGCTCCCAGTAGATCATGAGCGAGCCTCCTGCTTGGGCACCGGACGCAGCAGTGCCGCGGCCAGGATGCCGCCGATCACCCAGCCGGGGTGCACGCCGAGCAGGTAGATCAGCACGCCGGCCACCGCCGCCATGGCCAGGCTGACCAGCCAGCCCAGCACCAGTTGCGACTTGTTGAGGAAGTCCCAGGCCAGCTGGCCCATCATCACCATCACCACCGGCACCACGCCCTGGCCCATGCCCTGGATCCAGGCCACGTCGCGGTAGCGGCTGAACACGCCGAGCAGGGCGATCATGGCGATGATGGTGGGCAGGATCACCGCCAGTACGGCGTTGACGCAGCCGGTGACGCCGGCGACGCGATAGCCGATATAGCCGGGCATCTTGGTGGCGATGGGGCCGGGCAGGGTATTGGCGATGGCCAGGATATCGGCGAACTCTTCATCGCTGAGCCAGGCGTGGCGCTTGACCACCTCCTGCTGGACGAGGGGGATCATCGCCGGGCCGCCGCCGAAGCCGAGCAGGCCGATGCGCAGGAAGGCCATGAACAGGTCGCGCTGACTGGCACTGCGACCTTGGGTAGTCGAGTGCGACATCATGGCGACCTATGACAGAGGAAGCGTGGCGTGTAGTCGTCGTATTTTTTCATTGCTAATCGTCTTGTTGTTATAAAATCGATTATTATATTTAGAACGTAGATTGTTCTTCGAGGATGCGTCAAGCTCTGTGGTCATAGAGTGGCCCTTCCATGGGAGGAGAGATGGACGTCCCGCAACGCAAACAGAGTGCTACCACCGCCAGTCGGGTGTTCGACGCCATGCGTCATGACCTGGTCAATGGCCGCTTTGCCGCCGGCGAGAAGGTGGCCATCAATGGTCTCAAGGAGCAGTATCAGGTGGGCCTGAGCCCGCTGCGCGAGGCGCTCAACCGCCTCGCCGCCTATGGGCTGCTGGTGCAGGAGAATCAGCGCGGTTTCCGGGTGCCGCGCCTGGACCGACGCGAACTCGACGATGTCGCCGGCATGCGCCGCGAGCTGGAAGGCATGGCACTCGAGCGCGCGATCCTCAACGGCGACGCAGAGTGGGAATCGGAGCTGCTGGCCGCCGCTCACCGCCTCAAGCGAGCCGATCTGTCGCCGACCAAGGTCGATGAGTGGGAGCAACTGCACTCACGCTTCCACAGTACCCTGGTGGCGCCCTGCGGCTCGGTATGGCTGCTGCGCTTCATCGACCAGTTGCACGACCAGTTCGACCGCTATCGGCGCATGGCCCCCGGCGTGCCCGAGGTGCGCAAGATCCTCGATGCCCAGCACGGCGAGCTGGTCGAGCTGGCCCTGGAGCGCGACGTCAAGGCGGCGCGGGCGCTGCTCGAGGACCATATCGACCGCTCTTATGAAGTGGCGCGGGGAAGCTGCAAGTAGGCGCTACTCGCCGACGCTGAGGCGCCCCTTGAGGCGTGAGGTCAGCTCGCTCAAGCGAGCCGGGTCTTGGTCGGCGGGCCAGCCGACCCGCAGGCTCACGCCGCTGGCGTGATAGTCGGCCCCGCGTACCGGAATTTGCTGCTCGCTGAGCCAGCTGCGGGCCTCGGCTTCGCCGGCGAAATCGACGCCGAGGGTGAGCGCACGGCGGGGCGTGAAATCTATCAGCGGCAGCTGCTCGAGCCCCTTGGACACGGCCTGGGCATAGGCGCGGGCCAAACCGCCGGTGCCCAGCTTGGTACCGCCGAAGTAGCGAATGACCACGCACCCCACCTGGCCGATGCCGGCCCCCTCCAGCACCTGGAACATTGGGCGCCCCGCGGTGCCGCCGGGCTCGCCGTCGTCGGAGAAACCGATCGCCTGCTGCTCGCCGGGCGGGCCGGCAACGAAGGCACTACAGTGGTGGCTGGCGCCGGGATGAGCCTGGCGGGCGGCGGCCAGCAGCGACTCGAATGCCTCGGCGGTCGGCGCATGGCAGAGCCAGGCAATGAAGCGACTCTTCTCTACCTCCAGCTCGCTCTCGAGCCATAGACCCTCCTCGAGGTCGGGAATCGGATAGCCCATTACATCAGCTGAGTCGGCTGACGCATCACACCCATCACCATGCCCAGCACCTTGATGTCGTCGTTTTTGAGAAAGATCGGCGCCATGCTTTCGTTGGCCGGCTGTAGGCGCACCCCGGCTTTCTCGATATACAGCTTCTTCAGGGTGACCTCCTGATCATTGATCATGACCACCGCCGTTTCGCCGTTCTCGGCGCTCTCCTGGCGTTCGATGATGATCACGTCGCCGTCGAAGATATTGCACTCGATCATCGAGTCGCCGCACACACGCAGCGCGTAGGTATTGCGCCGCACCATGCTCGACGGCACATAGACGCTGGCGGTGTCGGTACACGCCTCGATGGGCATGCCCGCCGAGACCTTGCCGAGCAGCGGCACCTCGACCAGCTCGCCAAGCTGGTGGTCATCGAGCGCCTCCCAGGCGTCTGCCATGGGCAGATTAGGGCGCCGTTGCAGGTAGTGCGGGGCGGTGTGAAGCATGCTCTTTCTCCCTCCGGGGCGGGGTGCTAATACCTGTTATTTTTTACAGCACTTCTGCATCATAGCAAGGGCGGCGGGAGTCGCAAGTCCTGACGATCCGGCGGCCACGCTTGATTGAGATCAAGGCAAGTCCCGATGCGACCGGCTGACGCAGGCCCGGCGCTAGCCGCATCAGGCCATTCCGTGTAGAGTGCCGAGCCAATAATCGATGCTGGGAGACCGCGGTGCAGAGTGCGCTGAAAGGGGCCTTGAGCTTCCGTCTGCAAGCCCGCCAGCTGACCTGTGAGCGCGATGACCGCGTGCTCTTTCATGGCCTGGATCTCGAGGTGGGACCGGGGCAGATCGTGCGCATCGAGGGGCCCAACGGCAGCGGCAAGACCACGCTGCTCAAAATCCTCTCGGGGCAGCTCAGCGACTATCAGGGTGAGCTGTACTGGGACGAGGCGCCGATGCACGCCGCGCGGGATGCCTTTCTCGCCAATCTGCTCTACCTGGGACACGCCCCGGGCATCAAGGGCGCGCTCACGGCGCTGGAGAACCTCAGCTGGCACCAGGCGATGGCCGGTGAGGCGGGCGAGCATCAGGCGCGCATGGCGGCGCTGGCCGAGATCGGCCTGGCGGGCTTCGAAGACGTGCCCTGCGCCCAGCTCTCGGCGGGCCAGCAGCGGCGCGTGGCGTTGGCCCGGTTGAGCCTGATACCGCGCCTGCTGTGGGTGCTCGACGAGCCCTTCACGGCCATCGACAAGGACGGCGTGGCAGCGCTGGAGAGGCGCTTGCTCTCCCACGCTGCCCGCGGGGGGAGCGTGATACTCACCACCCACCATGACCTGGCACCGCTCGGCGATATTCGCCGCGTGCGTCTTGGCGAAGGAGGCCGTGTCAATGCAGCACGCTGAGCGCCTGGCGGTGACGGAACCCCGCGGCGGCCTGGGGGTCGCACTAGCGGCGACGCTGCGCCGGGATCTGACGCTGTTGATGCGGCGCCGCAGTGAGGTGATGAACCCGCTGGTGTTCTTCGCCCTGGTGATCACGCTGTTCCCGCTGGGTATCTCGCCGGACGCTGCGCTGCTCGCCACCGTGGCCCCGGGACTGCTGTGGGTGGCGGCGCTGTTGGCGACGCTGCTGTCGCTCGATTCGCTGTTTCGCGCCGACTTCGAGGATGGCTGTCTCGAGCAGATGCTGCTGGCACCCCAGCCGCTGGCGCTGATGGTGATGGCCAAGGTCGCGGTACACTGGCTATTGACCGGCCTGCCGCTGGCGCTGATGGCGCCGCTGCTGGGCATCACCCTGGCGCTGCCGGCGGGCAGCTACGGCATCCTGATGCTGTCGCTGGCACTCGGCACGGCCAGCCTGAGCCTGATCGGCGCCATCGGTGCGGCGCTGACGGTGGGCCTGGCGCGCGGCGGCGTGCTGCTGTCGTTGCTGGTGCTGCCGCTCTACGTGCCGGTGCTGATCTTCGGTACCGGGGCGGTGCAGGCGGCGCTACTGGGCGATGCGCTGGCCGCCCATCTGGCGATTCTCGGCGCGCTGCTAGCCGGCGCGCTGATGCTGGCGCCCTGGGCGATTGCCGCGTCGCTGCGAATCAGTAT
The DNA here is from genome assembly GCA_001971685.1 of Halomonas sp. 1513. Classification (NCBI taxonomy): domain Bacteria; kingdom Pseudomonadati; phylum Pseudomonadota; class Gammaproteobacteria; order Oceanospirillales; family Halomonadaceae; genus Halomonas; species Halomonas sp. 1513. Next base: position 584,180 of record CP019326.1, read on the forward strand.
CAACGGTTGAGAGGTTGAGAGGCATGTGGGCCTTTATTAACAAGTTGCGTTCCCCGCGGTGGTTCTACGCCATCAGCGCCAGGCTGCAGCCCGTCTTCTGGGTCGCCGCGACGCTGCTGCTGGTCGTGGGTACCGTGTGGGGTCTGGCCTTTGCCCCGGCCGACTACCAGCAGGGCAACAGCTTCCGGATCATCTATGTACACGTGCCGGCGGCATTCCTGGCCCAGTCGATCTTCGTCAGCATGGCGGTGGCGGCGGTGGTGTTCATGGTATGGAAGATCAAGATCGCCGACATGGCCGCTGCGGTGATGGCGCCGCTGGGCGCGGCGATGACCTTTATCGCGCTGTTCTCCGGTGCAGTGTGGGGCGTGCCGACCTGGGGCACCTGGTGGATGTGGGACGCCCGCCTCACCTCGATGCTGATCCTGCTGTTCCTGTATTTCGGCGTGATCGCTCTGCGCGGCGCCTTCGCCAGCCGCGACAGCGGCTCGCGGGCCGCCTCGGTGCTGGCCATGGTGGGGGTGATCAATATCCCGATCATCAAGTACTCGGTAGACTGGTGGCATACCCTGCACCAGCCGGCGACCTTCACCGTGACCGGTCGCGTGGCCATGCCGATGGAAATGTGGGCGCCGCTGCTGATCATGGTGCTAGGTTTCTACTGTTTCTTCATCGCCCTGACGCTGATGCGCACGCGTAACGAGATCCTGCGTCGTGAGTCGCGCAAGCGCTGGGTACGTGACCTGGCCGGAGGAGGGGACTGATGGCGTTTGCCTCACTTCAGGACTTCTTTGCCATGGGCGGCCACGCCCCCTATGTGTGGTCGGCCTGGGCGGTGACCGCGCTGCTGCTACTGGGATCGGTAGTTTACGCGCGCGCCGAGCGCCGCCAATTGATCCGTGATCTGCAACGACGTGAACGCAGGGAGCGCCGTGTCGGAAGCGAACCAGCGAGGAACCTAGCCGATGACACCTAAACGCAAACAGAAGCTCTTCATCATCCTGGGGCTGATGTCCCTGGCGGCCATTGCCATCGGCCTGACGCTGTTCGCCCTGCGCAGCAACATCAACCTGTTCTTCAGTCCGGTACAGATCGCCGCCGGCGATGCTCCCTATGAACGCACCATTCGCGCCGGCGGCATGGTGCGCGAGGGATCGGTATCGCGCAACGCCGACAGCCTCGACGTCGAGTTCACCGTGACCGACTATGTCGACGATGTGCGGGTGCATTTCAACGGCATCCTGCCCGACCTGTTCCGTGAAGGGCAGGGCGTGGTGGTGGTCGGTGAGCTGCAGCCAGACGGCTGGATCCGCGCCAATGAGGTGCTGGCGCGTCACGACGAAAACTACATGCCGCCTGAGGTCGCTCAGGCGCTGGAAGAGGCAGGCTATTCGCCCGCCGATTTCCAGGCCAAGGCCGCCGAAGTCGGCAAACGACTCGAAGCCCAGGGCGAATACGCTGACGACAACGGCGCCAGCCAGTACTGATCCGGAGCCGCCATGCTGATCAAGATGATTCCCGAAATCGGCCACTTTGCGCTGGTGATCGCGCTGCTCCTGGCGATCGTCCAGGGCACGCTGCCGCTGGTCGGTGCCACGACGCGACGCCCGCTGTGGATGGCCTTCGCGCGGCCCATGGCCGCCGGCCAGTTCCTGTTCGTGGCGATTGCCTACGCCTGTCTCACCACCAGCTACATGCTCGACGACTTCAGCGTGGCCAATGTCGCCAACAACTCCAACTCGATGCTGCCCTGGTACTTCAAGTTCAGTGCCGTGTGGGGCAACCACGAGGGCTCGGTGCTGCTGTGGAGCCTGATGCTGGCCGGCTGGGGCTATGCCGCCAGCCGCTTCTCCCGCGACCTGCCCGAAGACATGGTGGCGCGGGTGCTGGGGGTGATGGGCCTGGTCTGCGTGGGCTTCCTGCTGTTCATCCTGGCCACCTCCAATCCCTTCGAGCGGCTGCTGCCCAACATTCCCTCCGACGGCGCGGACCTCAACCCGCTGCTGCAGGACTTCGGCCTGATCATTCACCCGCCGATGCTCTACATGGGCTACGTGGGCTTCTCGGTGGTCTTCGCCTTCGCCATCGCCGCGCTGCTCGGCGGGCGCCTGGACGCCGCCTGGACCCGCTGGGCGCGGCCCTGGACCAACCTGGCCTGGGCCTTCCTCACCGTGGGCATTGCGCTGGGCAGCTGGTGGGCCTACTACGAGCTGGGCTGGGGCGGCTGGTGGTTCTGGGATCCGGTGGAGAACGCCTCGCTGCTGCCGTGGTTGACCGGCACCGCGCTGATGCACTCGCTGGCAGTGACCGAAAAGCGCGGCTCGTTCAAGAGCTGGACGGTGCTGCTGGCGATCACCACCTTCTCGCTGTCGCTGCTGGGTACCTTCCTGGTGCGCTCCGGGGTGCTGACCTCGGTGCACGCCTTCGCCAACGACCCGTCGCGCGGCTTCTTCATTCTGATGCTGCTGACCATCACCGTGGGGCTGTCGCTGCTGATCTTCGCCCTGCGCGCACCGCGGGTCAGCCACACCGTGGGCTTCAACTGGGTATCGCGTGACGCCCTGCTGTTGATCAACAACATCCTGCTGGTGATCATTACCGTCACCGTGCTGCTGGGCACCGTCTACCCGCTGCTGCTCGATGCCCTGGGCTTCGGCAAGATCAGCGTTGGCCCGCCCTACTTCAACGCCCTGTTCGTGCCGCTGACGGTGCTGATGTGCGTGTTCATGGGCCTTGGCCCGGGGGCGCGCTGGAAGAGCATGTCGGCCCGCGATCTTGGCCGGCGCGTCGCACTCTCCGGGGTGGCGGCGCTGGTGCTGGGCGCCACGCTGCCGCTGATCTTCGCCGACCAGTGGAACCTGTGGGTGGCGATCGGCCTGATCACCGCGCTATGGATCGTGCTGCCGATGTTCCGCGATCTCTTTGATAAGACGCGCCACGCCAGCTCCTTCGGCGCCGGGCTCAAGAAGCTCTCGCTGGCCTACTGGGGCATGCAGCTCGGCCACCTGGGGGTGGCGGTGACCATCGTCGGCGTGGCGGTGGTCTCGCACTACAACGTCGAGCGCAGCGTGCGCATGGGGCCGGGTGACACCGTCCAGGTGGCCGGCTACGAGTTCACCATGACCAATCTGCAGGCGCGCCGTGGCCCCAACTTCCTGGCCGATACCGCCACCATCGAGGTCAGTCGCCTCGGCAGCGAGCGCAGCTTCGAGATGCGTCCCGAGAAGCGCCTCTACATCGCCCGCGGCATGCCGATGACCCAGGTCGCGCTGCGCCCGGGCTTCTTCCGCGACCTCTACGTGGCGATGGGCGAGGAGCTCGACGGCGATGACTGGGCGATGCGCGTTCAGTACAAGCCGTTCGTGCGCTGGCTGTGGCTCGGTGCGCTGCTGATGGGCGCCGGCGGTATCCTGGCCATCGCCGACCGCCGCTATCGCCGTCGGCGCACTGCCGAGGCGCCCCGCGAGGCTGGCACGACAGCCCAGGAGGCGCACGCATGAGCCGGCGACTGATCCTGCTGCTACCGCTGCTGATCTTCCTGGTACTCGGGATATTCCTGTATCGCGGCCTGTCGCTCGACCCGTTCCATCGCGACTCGGCGCTGCTGGCCCGCGAGTTCCCGGCCTTCGACAAGGTCACCCTCGAGGACCCCGAGCGGCGCGTCGATCCGTCGCTGTTCAACGGCGAAGTGACCCTGGTCAATGTGTGGGGCGAGTGGTGCCCGGCCTGCAAGCAGGAGATGCCGCAGCTGCTCGACCTCGCCGACCGCGGTGTACGGCTGGTGGGTGTCAACTACCGCGATACCCGCGACAAGGGGCTCGGCTTCCTCGAGGAGTTCGGTAATCCCTTCGAGGTGAATATCTTCGATCCCGACGGTACGCTGGGCTTCGATCTGGGCGTCTACGGCGCCCCGGAGACCTTTCTGGTCGACCGCGACGGGGTGATTCGCTATCACCACACCGGTTACATCGACCCCAGCGACGTCCGCGACCACATCCTGCCGGAGGTGGAAAAATGGCAGTGATCCGACAGGCCACACTGGCCTTGCTAATGACCCTGATCGCCGGCCTGAGCTGGGCGGGCGGCATCGAGGTGCGCGAGTTCGACGACCCGGTCATGGAACAGCGCTACAACAGCCTGACCGCATCGCTGCGCTGCCCGCTGTGCGAGAACCAGGCCATCGACGACTCCGATGCACCGATCTCCGGTGACATGCGCGAGCAGGTCTACCTGATGCTGCAAGACGGCCGAGCGGACATCGAGATCCTCGACCACATGACCACGCGCTTCGGCGACTACGTGCTCTACAACCCGCGCCTCGAGGGCCGCACCCTGCTGCTGTGGGGGCTGCCCGGCACCCTGGTGGTGCTTGGCGGGGTGCTGGTGGTGGTGATCGTGCGGCGTCGACGCGACGCCTCGGCGCAAGCCCTGTCCGCCGAGGAGCGTGCGCGCCTCGATGAACTGATCAACCGCGAGAGGACACCATGACGTTACTCTGGGCCGCCTTTGCCCTGCTGCTGCTGCCTGCCGCTTGGCTGTTGATCGCCCCGCTGCGCGGCGCCCGCCGGCTGCACGACGCCCAACACGAGTTCGAGACCAATGACCGCACCGCCGAGCAGAACGTGGCGATTTATCGGCGCCGCCTGGCGTCGCTGGAAGCGGCGCTGGAGCGCGGTGACATCGACCAGGCGCGCTTCGAGGAGGATCGCCTCGACCTCGAGCGCAGCCTGCTCGAGGACACCGAGAACCTCCAGCGTGCGCCGCTCAAGGCCCCTGCCGACGGGCGTATCGTGGTGCCGGTGCTGCTGGTGCTGGTGGCGGTGGCCAGCGTGGTGTGGTACCTGAACGAGGGCGCCGAGGGCGACCTGGCGCTGTACGCCGCCCAGCAGGAGGTGCGTGAGAACCCCCAGGGCTCCCGCGAGATGATGATCGAGCGCCTCGAACAGGAGGCCGCGCGCCAGCCGGGCAACGTCAACGTCTGGTATTCGCTGTTTCCGCTCTACCGCGACGCCAACCGCCCGGCCGAAGCGCTGGATGCCCTGGAGCGGCTGATCGAGATGGAGGGGCGTGAGCCCTCGCTGCTGGCGCAGAAAGCGCAGCTGCAGTTCTTCGTTGCCCAGCGCCAGATGAACGATGATATCCGCGCGCTGGTCGACGAGACCCTCGAGCTCGACCCGCGTCAGCCCACCGTGCTCGGCATGCTGGGCATCAACGCCTTCGACGAGGGCCGCTACGAGGACGCCATCGACCACTGGCGGCGCGCCATCGCCGGCTACGACGATCCGGGTTCTGCCGCCGCGCTGCGCGAGGGCATCGCCGCTGCCCAGGAGCGCCTGGGGCTGTCCGCCGATGAGATCGAGGCGGATGCCGTGGAAGGCCCCGGGGTGCGCGTCGAGGTCAGCCTCGATGACGCCCTGCGCGACCAGGTGGATGACGACGCCACGGTGTTCGTGGTCGCCCACGACCCCGACGGCGAAGGCCCTCCGCTGGCGGTGTCGCAGCTGCTGGTCGGCGAACTGCCGACCACGGTGACCCTGAGCGATGCCAACGCCATGAGCGACCAGGGGCGTATCTCCCAGGCCAGCCAGGTACGGCTGATGGTGCGCGTGTCGCCCAGCGGCCAGGCCACGCCGCAGGCCGGCGACCTGTTCGGCGACCACGACGCCGTGCCGGTGGCAACCTCCGACGGCGAGTCGGTGCCGGTGGTTATCGATCGCGTCTTCGAGTAGCGGAGGCCGACTGCCGCCATGCGCCTCACCTCGATCAAGCTGGTCGGCTTCAAATCCTTCGTCGACCCGGTGACGGTGCCCTTCGATGGCAACATGACCGCCATCGTCGGGCCCAACGGCTGCGGCAAGTCCAACGTTATCGACGCGGTGCGCTGGGTAATGGGCGAGTCCTCGGCCAAGACCCTGCGCGGCGAGTCGATGACCGACGTCATCTTCAACGGCTCCACCGGCCGCAAGCCGGTGGGCCAGGCCTCCATCGAACTGCTGTTCGACAACCGCGACGGCAGCATGGGCGGCATGTACGCCCAGTACGCCGAGATCGCCGTCAAGCGGGTGGTGACCCGCGACGCCCAGTCGAGCTATTTCTTCAACGGCCAGAAGTGCCGACGCCGCGATATCGCCGACCTGTTCATGGGCACCGGCCTGGGGCCACGCTCCTACGCCATCATCGGGCAGGGCATGATCTCGCGGCTGATCGAGGCGCGCCCCGACGACCTGCGCGCCACCCTCGAAGAAGCCGCGGGGATCTCCAAGTACAAGGAGCGGCGCCGCGAGACCGAAAACCGCATGCGCCGCACCCAGGAGAACCTAGAGCGCCTCGAGGACATCCGCGATGAGCTCGACAAGCAGCTCGAGCGCCTCAAGCGCCAGGCCGAGGCGGCCAAGCGCTACCAGACCCTCAAGCAGCAGGAGCACCGCCTCAAGGGCGAGCTGGCGCTGCTGCGCGCGCGTGCTCTGCGCGCCGAGCAGGGCGAGCAGGAATCGCGGGTGCGCGACCTGGAGACCGCCGTGGAGCGCGAACTGCTCGGCGCCCGGCAGTGCGAGTCGCGGCTCGAGGCGGCGCGGCTCGAGCACGATGGCCTCAGCGAGCAGCTGGAAGGCTGCCAGGCGCGCTTCTACGAAACCACCGCCGCCATCGCCCGCCTCGAGCAGCAGCTCGAGCACACCCGCAGCCGCGACCAGCAGCTGGCCCGCGACCTGGAGAGCGCCCAGCATGAGCGCGCCGAGCTCGACCGGCTCGGCGCGGCCGATGCCCAGCGGCTGACCCAGCTCGATGAGGAGCTCGCCGAGCTGGACCCGGCGCAGGAGGCGGTTGCCGAACAGTTGGAGGAGCTCGAGGCGGCGCTGGACGAGGCCGAGCAGCGCCTGCAGCAGGCCAGCGAACGCTGGGAAGCCTTCAACGACGGTCATCGTGACGCCAGCCGCGACGCCGAGCGCGCCCAGGAACGCGTGACCAGCCTCGAACGCAGCCTCGCCTCGCTGACCCAGGAGCGCCAGCGCCGCCAGCAGCAGCATAGCGAGCTCGCCGATCCCGCAGCGCTCGGCGAACAGCGTGACATGCTCGCCGAGCAGCTCGCCGAGCTGGAGCTCGAGCAGCAGGCGCTGGCCGAGCAGCGCGACGCGCATTTGGCGCGCCGCGATGCGGCCCGCCAGCGCCTCGAGCAGGATGAAGCCCAGCGCGAAACGCTGCGCCAGCAGCGCAGTCAGCGCCAGGGCGAGCTGGCCTCGCTGGAGGCGCTGATCGAGGCGGCGCTGGTGGATACCAATGCGGCGCTGACTAGGCACCTCAGCGACCACGGCCTGGGCGAGGCGCAGCAGCTCGGCGAGCGGCTCGAGGTCACGCCCGGCTGGGAAGACGCGGTGTCCTGGGTGCTGGCGCCCTGGCTCAGCGCGCGGCTGGTCGACCTGCCCGCCGCCGCGACGGCCCTCGACGGCCTCGACGGTGGCGAACTGGCGCTGCTCGACGCCAGCGATGACGCCGCGCAGCCGGCCCCGGCGAGCCTCGCCGCGCGGGTCGCCGGGGCCGGCGCCTGCCAGCTGCTGCTGGCCAACATTTTTACCGCAGAGACGGCCAGCGAGGCCTGGCAGCGGCACGCCGAGCTGGCCCCGGGACAGAGCCTGATCACCCGCGATGGGCTATGGCTCGGTCGCGGCTGGGCGCGGCGCCGCGCCGGCCAGCAGCAAGGCGACAGCCTGCTGGCCAGCCGCCGGCGGCGCGATGAGATCGCCGCCGAACTCGAGACCCTCAACGCGCGCCTCGCCGAGCTGGATGCCAGCGTCGACGCCAGCCGCGAAGCGAGCCGCGAGGCCGAGGCGGCGCTGGAAGCCTGCCGGCAGCCCGAAGCCGAGCTGCAGCGTCGCCGCCAGCAGCTGGCTCTCGAGGAAGCCAATCTCGCCACGCGCATCGAGCACCTCGCTGGCCGTCGGCGTGAGCTCGACGACGAGCTTGGCGACCTGGCGGAGCGCCATGAGACACGCCTGCTGGAGCTTGAGGAGGCTCGCGAAGCCTGGCAGCAGGCGATGATGCGCCTGGAGGCCAGCGGTGCCACCCGCGAGCAGCGCGAGCGCGAGCGCCGCGACGCCGCTGAGGCGCTGCAGGCGCTGCGGGTTCGCCAGCGACCGCTCAGCGAGCGTCGCCAGCAGCTGGCCCTCGACCTGCAGCGGCTGAGCACCGAGCGCGCCGGTCTGGTCCAGCAGCGCGACCGCAGTGAGCAGCGCCGCGCGCGGCTCGCGGAGAAGTGCGCCGAGCTCGCCGCCAGCCGCGAGGCCCTGAATGAGCCCGAGGACATCGAGCGTGAACGACTCGAGACGCTGTTCGAGCAGCGTGAGCGCCACGAGCAGGCGCTCAACGCCTGCCGCGATCAGGCCGCCGAACTCAGCGAGCGGCTACGTCAGGATGAGCTCGAGCGTCAGACCCACGAGCGCAATCTGGAGGGCGTTCGCGAGCGCCTGCAGGAGGCGCGGCTGCAGGTGCAGGCGCTCAAGCTCAAGGCCGACGCCCAGGATGAGCAGCTCGCTGAACTGAACCACGATGCCGCGGCGCTGGCCGAGCGGCTCGATCCCGAGGCCACCGAATCGGCTTGGCAGGCACAGCTGGAGAGCCTGGTCGAGAAGGTGCGCCGACTGGGGGCGATCAACCTCGCGGCCATCGAGGAGTACGACCAGCAGGCCGAGCGGCGCGACTACCTGGAGGCCCAGCAGGCCGAGCTCAACGAGGCGCTGGAGACCCTGGATCGGGCGATTCGCAAGATCGATCAGGAGACCCGCACCCGCTTCAAGCAGACCTTCGATCGGGTCGACGCCGGCCTGCAGACGCTTTTTCCCAAGGTCTTCGGCGGTGGAACCGCATGGTTGACGCTCACCGGCGAGGATTTGCTGGAGACCGGCGTGGCGATCATGGCAAGGCCACCGGGTAAGAAGAACAGCACCATTCATTTGCTGTCGGGGGGAGAAAAAGCCCTCACCGCGTTGTCACTGGTATTTGCCATCTTCCAACTCAATCCGGCACCCTTCTGCATGCTTGATGAAGTCGATGCGCCACTCGACGATGCCAATGTGGGTCGTTATGCAGCGCTGGTAAAAGAGATGTCAGAGACAGTACAGTTCATATATATCACCCACAACAAGATCGCCATGGAGGCAGCCGAACGCTTGATGGGGGTGACCATGCAGGAGCCAGGCGTATCGCGACTGGTATCCGTGGGCGTCGAGGAAGCCGCGGAGCTGGCCGAAGCCTGAAGCGCTTGCACCACAACAGCAAACACGTTAACAAGGAAGAAACATGATGAAGGTCAGGGATAGACGCAGGGCATTTGCACTAGGCGCCACCACTTGGCATTTATCATTCACCAAGTGTGATAGACAAGCTTGACATTCAAAAAAAGTGGCCCTTTTTTTGGTAATCGCGCTATGCTGGTGACGAACAACTTATCAGGCATGGCGCCTTAGCAAACAGGCAAGATGACCCATGGAACTAAGAGAGTGGCTGATCATCCTGGGGCTGGCCCTGGTGACCATCATCGTCGTAGACGGTGTGCGTCGCCTGCAGCGTCAGCGTCGCGTGCCCAGACTGGACCGGGTCGACACACGATCCAACGGATCCAATCGGGTAGACATGGACCTCGACGACGAGGCCAAGGCGGCCGAGATCAATTGGGAACTGCCTAACGGCGGTGCTCGGGTGATCCGCCCCGCTGAATCGGAGCAGGTGGCCCCCAAGCCCAAGCTCAAGCGACAGGAGCATCCTGGCGCCTCACGGGTATTGTCTGAGTGGCGAGACAAAGAGTGGCGGGACAAGACGCAGGACTCGACCAGCGCGTCTGCCTCCGGCGGCGCGGCGCCTCAGCGCCAGTCGGCCGAGCCCGCCCGCGCCGCAACGCCTCAGTCGCCTGACAGCGTACCTGCCTCGGCCGCTTCCCCGCGTGAAGCGGCCGCGCCTGCTGCTGCAGCCGCTAGCGAGACAGCGCCCCGCGCCGAGCCGGCACACGACGTGGGCGCCGACGAACGCCTGCAGGCGGAGCCGCCGGCCGACGCCACGCCTCGTGCCAGCCAGCCGCAAGCTGCGACTGATGCAGCGCCGGCGCCTGCCGTCAGCGAAACACCTGAGCCGGCCGTCAGTGAAACGCCCGAGGTTGCAGCCCAGGCTGAAGCTCCGCGGGCCGAGGAGCCGGCACGTACCGAACCCACGCTCTCGGCGCTGGATGCCGACGAGACGCCCCAGGCCGCCGCCGAACCGCTGGCTGCCGACCCCGACGATCACGACGAGCACCACGACGCCGAGCGCTATCGGCTGGTCGACCTCGAGGGCATGACCGACTCGTTCAAGGAGCGCTCGACCAAGGTCGGCGCGTCCATGCAGCGCTTCGGCTCCTCGATGAAGCAGAACCTTGCCGCGCGCAAGGAGCAGCGCAAGAAGGACAAGCTCGAGAAGGCGCGTCTCAAGGCCGAGAAGCAGGCCCGTGAGGCCAGCCGCCGCAAGCAGGCCGAAGCCGAACAAGCCGCCAAGCTGGCCGCCCAGCGCGAGCAGGAAGCCGCTCGCCAGGCCGAGCGTCGCGAGCAGCAGGTGCTCGATGCCCAGGCCATCAGCGCCCAGGACCAGGACGACCCGCTGTTCGCCCCGAGTCGCCTGCATCATGTCGACAGCCGCTACGCCGAGCCGAGCTTCGACGAAGCCGCCGCCGCCAGGGTGCAGCGTCCGGTTGACGACTCGGCCTACGAGTCGCGTCCCGCCGCCGAGCGTGAGCCGGTGGTCACGTCGCATCCGGTGGTCGAGAAGGCGCTGCGCCACGACATCAACGTCGAGCACGCCCGCGATACCCTGAGCCATGCCGAAGAGGTCATCGTCATCAGCGTGATGTCGCGCGATGCAGAGGGCTTCAGCGGCTCGGCGCTGCTCGACCTGATGCTGGCCTGCGGCCTTCGCTACAGCAGCGACATGGGGATCTTCAACCGCTTCGAGACCGAAGACAGCGAAAGCGAACTGCAGTTCTCGATGGTCAACGTGGTCAAGCCGGGCACCTTCCCGCTCGATTCCATGGACGAGTTCCGCACTCCCGGGGTGACGCTGCTGATGCCGCTGCCCGGGGCGGTCGACACCGCCGCCGCCTTCGAGGCGATGGTCGAGACCGCCATGGTCATCGTGCGCCACCTCGGTGGCGAGCTGAAGGACGAAAATCGCAGCGTGATGACCGCCCAGACCGTCGAGTTCGCCCGTCAGCGGGTCCAGGAGTTCGAGCGCCGCCACCGGCTGCATCGCTACCAGGCCAACTAGCGCCTCCTCGTAGGCCTGTCGACGGATCAGTCCCTAACTGCGATAGCGCCCCGCCAACAACCCCCGGTAACTCCCACCGGGGGTTGTTGCTTTGGTAAGCTAGTCGGCATTTTTTTAAGCTACGCGCTTTGCACCGAGACGCCCGATCAATGACCCAGCCCGATCCCCAGATCCGCGACGAGATCGCGAGCCTGCGTGACGAACTCGACGACGCCAACCATCGCTACTACGTGCTCGATGAACCACGCCTCACCGATGCCGACTACGACCGCAAGCTACGCCGCCTCCAGGCACTCGAGGATGAATACCCCGACCAGATAACGCCGGATTCGCCCACCCAGCGGGTCGGCGCCGCGCCGGCCGACGGCTTTCCCGAGATCCAGCATGCGGTGCCCATGCTGTCGCTGGACAACGCCTTCGACGACGACGAGCTGCGCGCCTTCGTCAAGCGCGTCGGCGAACGCCTCGAGCGCGACGGCGAGCAGCTGACCTTCTGCTGCGAACCCAAGCTCGACGGTGCCGCGGTGTCGCTGGTCTACGAGCACGGCGCGCTGGCCTTCGGCGCCACCCGCGGCGACGGCCGCACCGGCGAGGGCATTACCTCCAACCTGCGCACCATGCGCTCGGTGCCGCTCAAGCTGCGCAGCGATGGCCACCCGGCGCTGCTCGAAGTGCGCGGCGAGGTGATCATGAGCCACGAGCGCTTCGAGGCGCTCAACCACAAGGCCCGCGAAGAGGGCGGCAAGGTCTTCGCCAATCCGCGCAATGCCGCCGCCGGCAGCCTGCGCCAGCTCGACCCGGCGATCACCCGCACCCGGCCGCTGGAGTTCACCGCCTACCAGGTGGCGCGGATCGAGCCGGATCTGGGCGATGCCACCCACAGCGCCCTGATGGCGCGTCTCGGCACTCTAGGTTTCCGCACCAGCCGCGAACTGACCACCGTCACCGGCAGCCAGGGGCTGATCGACTACTGCCGGCGCCTCGGCGAGCGCCGCGACGCGCTGGGCTACGATATCGACGGCGTGGTGATCAAGGTCGACGACCTGCGCCTGCAGCGCGAGCTGGGCTTCGTGGCTCGTGCACCGCGCTGGGCGGTGGCCTACAAGTTTCCCGCCCAGGAGCAGACCACGCGTCTCAACGACGTCGAGTTCCAGGTCGGCCGCACCGGCGCCATCACCCCGGTGGCACGCCTCGAGCCGGTCACGGTGGCCGGCGTGACGGTCTCCAACGCGACCCTGCACAACGCCGACGAGATCGCCCGGCTGGGCGTGATGATCGGCGATACCGTGAGCATCCGCCGCGCCGGCGACGTGATCCCTCAGGTGGTGCGGGTGCTCGACGAGCAGCGCCCGGCGGATGCCCGCGATATCGTGTTTCCCGAGCGCTGCCCGGTGTGCGACTCGGCCATCGAACGGGTCGAGGGCGAGGTCGCGGCGCGCTGCAGCGGCGGCCTCTACTGTGCCGCCCAGCGCAAGGAGGCGCTCAAGCACTTCGCCTCGCGGCGCGCGCTGGATATCGACGGCCTGGGCGAGAAGCTGATCGACCAGCTGATCGAGCGCGACTGGGTCAAGACGCCCGCCGACCTGTTCCGGCTCGACGCCGAGCGTCTCGCCGAGCTGCCGCGGATGGGCCAGAAGTCCTCCGAGAACCTGGTGGCGGCGCTGCAGCGCGCCAAGGCGACCACGCTTGCCCGCTTCATCTACGCGCTGGGCATCCGCGAGGTGGGCGAGGCCACCGCCGGCAACCTGGCCAGCCACTTCGGCACCCTGCAGGCATTGATGGACGCCGAGCAGCAGGATCTCGAAGCGGTCAACGACGTCGGCCCGATCGTTGCCGCCCATGTCCACGGCTTCTTCCGCGAGCCGCACAACCGCGAGATCATCGACGACCTGCTCGGCTGCGGCCTCGCCTGGGAGGAGCAGGAGATCGGCGAGCGGCCCCAGCCGCTGATCGGCGAGACCTGGGTGCTCACCGGCACCCTCGAGAACCTGACTCGCGACGAGGGCAAGGCGCGGCTTCAGGCACTGGGCGCCAAGGTCGCCGGCAGCGTCTCCAAGAAGACCGCCTGCGTGGTGGCGGGGCCAGGCGCCGGCAGCAAGCTGGCCAAGGCCGAAGAGCTGGGAGTGACAGTGATCGACGAGGCCGAGTTCCTGACCCGGCTGGCGCGCTGGGAGGCCGGCGGCGCTTATCAACCAGACGAAAACCAGGCCGACGAGGAGCCAGCACCATGAGCGGACGTTTCGTGGAAGTCCCCCACGCCATGCTGCCCGGCGAAACCCTCGACGCCCTGCTCGAGGCCTTCGTCACCCGCCAGGGCTACGACACCACCGACACCTCCGGCGACGGCATGCACGGCTGGACGGCCCAGCTCAAGCAGCAGCTGGCCCGCGGCGAGCTGCTGATCGTTCACGACTTGCAGACCGAGAGCACCGAGGTGATGACCCTGGCCCAGTGGCGCAGCTTCGGCCGCGATATCGCCGACGAGGAGGAGGGCTAGTGCTCGCCTCGAATCAGCTCGCGGATCAACCGCCGCCCCGGGTGCAGCTGGTCGGCCAGCGCCGCGGGCAGCGGTAGCGGCTCGTCGCAGATCCTCGAGGCGATCAGCTCGGCGCACAGCGGCGCGCTGGCCAGCCCCCGCGAACCGTGGGCGGCGCTGATCCACAGCCCGGCATGATGCGCCCCCGGCGTGGCGGGAATGCGCTTGGCATCCTTGGCCAGGGCGGCGTAGTCGCGCCGCCAGGCCTCGGCATCCGGCACCGGCCCGGCGTAGGGAAGCTTGTCGGGGCTCGCCGCACGCACCGCGGCACGGCCGCCCATGCGCGCCGGGTCGAGGTCGACGCCGGCCTCGCGCAGCGCCTCGAGGTAGCCGGGGAGGGTGCGTGCCAGTTCGGCCAGGTTGGCGGCGTGGTCCGCCTCGCGCATCTCGTCGCCCTGGTCATGGGGCGCGAAGGTGGCGCCGAAGGTCAGTCGGCCGTCGCAGGGCGGCGGCACATAGCCGCCGGCGCAGATCACGCGGCTCGGCGCAGGCGCCCCCGGCGGCAGCGCCACCTGGCTGATCTGGCCGCGGATCGGCTGCAGCGGCAGGTCGGCGGTCTGGGCGAAGCGGTTGGCCAACTGGGCGGTGGCGATCACCACCTGGTCGGCGTCGAGCGAGGCGCCGTCGGCCAGCGCCAGGCGCCAGCCGTCGGCCTGCGGCGTAACTGACTCCACCTCACCGTGCTGAACGCTCACCCCCCGGGTGGCGGCGAGGCGCTGGCACAGCGCCTGGGGCCGCACCCAGCCGGCGGCGGGGTAATCCAGCGCTCGCTCGGCGGCGAACAGTGCGGCCGGCAGCCCGCCGCGCTCGGCCAGTGAGTCGCCGTCCACTCCCTCCACCACCGTTGCTGGCAGCCCGTACTGGGTGAGAAAGCGTGCCTGGCGCTCGGCCTCGCGGGGCTCATTGGCCAGTTGCAGCACGCCGCTGGCCTGCCACAGCGCGCCCTCTGGGTCGAGCGCCTCGAGCCAGCGCCGGCTGTGCAATAGCCCGGCCAGGTAGACCCGGCTATGCGCGTTGGGCGCCACCGCCAGCTTGATATACAGCGCCCCCTGGGCGTTGCCCGAGGCGCCGGCGCCCGGCGCCTCGCGGTCGAGCAGGGTGACCCTCACGCCGCGCCTGGCGAGTGCGTGGGCCACGCTGGCACCGGCCAGCCCGGCGCCGATCACCGCGACGTGGCGCGCCGGACGCGGCAATGGGGTGCTAAACCAGGGGGTGGCATGGCGCGCGGTATCGTCGGCAGGCACGGCGATCTCGCCGGCCAGCATCTCGCGCTTGCGGCCGAAGCCGGGCACCTTGCGCCAGGCGAAGCCGGCGGCCTTGAGCCCGCGCTTGACCACCCCGGCGCAGGTGAAGGTGGCGAAGGTGGCGCCGGGGCGGCTGTGGCTCGCCATGGCCTCGAACAGCGCCGGCTGCCACATCTGGGGATTCTTCGACGGCGCGAAGCCGTCGAGGAACCAGGCGTCGACGCCGCCGTCGAGGGCCGCCAGGCACTCGGCGCTGTCGCCGAAGTGCAGGTCCAGGGTCACCCGTGGGTCGAGCCACAGGCGGTGCACGCCGGCCACCGGCTCGGGCCACTGGGCGACCAGGCGGGCAGCGGCGTCGGCGAGCTCGGGCCAGGCGGCCAGCGCCCGGGCCAGGTCGTCGCGGGTCAGCGGGTACTTCTCGGTGGAGACCAGGTGCAAGCGTGCGCTGGCCGGCGCATGCTGCATGAAACAGGCCCAGGCGCAGAGCAGGTTGAGCCCGGTGCCGCAGCCGGTCTCGCCGATCACGAAGGGCCGCGCCTCGCGCCACTCGCGAAAGCGCCGCGGCAGGTCGTTGCCGTCGATGAACACGTGCTGGGTCTCGGCGCGGCCGTCCTGGCGCGAGAAGTAGACGTCGCCGAAGGCCAGCGAATGGGGCGTCTCCAGGTCGCCGTCGTCGCGCTGCCAGTCGAGGCGGGCGGTTTCCAGTGCCGCGAGGCTATCGCGGTGGCGGTCGGCCAATGGCAGGCTCCCCAGGCAATCGGTTGGTCAAAAATTGAGCAGTCTGCGCCGAGCGGCGTCTCATCGTGCTTGCCAAAAGGCGTCCGCGGGCTACTAACAGGGTTTTCCACAGACAGTGTGCATAGTCCGGCTGTGGAAAACCTAAGGCTTGTTGCCTGGCGTGTCGTCGTTAAGGCAGGACTTTCTTGAACGGCTTGACCGTGACCTTGGCGTAGACCCCGGCGATCACGTAGGGGTCGGCGTCGGCCCAGGACTGGGCGGCGCTCAGGTCGTCGAACTCGGCCACCACCAGGCTGCCGCTGAAACCGGCATCGCCGGGGTTGTCGCTGTCCACCGCCGGATGCGGCCCGGCGAGGATCAGGCGGCCCTCGTCGCGCAGCTTCTCGAGGCGGGCGAGATGGTCGGGACGAGCCGCCATGCGCCGCTCGAGGCTGTTCTTCACGTCTTCACTGATGATCGCATAGAGCATCTCAGGGCTTCCTTGAGTAGTGATTGACCCTCTGGCGCGCGGCGCGCACCATGGAACGCCTATTCTGACAAAGACGCCTGTCGGCGTCATGCCAATGACTCAACTCGCTCCACTACCGGCTGCCCTCGAGGGCGTCGGCGGCATCGATCTGCATATGCACTCCACCGCCTCGGACGGCGCGCTGCCCCCCGCCGAGCTGGTGGCGCTGTGCCAAGCCCGCGGCCTGACGCGCCTGGCCCTGACCGACCACGACACCGTGGCCGGCGTCGCCGAAGCCCAGCAAGCCGCCCAGGCGCTGGGCCTGCGCGTGCTGCCCGCCGCCGAGCTCTCGACCCAGTGGCGCGGCATGAACATCCACGTGGTGGCGCTGCTGCCCCAGGGCGTACGCGGCAGTCTCGAGGCCGGGCTCGTTGCCCAGGCCGAGGCCCGCGAGGCGCGCGCCGAAGAGATCGCCCGGCGCCTCGAGAAGCTGGGGCTCGCCGATGCCCTGGCCCGCGCCCGCGAGCAGGCCGGCAGCCCGCGACCGCTGGGACGCCCCGACTTTGCCCGGGCGCTGGTGGCCGCCGGCCTTACGCCGGACATCAAGACCGCCTTCAAGAAGCATCTGGGCAGCGGCAAGCCCGGCGATGTAAAGGCCCACTGGCCGTTCATCCCCACCGCGGTGGAGTGGATCCGCGATGCCGGCGGCGTGGCCGTGCTGGCCCATCCGCTGCGCTACGGCACTACCCGGCGCAAGCGAGGCCTGCTGCTCGACGACTTCACCGCTGCCGGCGGCGAGGCCGCCGAGCTGATCAGCGGCTACCAGAATGCCGACGCCACCCGCGATCTGGCCCGCCAGCTCGACGAGCGCGGGCTATACGCCTCGCTGGGCAGCGATTTTCACTTTCCCGGTGGCGCGCTGGCGCCGGGCAGCATGAGCCCTGCGCCGCGCAGCGCGGTGAGGCCTGTGTGGATGCATCCGGCGCTGGCCGCCTTCGCCGCCGCCTAGATCGCCTTTCTCCCGCCGGCCGATTACGCTGAAACAAACGCGACAAGGAGTCATGCCATGACCCAGTTCTTCCAGCTGCATCCCGACAACCCCCAGAAGCGCCTGATCGACCAGGCCCTGACGATCATTCGCCAGGGCGGGGTGGTGGCCTACCCCACCGACTCCGGCTACGCGCTGGGCTGCCACCTGGGTGACAAGAAGGCGATCGAGAAGATCAAGTGGCTGCGCTCGCTGGACGACAAGCACAACTTCACCCTGGTGTGCTCGGACCTGTCCGAGATTGGCACCTATGCCAAGGTCGACAACGCCGTGTTCCGCCTGCTCAAGACGCATACCCCGGGACCCTATACCTTCATCCTCAATGCCACCTCGGAGGTGCCGCGGCTACTGCTGCACCCCAAGCGTCGCTCGATCGGCGTACGCGTGCCGGACCACCGCATCACCCTCGCGCTGCTCAAGGCGCTGGGTGAGCCGCTGATGAGCGTGACGCTGATCCCGGTCGGCGAGGAGCTGCCGATGACCGATCCCGAGGAGATTCGCGAGCGCTTCGGCGCCCACCTCGACCTGATCATCGATGGCGGCGCCTGCCACCTGGAGCCGACCACGGTAGTCGACCTGCGCGACCTGCCGCCGGTGATCGTGCGCGAAGGGCGCGGCGACCCGGCACCCTTCCAGGTCTGAGCAAGCCCCCGTGCGCCCTCACGCCCTATCGCTGGAGGGGGCGTCGTCGCTGTCTTGCTGCTCGGCGTTGGGGTCGGGGGTCTCCTCGTCGAGCCAGGTGCCGCAGCGCAGGCAGTAGCGGGCGCGCAGCTCGTGGCGGTCGTGGCCGCAGCCCGGGCAGGCCTCGTCGGAGTAGCGGTCGGCGCGGATCGAGCGAATCACCTGGGCGGAGAATACCCCGGTGGGTACTGCGATGATCGAATAGCCGGTGAGCATGAGCATGACCGTGATTGCCTGGCCCAGCGGCGTGGCCGGCACGATATCGCCGTAGCCCACCGTGGTCAGGCTGACGATGGCCCAGTAGATGGCGGTAGGGATGCTGGTAAAGCCTGCCTCGGCGGACTCGATCACATACATCACCGAGGCGAAGATGGTGACCAGCATGAAGATGCTGAACAGGAACAGGAAGATCGGACGCGTGCTGCGCTTGAGGGCATCCAGCAGCAGCTGCGCTTCACCGACGAACTGCATCAGCCGCAGCACGCGGAAAATGCGCAGTACGCGCAGCAGGCGCAAGATCACCAGGGTCTGGGCGCCAGGGATCAGCAGCATCAGCCAGGTCGGCAGGATCGCCACGATGTCGATCACGCCATAGAAACTGCGCAAGTAGCGCAACGGTTTTTCGAGAATATAGATGCGTATCAGGAGTTCGACGGTGAAGGCGATGGTAAAGCCCCACTCCAGCCAGTAGAACCATTCGCCATATGCTGCGCTGTATGACTCAACGGTATCGAGCATGATGATCAGCACGCTGGCCAGGATGGCGACGATCAAGGCGATATCGAAGCCCTTGGCCAGCGGCGTGTCCGACTCGAAGATGATCTGAAACAGGCGGGTGCGAAGGCCTTCGCCGCCAGGCTTGAGGGCAGGGTCCATGGGATCCTCCTGATCCGTCAGTCGGCGAGTCGCCGGGCCAGGGCGAGTGCCGCCCGGCCGCCGGTGAGGTCGAGCCGACCGCGCGCGTCGAGGCCTGCGGCGGTACGCCGGGCCAGCGCTTGAGTGTCGCGATCAACGGCGTTGACCGCAAGTCTGGCCAGCGCCGCCTGGGCGGCCTCGTGGAACATCGAGCGGCCACTGTCGTGATAGGCATCGAGCGCCGCCATGGCGAGGTCGAAACTGGCCCGCGGCTCCCCGTCCTCTTCGGGCAGCGCCCACTGGCCGGCACCCAGCGCCGCGCCGCGGGCCGCCTTGCTGGCCTGGGCCGGGCGCAGTGCGACCCGCTCGGCCAGGGTCTCGGCCAGCTGCCACAGCGTATCCACCTCGCCGGCCTTGAGCTCGAGTTCCAGTTCGCAGATCTCGGCACGCCGCCCGTTGGCGACGATCTCGCCCTCGTCCACGGCCAGCTCGATACGGCTGCCGTGGTGCTCCAACTGCCAGGTGCGGCGCTGGAAGTCGGTGCGAAAGGCCGCTGCCAGGCTGTCGAGGGTGGCGCGATCCAGGTCGCGCATCGGCGGCAGGTCGGCGAGTCCGTCCAGGTCCAGCGCCGGGCCGTCGATCGGCCACTCCCACTCGCCGCGCAGGGAGAGCCCGCCGCTGCCGGCGCCGCTGGTCTTGAGCGTCTGCAGGCAGCGCCCGCCGACCTGGCGGATGCGCAGCGCCACCCGGGCACGCTCCAGGGCGCCATCGGGGGTGTCGAAGTAGGTATTGATCAGGTGGATGGGGGGCTCGGCGCCGTCGGCCAGCAGTGGCAGGCCCGGCAGTGCGGCGATGCCGTCACCCTCGACGGCGAGCTTGAGCTCGATTTCCTGGCTCATCAACGAAGGCCCCCTTGGCACGGGTGAGATGGCAGTAAGATGAAATTTTCATGACGCTAAGGGTGGCAGTCTCTATACTGTCGCCGCCATTCCCAACTGCGCAAACCGCTCTATGGTAACCACTAATCCGTTTTCGGCGATGTTTGGCCGTTCGCCATTCCAGCCGCTGCTGGCGCATATCGTCAAGGTCAATGAGTGTGCCGACCAGCTGCTGCCGTTCTACGATGCGGCGCTGGCCGGCGACTGGGACGCCGCCGCCCGCCACCGCGAGGCGATCACCGACCTCGAGCACCAGGCCGACGAGCTCAAGACCGAGCTGCGGCTCAACCTGCCAAACACCATGTTCCTGCCGGTATCGCGCTCCGACCTGCTCGATCTGATCAGCGTACAGGACAAGATCGCCAACAAGGCCCGCGACATCACCGGCATCATGCTCGGGCGCTGCATGCGCATGCCGGAGCCGCTGGCCCAGCCGATGCGCGACTACCTGGTCACCGCGGTGGCCTCGGTGGCCCAGGCCCGCAAGGCCCTGGAGGAGCTCAAGGAGCTGCTCGAGTCGGGCTTCGGGCGCAACGTCAACGAGGTGATGCAGAACCTGATTCGTGACCTGCACGAACTCGAGCACCAGACCGACGACCAGCAGGTGGCGATCCGCCGTCAGCTGTTCGCGCTGGAGAGCGAGCTGCCGCCGGTGGACGTGATCTTCCTCTACAAGATCATCGACTGGATCGGCGAGCTTTCCGACCGCGCCGAGCGCGTCGGCAGCCGCCTGCAGATTCTCACCGCCCGCTGAGGCCCATCACGCCGCCTCGGCGGTTGCCTCGTCCTGACCCGACACCCACATAGGACCCGACCCTATGTTGATCATCGCGCAACACGGTGAAATCTTCATCATTCTGGCGTGTGCCTTCGGTTTCTTCATGGCCTGGGGCGTGGGCGCCAACGATGTCGCCAATGCCATGGGCACCTCGGTGGGCTCCAAGGCGATCACCATCAAGCAGGCGATCATCATCGCCGTGATCTTCGAATTTCTCGGCGCCTGGCTGGCCGGCGGCGAGGTCACTTCCACCATTCGCGGCGGGATGATCGATCCCGACCTGCTCGACGGTAACCCCGAGCTGCTGGTCTACGGCATGCTCTCGGCGCTGCTGGCCGCGGCGATCTGGTTGATGATCGCCTCGGCGCGCGGCTGGCCGGTGTCGACCACCCACTCCATCGTCGGCGCCATCGTCGGTTTCGGCGCCGTGGGGCTGGGGGTGGAGGCGGTGGCCTGGGGGCAGGTGGGCACCATCGCCTCGAGCTGGGTGGTGTCGCCGCTGCTGGCCGGCAGCATCGCCTTCATGCTGTTCAAGACCGTGCAGTACCTGATCTTCGAGGCCAAGGATCCTTTCGCCGCGGCGCGTCGCTACGTGCCGATGTACGCCTTCCTGGTCGGCTTCGTGGTCGCCATGGTGACCCTGACCAAGGGCCTGACCCACGTTGGGCTCGACCTCAGCTTCGGCCAGAGTCTGCTGTTTTCGACGCTGTTCGGCTTGATCGTCGCAGGACTCGGTGTGCTGCTCGAGCGGCGCGTCAGTGCGTTGCCCCTGCCCGCCGACGACCACTTCGGCTATGCCGGCGTGGAGCGGGTGTTCGGCGTGCTGATGATCTTCACCGCCTGTGCCATGGCGTTTGCCCACGGCTCCAACGACGTCGCCAACGCGGTCGGCCCGCTGGCCGCGGTGATCAGCGTGGTACAGAGCGACGGCGTCATCGACAGCGCCGCCCTGGTGCCCTGGTGGGTGCTGATCCTGGGCGGCGGCGGCATCGTCTTCGGGCTGGTCACCTACGGCCACAAGGTAATCGCCACCGTGGGCACCGGTATCACCGAACTGACCCCCAGCCGCGGGTTCGCCGCGACCCTGGCGGCGGCTACCACCGTGGTGCTGGCCTCGGGCACCGGCTTGCCGATCTCCACCACCCATACCCTGGTGGGCGCCGTGCTGGGCGTGGGCCTGGCACGCGGCATCGCGGCGCTCAACCTGCGCGTGATCGGCACCATCGTGATGTCGTGGTTGATCACCCTGCCGGCCGGCGCCGGCCTGGCGATCATGTTCTTCTTCATGTTCAAGGGGATCTTTGGCTAGCGCCAAGCGTAAGCTGACGGCCCGCACTCGCTGCGGGCCGCTGCGTCTCTGGCATACCTGGTGGGCGGTGGTGCCGCGCGTTTGGCGGCTCTGCTATCATCGAGCCGTAACCCTTTCCATTCCTCTGCTGCCGGAGCGCGGCCCTTGAACACTCGCTTTCCCTTCGTCGACTGGTTCCGCAATTCCTCGCCGTATATCAATGCGCACCGCGGGCGAACCTTCGTGATCCTGATCGAAGGCGAGGCCATGGCGCAGGGGCGAGGCGAACAGCTGATCCAGGACCTGGCGCTGCTGCACACCCTGGGGGTGCGGCTGGTGGTGGTGTTCGGCATTCGGCCCCAGGTGAATGCCGCCCTCGAAGCCGCGGGCGTTACCCCCACCCGCCACGACGGCCGCTGGATCGCCGACGCTGCGATCATGGCCTGCGTCGAGCGGGTCGCCGCCGAGCAGCGGCTGTGGCTGGAGGCGCGCCTTTCGCTTGGGCTGCCCAACACCCCGCTGCACGGCGTCGAGCTGACCGCGGTGTCCGGCAATCTGGTGATGGCCAAGCCGCTGGGGGTGCGCGAGGGGGTCGACTACGACCACAGCGGCGAGGTGCGCCGGGTGCGCGCCTCGGCGGTCCAGGCACTGCTCGAGCAGGGCGCGCTGGTGCTGCTGCCGCCGCTGGGCTTCTCGAGCACCGGCGAGGTCTTCGACCTGGATGCCTCGGAGGTCGCCCAGCAGGCCGCGGTGGCGCTCAAGGCCGACAAGCTGATCCTGCTTGGCGAGGCCGATGGCCTGCACGACGAGAGCGGTGCCCTGCAGCGCCAGCTGACCCCCGGCGAAGCGGAGCCGCTGCGCCACCGTTCGCCGCCGGGCAGCGAGCTGGATCGTCACCTGGCGGCGGCCTGCGGTGCGGCGCGTTTCGGCGTGGCACGCACCCATCTGCTGTCGTGGCACGATCACGACGCCTTGCTCGGCGAGTTGTTCACCCGCGACGGCGTCGGCACCATGATCACCCAGCACCGCTATGAGCAGCTGCGCGCCGCCCAGCTGGGCGATATCGCCGGCCTGCTCGAGCTGCTCGAGCCCCTCGAGCGGCGCGGGATGCTGGTGGCCCGCTCCCGCGAGCGCCTCGAGCACGAGATCGACGACTACCTGGTGATCGAGCGCGACGGCATGATCATCGGCTGTGCGGCGCTGCACGCCTTCCCCGAGGCAGAGATGGCCGAGCTGGCCTGCGTGGCGGTGCACGACGACTATCGGCGCGGCGCGCGGGGCGGGCTGCTGCTGGCCGAGACCGAGCGCCGCGCCCGGCGCCAGGGGCTGACCTCGCTGTTCGCCCTGACCACCCACACCACCCACTGGTTCTTCGAGCACGGCTTCCACCTGGCCGAGCTCAGCGAGCTGCCGAACCTCAAGCGCGACGCCTACAATCACGCGCGCAAGTCCAAGATCCTGCTCAAGCAGTTGGTCTAGCCGGCGGGCCGGCCTGTCGCAAAAGTGCGGCAGGTCGGCTTGGGGTGTCGCCAGACAGCAACTGTTTAAGATGCTGATTTTATTAGAGTACTTTCTCTTCCGCATATTGCTGTTGCCGGATGGCGACATAAATGCCGGTATTTTCCCTCGATTCGACGCTTTTTCCCGCCCCGGCGCGGGTTGGCACATTTTGCATGAATTTAACTATTTGATTTTAAAAGAACATTGCGACTATTGGCACGGTCATCGCAATGTATAGGGCGAGCAAGGGAAACGGATCAATACGGCTCGATCCGCTTCCCAGGC
This sequence comes from Halomonas sp. 1513, assembly GCA_001971685.1. Lineage (NCBI taxonomy): Bacteria > Pseudomonadati > Pseudomonadota > Gammaproteobacteria > Oceanospirillales > Halomonadaceae > Halomonas > Halomonas sp. 1513. The sequence continues at coordinate 607,799 of CP019326.1, forward strand.
CGGATCAGCAGGGCAAGGATCACCACCCTGTGCCACTTGCTCGACTGGACCGGTCAGCGTCTGCTCCACGCGATGTGTGACTAAGGTTGCGATGAGACGGGTGCCGCCAATTAGGCAAGGAGTGGCACCGTAAGGGCAAGGATGCCCCGGCATGGATGCCTCATCCCCTTCGGGGGATCGAATTCAGGATCACGCCGCAACGAGCGGCGCGTTAGAGATGAAGCCGAGTGGCATGCCACTCGCAGTGCATGTACCTCAATCTCTACCCCTTCAGTTCCCTGCGTACTTGGGCCGGCTCTGCCGGCCCTCTTTTTTTGCTCGACGGTACCAACAGACAATTCTGTTATCCTGTGTGGAACAGCCATGACGCCGCCTCTTTTCCTTTTACATAGAACTCTGGTCATGACCACTCAGGTCTCGCGCCGCTGGCGCCCCCGCTCGCTGCTGCAGCTGGTGCTGCTAGCCTTCATCGTAGTGATGCTGCCGCTCGGCGTGCTGATGTTTCAGGCCGGGCAGGCGCTCTCCGAACTCACCCGCCTGGCCGACGTCAGCGCTCGCCAGGCGGTGGAGGAAACTCGCCGAGCCCGCGAGCTCTCCAGCCTGGCGCTGGAGATGGAGCGCAGCGCGCGCCAGTACGCGGTGATCGAGCAGGAGGGGCTGATGGAGATCTATCTCGAGCGCGTCGACGAGTTCGGCGAGCTGCTCGACCAGCATCGCCGCCTGCTGCCCGACGACCCGCATATGCTGGCGCTGCTCGACCAGCTGTCGCTGCTGCGCAGCATGCCCGACCTGCCCATCGAGGAGTTCCGCGAGGAGCTGTTCGCCTTCGTGCCTTTCGCCGCCAATACCGAGGCGGTGCGCCGCGCCACCAATCGCCACATCGACAGCCGGATCGACACCATCCGCGAGCAGGCCAGCAGCGTGCAGACTCAGCTGTGGCTGCAGACCGCGGCGCTGGTCTCGGCAAGCCTAGTGCTGATGCTGCTCTTCACCTGGCTGATCATCCGACCGATTCGGCAGCTCGAGCGGCGCATCCTGGGGCTCGGCAACAGCGGCACGGCAGCGCCGGCCAAGACCATCCAGGGGCCGGCGGAGCTGGTCAGCCTCGGCGACCGCCTGGATTGGCTGTCATCGCGTCTCAACGAGCTGGAAGCCCAGAAGCAGCAGTTCCTGCGCCACATGTCCCACGAGCTCAAGACGCCGCTGGCCAGCGTGCGCGAGGGCACTGCGCTGCTCAGCGACGGCGTGGCCGGTGAGATCACCTCGCGCCAGAAAGAGATTCTCGAGCTGATCGACAGCAGCGGCAAGGAGCTGCAGACCCTGATCGAGCAGTTGCTCGACTATAATTTGTTGCAGCACGACAAGGGCGCCAGCGTGGTGCGTTTCGATCTCGCCACCGTGGTCAAGGAGCTGCTGGCCAAGCATCAGCTGGCCCTCGAACACAAGGAGATGCGCGTCGAGTGGTTCGACAAGCCCCTCGACTGGCAGGCTGATCGCGTTGCCACCGGGCGCATTCTCGACAATCTACTGTCTAATGCCATTGCCTATGGAGAAGACGGCGGTGAGCTGGCGATCCGTGCCTGGACCCGCGGCGAGCGGCTGTTCGTCGAGGTGGCCAATAGCGGCGAGCCGATCGCCGAGGAGGACCGTCCACGGCTGTTCGAGGCCTTCTACCAAGGCCGCGCCCGGCGCAAGGGCCCGCTCAAGGGCTCTGGCATCGGCCTGTCGGTGGCTGCCGACTGCGCCCGCGCCCAGCACGGCGAGCTGATGCTGGTCGAAGATAGCCAGCTGCCGGTCTGTTTTCGCCTGGTCCTGCCTTGGGCAGACACCGTCAGCGGCGGGCAGGAGACACACAAGGCACCTTTGATGCTGCCCAAAGAGATGGCGAGCCATCATGTAAGGAACGACTGAACCATGAACTATCGAACACTGCTGTCACTCGCCACGGCGATGCTGCTGGTGGGATGTGAAGCGTTTCCTGCCATGCAGCAGAGCGAGGTGGAGCCTGAGCCGGAGCTGCCCACCCAGTGCGATGAGCCGATCCCGACCCTGGTCGAGAGCACCTGCCTGGTAGACGCCTGGGTGGCCTACGGCCTGGCCTCGCAGCGCGCCGACCGCGAGTGGCGGGATGAGCATCTCGAGCAGCTGGAAGGCAGCACCCCCGAGCAGCACCTGCAGCGCGCGGTGGTGCTGGCCTGGGGCAGCGAACGCCAATGGAGCCAGGCCGCCGAGCTGCTGGACGAGGATCTGCATGCCGCGCCCAGCGACCTGCAGCCGCTGCTGCGCTACTGGCTCAACGAACTGGAGGGGCGACGCTCACTGGCCAACCGGCTCGAGCGCAGCGAAAGCGAGCGCCGCAGCCTGGTTGAGCAGAACGAGTCGCTGGCCGAGAAGCTCGATGCACTGACCGATATCGAGCAGAGCATCAACCTGCGCCAGTACTCGCCCTGAGACCCGCAATACCGACGAGACGAGGGAGTGAATCGTGAAACAAGCAGCCCGACCGCAAGGCGCCCATATCCTGCTGGTGGATGACGATGCGAGCCTGCTGAAGCTGCTGGGCATGCGCCTGGAGAGCCGTGGTTTCCGCGTCACCACCGCCGAAAGCGGCCGCCAGGCCCTCGACCGGCTGGGCGAGTCGCGACCCGACCTGGTGCTCTCCGACCTGCGCATGGACGAAATGGACGGTCTGGCGCTGTTTCATGAGATCCAGCGTCAGGCGCCGGGCCTGCCGGTGATCATCCTCACCGCCCACGGCTCGATCCCCGATGCGGTGAGCGCCACCCGCCAGGGGGTATTCAGCTTCCTGACCAAGCCGGTGGACCGCGACGAGCTGTTCACCGCCATCGACGAAGCGCTGTCGCAGACCCCGGGGCCGGCGGTCGACGGCGACAACGCCTGGCGCGCGGCGATCATCACCCGCAGCCCGCAGATGGAGCGCATCCTCGAGCAGGCGCGGATGGTCGCCGGCGCCGACGTCAGCGTGCTGGTCACCGGCCCCTCGGGGTCGGGCAAGGAGCTGATGGCCAACGCCATCCACCACGCCAGCACCCGGGCCGACAAGCCGTTCGTCGCCATCAACTGCGGCGCGCTGCCCGAGCAGCTGCTCGAGAGCGAGCTGTTCGGCCACGCCAAGGGCGCCTTCACCGGCGCAGTGAACCAGCACCAGGGGCTGTTCCAGGCCGCCGACGGCGGCACCCTGTTCCTCGACGAGATCGGCGACATGCCGCTGACCCTGCAGGTCAAGCTGCTGCGCGCCATCCAGGAGCGCCATATCCGCCCGCTGGGCTCCACCACCTCGGTGCCCATCGACGTGCGCATCATCTCGGCGACTCACCGCGACCTCGACCGCGCCATGCGCGAGGGCGACTTCCGCGAGGATCTCTACTACCGCCTCAACGTGGTCAACCTCAAGCTGCCGGCGCTCAAGGAGCGCGCCGAGGACGTGCCGCTGCTGGCCAAGCACCTGGTGGCCCAGGCCGCCGAGCGCCACAAGCCGTTCGTCAAGGGCTTCTCGCCGGAGGCGCTCAACCTGCTGGCCTCGTGTGCCTGGCCCGGCAACGTGCGCCAGTTGGTCAACGTGGTGGAGCAGTGCGTGGCGCTGACCAGCTCGCCGATGATTCCCGAGGCGCTGGTCTCCCAGGCGCTGGCCGCCGAGGAGAACGCGCTGCCGTCGTTCAATGAGGCGCGCGCCAGCTTCGAGCGCAGCTACCTGATCAAGGTGCTCAAGATCACCGAAGGCAACGTCACCCAGGCGGCGCGCATCGCCGGGCGCAACCGCACCGATTTCTACAAGCTGCTCAATCGCCACGAGCTAGAGCCCAGCAGCTTCAAGCCGGGCGCCGCCGAGCTGGTCAGCAACGGCTAGCTACTCCTCCAGGCGCCGCGTGACCTCGACCGCAAGGCGCCCCTCGCCGAGCCGGGTGGTGAGCGCCTGGCCGGGTTGGGCGTCGGCGGCGCGCCGCACCACCTGCCCCTGTTCGTCCTCCACGATGGCATAGCCGCGGCCCAGCACCGCCAGCGGGCTGACCGCCTGCAGCTCGCGGGCCAGGGCCTCGAGGCGGCTGCGCTGGCGCTCCAGCTGGCGCGGCATGACGGCGAACAGCCGCTCGCTGGCCTGGCGCTTGCGCAGCTCGGCCTGGCGCAGCAGGCCGGCCGGGTCGATGCCGTTGAGCCGCGCCTGCAGGTGCTGCTGGCGCTGGCGGCCGTGGTCGAGGCGCGCACGCATGGCGCGCTGCAGGCGCGTCTCCAGCTGGGCCAGGTGCTGGCGCTGCTGGGCCAGCCGCTCGCCGGGGTGGCGCAGCCGCGCACGCAGATGGTCGAGGCGCTGAGCCTCGCGCTGCAGGCGCACCTGCTGGGCCTGTGCCAGCCGCCGGCCGGCGAGGCTCAGCCGCCGGCGCAGGTCGGCCTGGTCGGGTACCAGCATCTCGGCGGCGGCGGAGGGGGTAGGGGCTCGGGCGTCGGCGGCGAAGTCGCTGAGGCCGCTGTCGACCTCGTGGCCCACCGCCGACATCACCGGCAGTCGCGAGTGGAAGATCGCCCGCGCCAGGTGCTCGTCGTTGAAGGCCCACAGGTCCTCGAGGCTGCCGCCGCCGCGGGTGATCAGCAGCGCATCGCGCGTCGGATCGAAGCGCCCGCCGGGCTGGCTCTGGCGGTTGAGCAGCGCCAGGGCGCGGATCATCGCCGGCGCCGCTTCGCGGCCCTGCACCGGCACCGGCACGATATCGACCTCCACCAGCGGCCAGCGTGCCCGGAGGACCGCCAGCACGTCGCGGATCGCCGCGCCGCTGGGCGAGGTCATCACCAGCAGCCGGCGCGGCGGGAAGGGCAGGGCGCGGGCGTTGGCGAACACGCCCTCGGCGGCGAGCTGATGCTTGAGACGCTCCAGGGCGGCGAGCAGGTCGCCGGCGCCGGCCGCCTGCACGGCGTCGACGATCATCTGAAAGTCGCCGCGCGGTTCGAACAGCGACACCTTGCCGCGCAGCTTGACCCGGTCGCCGTTGTTGAGCGGCGCGGCGACGAACCTCGAGCGGTTGCGGAACAGCGCGCAGCGCAGCTGGGCGCGCTCATCCTTGAGGGTGAAGTAGACGTGGCCCGAGGCGGGCCGCGAGACCCCGGACAGCTCGCCCTCCACCCAGCAGTCGCCGAAGTCGCCCTCCAGCAGCAGGCGGGCGCGGCGGTTGAGGTCGCTGACGGAAAGGGTAGGGGGTTCAGATGGCGGCATGCTGGCACGGTCCTGATGAAGCAGTGGCATCACTTTAGCATGGCCGCATAGCCGACAAGAAAAGGCGCCGAGCCCAAGCGGCCCGGCGCCATCCATGTCATGCGTTTACGTTAAGAGAGGGGTAGCTAGCTACCCGAGGCGATCATTCAAAATCGTCCTCGATATCCTCATCGGTGTACTCGGCATCGTCGTCATCGCGGTCACGGTCATCGCGGTCACGATCACCATTGCGGTCGCGGTCTTCGTCCATCATGCCGTCGCCGTCGCCCACTGTGCCGGTGCCGGTGGTCTGCCAGACGCTTTCGCGGTCGCCGTGCTCCTGAGCGCGACGGTCGCGCTCGCTGGAGAACCACTGCTCCTCATATTCGGGGAAGTTCTGCAGCTCGTCCTCGCTGGCATCGACCAGGATGCGGTGCGACACGCTGTCGCCGTCACGATGCGTTTCCATGCTGAAATGCTCGACGCCGACCACCACGTCGTCACCGCCGATGCCCCAGAAGCCGCCGGCGCTGACGATAACGGCGGTCACCCTGCCTTCATCGTCCAGCAGCAGGTTTTCGACGTTGCCGACTTCCTCGTCGGGATCGCTGGCGTGATAGACATCGGCGCCGATGATGTCATTCGCGGAGTAAAGGCCTTGGGCGGCCGTGGTGTCGTCCTGAGCCATCGCCTGCGAGCCGAAAGCGAGGCTAGCGGCTATGGTTGCGACTGCGATGGTGAGTGTGTGCTTTTGCATGTTCAATCTCCTTAGATCTTTCCTTAGACTTCGGATCTTGCCTTGCAGTGATGGACCGGCTCTCGACGCGCGATCTCGATAGCTCGGTCAGAATCCCTGACTCGGAGCCGTTGACTTAGAGCCCTTTGGCCCATTCGTCGGCCTGGCGTTCCGCTTCCTCGCGCTCCAGGCCATACTTCTTCTGTATCTTGCCGACCAGCTGGTCCTTCTTGCCGCCGATCTGATCGAGCTCGTCGTCGGTAATTTCACCCCAGCTGCTGCGGGCCTTGCCTTTCACTTCCTTCCACTGACCTTCAACCTGGTCCCAGTTCATCTCGTCACTCCTGTCCTTGAGTGGGTGTGGTAACGCTCCTTTACTCTAGTTCACGCCTTGATACACGCAAGTGAAAACGCTGCACGCCGACACCTTCATTGCCCCACCCCGAGCCGACCCGCTATAATGCGCGATTAACTTTTTCCTCGCCCCACTTCCCATCTGCTCAAAATGGGTGTTGCCGCTATGCTACGTATGGCTCAAGAAGCACTTACGTTCGATGACGTATTACTCGTTCCCGGCTACTCTGAGGTCCTGCCCAAGGACGTCAGCCTCAAGTCCCGCCTGACCCGCAACCTCGAACTCAATATCCCCCTCGTCTCATCCGCCATGGATACCGTCACCGAAGCGCGCCTGGCCATCGCCATGGCCCAGGAAGGTGGCATCGGCATCATCCACAAGAACATGACCATCGCCGGCCAGGCCTCCGAGGTGCGCAAGGTCAAGAAGCACGAGAGCGTGATCGTCAAGGACCCGGTTACCGTGGGCCCCAAGGCCAAGCTGCAGGACCTGCTGGCGATGGCCGACGAGTACGGCTACTCCGGCTTCCCGGTGGTCGAGGGCGACGCGCTGGTGGGCATCGTCACCGGCCGCGACATGCGCTTCCAGCCCGACCACAGCGACAGCGTCGAGGCGATCATGACCCCGCGCGACAAGCTGGTCACCGTGCCGGTGGGCACGCCGCTGTCGGAGATCAAGGTCAAGCTGCAGGAGAACCGCATCGAGAAGATCCTGATCGTCGATGAGGACTTCCACCTGCACGGCCTGGTCACGGTGCGCGACATCGAGAAGGCGCGCACCTACCCGTTCGCCGCCAAGGACGCCGACGGCCGCCTGCTGGTCGGCGCCGCAGTGGGCACCGGCCCCGAGACCCCGGACCGCATCGCCGCGCTGGCCGAGGCCGGGGTCGATGTGATCGTCGTTGACACCGCCCACGGCCACTCCAAGGGCGTGATCGACCGCGTGCGCTGGGCCAAGGAGCACTTCCCCGGCGTGCAGGTGATCGGTGGCAACATCGCCACCGCCGGCGCCGCCGTGGCGCTGGCCGAAGCCGGCGCCGATGCGGTCAAGGTCGGCATCGGCCCGGGCTCGATCTGCACCACCCGCGTAGTGGCCGGCGTCGGTGTGCCGCAGATCACCGCGGTCTCCAACGTCGCCGAGGCGCTCAAGCCCTACGACATCCCGCTGATTGCCGACGGCGGCATCCGCTACTCCGGCGACCTGGCCAAGGCCATCGCCGCCGGCGCCAGCACGGTGATGATCGGCGGTCTGCTGGCCGGCACCGAAGAGGCGCCGGGCGAGGTCGAGCTCTACCAGGGGCGTACCTACAAGGCCTACCGCGGCATGGGCTCGATGGGCGCCATGTCCCAGAGCCAGGGCTCCAGCGACCGCTACTTCCAGGACAAGGACGCCGGCGCCGACAAGCTGGTACCGGAAGGCGTCGAAGGCCGCGTGCCCTACAAGGGCATGATGAGCGCCATCGTCCACCAGCTGATGGGCGGCCTGCGCGCCTCGATGGGCTACACCGGCTGCACCAGCATCCTCGAGATGCGCACCAAGCCCGAGTTCGTGCAGATCACCGGGGCCGGCTTCGCCGAATCCCACGTGCACGACGTGCAGATCACCAAGGAAGCCCCGAACTACCGGGCCAGCTGAGCCCAAAGCAGGACTCACTAGCGGCGGGGCAGCGTCAAACGACCCCGCCGCACCCTTTTGTATCCGGCCCGCCGCCTACGCTGCCAGCAAGAGACGCCCAGATGACCGACATTCACGCCCACAAGATCCTGATCCTCGACTTCGGCTCCCAGTACACCCAGCTGATCGCCCGCCGCGTGCGCGAGATCGGCGTCTACTCCGAGGTTCGCGCCTTCGATATCAGCGAGGAGGAGATCCGCGAGTACGCCCCCAACGGCATCATCCTCTCCGGCGGGCCGGAGTCCACCGTGGCCGAGGGCTCCCCCCGCGCGCCGCAGTGCGTGTTCGAACTGGGCCTGCCGGTGCTGGGCATCTGCTACGGCATGCAGACCATGGCCGAGCAGCTCGGCGGTGCCGTGGAAGGCTCCAACAAGCATGAGTTCGGCTACGCCCAGGTCACCATCGACAGCAGCGACGACATGTTCCGCGACATCAAGGACCATGTGGACCACGACGGCAAGGCGCTGCTCGACGTGTGGATGAGCCACGGCGACAAGGTCGCCCGTGCGCCGGACACCTTCACCGTCACCGCCTCAACCCCGAGCTGCCCCATCGCTGCGATGAGCTGGGCCGAGAAGCACTTCTACGGCGTGCAGTTCCACCCCGAGGTGACCCACACCCTGCAGGGCCAGCGCATCCTCGAGCACTTCGTGGTTGGCATCTGCGGCGCCGAGAAGCTCTGGACCCCGGCCAAGATCATCGAAGACCAGGTCGCCCGGGTGCGCGACCAGGTCGGCGACCGCCACGTGCTGCTGGGCCTCTCTGGCGGCGTCGACTCCTCGGTCGTCGCGGCCCTCCTGCACCGCGCCATCGGCGACCAGCTGACCTGCGTATTCGTCGACAACGGCCTGCTGCGCAAGAACGAGGGCGGGCAGGTGATGGAGACCTTTGCCAAGCACATGGGTGTGAAGGTGATCCGCGTCGACGCCGAAGACCTGTTCCTCGACAAGCTCAAGGGCGTTGCAGACCCAGAAGCCAAGCGCAAGGCGATCGGCAACACCTTCATCGAGGTGTTCGACGACGAGGCCAGCAAGATTGAGGGCGTCGATTTCCTGGCCCAGGGCACCATCTACCCCGACGTGATCGAATCCGCCGCCAGCAAGACCGGCAAGGCCCACGTGATCAAGTCGCACCACAACGTCGGCGGCCTGCCCGAGACCATGAAGCTCAAGCTGGTCGAACCGCTGCGCGAGCTGTTCAAGGACGAAGTGCGCAAGCTCGGCGTCGAGCTCGGCCTGCCGTATGACATGGTCTACCGCCACCCCTTCCCGGGGCCGGGCCTGGGCGTGCGCATCCTCGGCGAAGTGAAGAAGGAGTACGCCGACATCCTGCGCGAAGCCGACGCCATCTTCATCGAGGAGCTGCACAACGCCGACTGGTACCACAAGACCAGCCAGGCCTTCGCCGTGTTCCTGCCGGTCAAGTCCGTGGGCGTGGTCGGCGATGGGCGCCGCTACGAATGGGTCATCGCCCTGCGCGCCGTTGAAACCATCGACTTCATGACCGCACGCTGGGCGCACCTGCCCTACGAGCTGCTGGAAACCGTCTCCAACCGCATCATCAACGAGATCAGTGGCGTATCGCGGGTGACCTATGACGTCAGCAGCAAGCCCCCCGCGACGATTGAGTGGGAGTGAGGCACGCCTAAGCAGAATGCCTTACACGGCTAAGCTGACCGAGATCAAGGGTCTACCAAAAGGTAGGCCCTTTTTCTTTGCAATCTGTTACCTAGTCTTGTGTACTGGGCTAAGGTCGCCGAGATGGCCACATATAGCGATAAGCAATTAATACAGGGAGTGTCGAAGGCGGGCATGCAGAGCCATCAGACCATGCCCACCGGATCCTAGCTGCCGCGTGCAGCGATGCCTTTCAAAATAAAAACAGTACGCAGGGAGAGTGACCATGGAGCGTCCCGATTTCGCCAAACGTGGTGATCCAGCCAGGCTGATTCCCGTCGTTGCCGATACCAATCGTGAACAACGTGCGGCCTCGGTACTGCTCGCCGCGCTGCGAGGAGTACATGAGTTCCGGCAGCAGATGCTTCTTTCACTGGGAGTCCGCGTTGGTAGCCGGGCGGTGTTGGGTGCCTGGACGGAGATCGTGTTGGAAGCCGATCCGGGTGTAGCCAAGAGCGACCGCCCAGATGGTCTTATTGTGCTGCAGACCGGTCGCAAGACATGGAGTGCCCTAGTAGAAGCCAAAATTGGCAATGCTGACATTGGCGAGGAGCAGCTCAAGCAATATCTTCAGCAGGCCAAGAAGCACAAGGTTGATGCGGTCATTACCATCACCAACCAGTTCGTCGCGATACCCTCACATCATCCGGTGAAGGTGCCAAAATCGATGCTCAAGGGCGTCGAGCTCTATCATTGGTCCTGGATGTATGCGGTGACTCAGGCGACGCTGCTGCTGGAGTCTGGCGAGATCACTTCGCCCGATCAGCGCTTTATGCTGGAGGAGGTGCTGCGCTACCTCGGCCATGAATCCAGCGGCATCTCTCGTTTCGATAGCATGAACCGCGAGTGGAAGGAGGTGGTTGGCAAGGTCAAGAGTGGCGCCGTACTGGGCAAGAATACTGAGGAAGTGGAGAACACCGTCTCTAGCTGGCATCAGGAGCAGCGCGACCTATGCCTGGTAATGAGCCGCAAGCTGGGGCGGCCCGTCAAGCTAAAGCTGGCCCGTGCCCACCGCACCGATCCGGTCAAACGCCTCAAGGACGACTGCGAAGCCCTGGCCAAGGACAAGGTACTGAGTTGCTGTCTGGAAGTGCCGGACGCCGCTGCCGACTTGGAGGTTACTGCCGATCTCACCAAGCGCACCATCGTTTGTTCAATGCGTGTGGTGGCACCGCAGGACAAGAAGCGCAGTACTGCTCGCGTCAACTGGCTAGCCCGGCAGCTAACAAAGGCAGAGCCCGACAGTATGTACATCAAGGCCGTCCGTCCCGGCCGCGCCGAGGAGACTCAGGCCACTCTTGCCCAAGTAATTGAAGACGCTGCTGCGCTGGATTCTCCAGCGACCACGGTCGTTCCGAGTGCCTTTGAGGTGTTCTATATGGCCGACCTCGGCCATCGCTTTGCGGGCAACAAGATCTTCATCGAAGAACTGGAAAAGGCAGTGCCGCATTTTTACCAGCAGGTTGGGCAGCGGCTCAGGGCGTGGGTAGCTCCGCCGCCGAAGCTTCATCGGCGCGATCCGGCCGAGGGAAAGAGTGATGCTGACAAGGATGATATGGAGCAGCGGAAAAGCGATACGGAAGGGTGGGATGCGGCTGAGTAGCATGCACACCATCTTTAGCGAGATTGGTAGCTCTCCCGGGTGGCCTTCAGTATGCGTAGCTGTCCCGATGACTGTGGGTGGAGGCACCTACAAACAACGAATTGCGGAGACAGCCTTGGCTTGTTGGGCATCGCAGTATTGGCATTTGCATAGGTGCATAGGATTGAGAAAAAGGCAGAAATCGACCCGAAGCGGCCATGCTGGCAAAGGCCACAGGCACTCTGCATAACACAACTGTTAGTTTCTCAATGGCATGAGGAATCAATGAATAGAAAACCGAGAATATTTATAGGTTCTTCTTCGGAAAGTCTTGACGTGGCTGATGCTGTGAACCTCAATCTAGATCATAAGGCCGAAGTTACTATTTGGAGAAATGGAACCTTTGATCTTTCGAGCAATACCATTGATGCTTTGACAAAAAAAGCTAAGGCAGTGGATTTTTCACTGTTTATTTTCTCTCCGGATGATATTGCTATAATCCGAAGTAAACAAAAAGCCATAGTTCGTGATAATGTGCTTTTTGAGCTTGGCTTATTCATCGGTGCACTCGGAAAAGAAAGATGCTTTATTCTAAAGCCGAGAGGAGTTGATCTGCACTTTCCGACGGATCTTCTAGGTGTAACGCCAGCTGATTACGAATCAAACAGATCGGATGGTGATCTAGCGTCTTCGGTAAATCACGCTTGCGTGCTTATGAAACAGCAAATGGAAAAATTACGTACCGTAGAGCATGTGTCCACTGGTGCCGCACCCCCAAAGATCAATATCGAAGCTGCCAAGATCAAAGATTTCGACTATTTGGTCCTTGCTCAGCTTTTGGGTACGGCAACATCAGACCCGGAGGGACACATGCTTTTCCAGCTGAAAAACAACCTGAATGAGCAATCCTATAAAGTGGATTTGGCTATAATTCGTTTGGAGCGAGTTGGTTATATTGAAAAGCGAAACGACTCAGATATTAACGGTAACGAGTTTTACACCTACAAAATCACGCCTGAAGGAATTGAGCTCCTTTTTGAAAACGAAGAATTGGCTTTCCCTGCTCAAAAATCTCAACTAGCCTTGCCAAGGAAAGCTGAGGACTATTTCGATGACGACATTCCTTTCTAGGAAAAATGCTAACAATCACAATCACAATCACAATCACAATCACAAGCAGGGCAACGGCTCCTGCGTTTCGCTTCGCCTGCACCACAAAACCTCGCCGGTGGTGGGCGTTATATCTAAGGAGACACCCTGATGCCTTCGCGTATCTCTGGACAAGAATTAATCCAGCTTAAGGACGCTATTGTCCAAGATTTCGATTCTTCAAATTGGCGCGAGCTTGGTGCCCTCACCAATATGATTGATGAGGTCGATAGGCATCCCCGATTGCTGCGAAGCCTCTCTTTTGGCGATCCAGATTATGATGGCTTGGCATTGACCTTTCTGCGAAAAATGATAGGTCAGGAAGATGAGAATCTTGACATTGCCCTGAAATATATTCACAAAACATGTGGCGACGCTGGAGAAAACGTTTCTAGTGAAGTAGCACAAGGTCGAAAAATTGTTTTCTCTCCGACTATCTTCGATGTTCCCAGCGATCCTGTCGATACAAATCTGATCGCCGTCATGATGCCCTTTGACGCATCAATGAACGGAGTGAATATCGCTATTGTGGCGGCTGCCCAGCAAGCAGGTTTCGAGTGCCAAAGAGCAGACAACATCTGGGATCATACAACCGTCATCCAAGATGTGTTTTCGCTTATTTTCAAGTCCTACATCGTAGTGTGCGACTTTACAGGAAAGAATCCTAACGTGTTTTACGAGGCTGGTATTGCACATGCTTTGGGCAAGCATGTCGTTCCAATTACACAGTCAGAGCAGGATGTGCCGTTTGACTTAAGGCACCATCGTTTCGCCAAATATTTGAACAACGGTGAAGGCTTGGAGAGGTTGAAAGAGGATTTGGTCAGTCGTTTTTCCACGTTGGCTAAAAATCGACCTAATTCAGGCTGGATATAACAGGCGAGGCACAGCGATGCCATTTTTAATAGCCGCTCATGGCCGCAATCGGCTGTCAATTGCCTTGGCTCCGTCATCCCTCGGCGACGTTATTGGCGATATAACACAATATAACCAAAATACTCCCCATACTGCTCGTACAGCTCGATCTCCTGCTGATGCTCCTCGACGATGTCCCGTGCGGCGGGGCTCTTGTCATGGGCCTTGAGGAAGGCCCGGAAGAGCTGGTGGAGCCCCTGGCGCCAGCCTTCAAGCGTCTTGAACTGAGGACGTAAGCCAAAGACGACACTGCTATGTAAGACTTTGTCCACTGGTGCTCAGGCTGCATAGGTGTCAGGATGCTATGTTACATAATGTCTCTGGCACCCCGCCGCCAAAAGAACGGCGCGCCAGAGCAGCCAGTGAAGGAAGCGCAGGGAACCACCGATGATCCTCAAGGAAAAGGATGCCTACAGCGGCGCTGATGAGCGAGGCTACTATGGCCACAAGCAGGAGCAGGAGGTGGCCTTTCACCTGCGCCGAGAGTTCGGCGACAGCGAGCAAGTTCGCATCATCCACGACCAGGTGATCGAGCACGGCGGCGAGCGCGCCCAGATCGACCACCTGGTGATCCACCCCTACGGCTTCATCATCATCGAATCCAAGAGCATCGTTGGTGAAGTGCAGGTCAACGCCGAAGGGGAGTGGTCTCGCAGCTACAAGGGCAACTGGACCGGCATACCCTCACCGATTCGCCAGGCAGAGCTGCAGCAGGACCTGCTCAAGGCTCTGCTGCGAGACCATGTGGAACAACTGCTGGGCAAGCTGTTGGGCATCCAGACGCAGATTGGCGGCCGTGAGTGGCGCACCCTTTGCGCCGTTTCCAGCACCGCCATCCTGCATCGCGAGAAAATGCCGAAGGACGTGGCCGACAAGGTGGTAAAGACCGAGTTCGTGGCCAAGAAAGCGAAGGAACTGATCGGCAGTCTTAGAAGTGGCCTGCTCAAGGGGCGTCCTTGGTTCTCGATGCAGGAACTCGAGAATATCGGCACCTTCCTCCTGGCGCATACCGCAGCGCTGCAGGCGGCACTGGAGAAGCCGGCGCAGGACACACCACCTGATGAGCCGGCTCTCAGCGCCGCCCCCGTCACCGAACCCACGCCGCAGAGCTACGTGGTGACCCCGGAGCCAACTCCCGCAGAGCCGCCGGTAGATACCGCGGCCCCCACCGAAAAGCTGCTGACCTGCAAGCAGTGCGGCGGGACCGATAACCTGACCGGCATGTATGGCCAGTACGGCTATTACGTCAGGTGTGCCACCTGCAATACCAATACCTCGATGAAGCAGCCTTGCCCTGCCTGCGGCTGGAGAGCCGTCAGAGTCTCGAAAGATGGCCCGAGTTACACCGCCGCCTGCCGGAAATGTGAGCACCAGTATCTGGTCTTTCGACAGGCAGAGGGGAGGGCGTGATGGCAGATAACGACCCAAAGCCGACATGCCGCAAACGGCGGCGAGTACTTTCATTGGGGGAGTATGTAGCATGAACGATTATGCTCAAATAATAAGTTCTTTAAAGGTTGTGAGTACTGTAACGTGCGGTATGGCGATGCTGACCGTGCGTGCTCGCTAACGTTAGATATTGAAAACGTTATGTCATAAAAATATGGGATTGCGTAAGCGAATGTTTAGAAAGTGCCTCACAGACTATTTTCCTAGAGATGGACTCCCATGGGGGCATGCGCCTATCAACGAGGCGCCGGCCAAGACTTTCCTGAAAGAAACTGTTGAAGTAGTCGATGCAGTTAATCACTGTGCAAGAACGTTTACGAAGAAGAAAAACGGTGAGTTTACAAAGGACAGCGCTGATTCCTATCAGAATGTCGCGATATCTGCGTTCGGCCTGATGATGAGTCACTTCGAGCGGTTTCAGAGATATCAGTTTGCAGAGCTTCTTAATACGATGGATTTTATGGATTGTGTCGACGATGCACAACTTGCGAAAGAATTGCAGAAACAGGGCTGTGAGCTATCTTTGCAGCGACTTTTATCTGGTCGTGGTGATCCAAGAGAACCAGGTCAGATCGTTGCGGATGCAATGCCGGGATGGCACAACCCTGAGCGAGTCAATAGATACTTTTCCGTAATATTCCCCAAAGTCGCATTCTATTCGAAAGAGACCGTCCGCGAATTAGATTTGATGTGGCAACTGCGCCATTCGATAGTTCACACTGCAGGTGTTATTACACGAGAGGATGCAGCGAAGATACCCCAGCTACATGGGTATGCTGACCGTAGAATAAGCCTCGGAACCGATTTCGTTCCTGCAGTCGCTCGACGCTTTCATATTATGCTGAAGCATTCTGTTGGGAGACTAAGGGAGGAAGCCAAGTTTTCCATGGAGGCAGCTGGCGTGGAAGAAGAGATAGAGGCATTCCTAGACTCGGTCGTTGGGATTGACTCCCCGCGCCGCTCTTGGTTGTCTTAGGATGCGCAACGGCCATGCCGGTTTAGGTGGCAATTGTGACTCCAACAAAAACTCCACCCGACGCCGCAGATGCGGCGCAGCTGAGCTTCATCGTTATACCTAATTTCGATGAAGGAGTATTTATGGCCGCCTGGGGAATATTAGTCTATTTTAATGGGTGGCTCTCGACCCAAATCGGACTTACCGGCAAAGGCAGCATGCACGTTCAAGGGGAATGTTGGGTATGCTACATAAGACAATTTTTATGTACTGACTGGAGGGTTTCATGGTTCCTGAAGGCATTCTTAAAGAGATAATTGAGCGAGCTAAAGAGTCTTGGCCTGACGACGTAGTAATGCAGAAATATTGTATCTCAGAAGAGAAGGAAGCGTATGAGGCTCTAGAGAAGCTTGATTTTGGGAATTACGGTAAGCTGAAGCAGGATTTTATCCTGAGTGCGAAAGAGACGTTTGAATCTTGGGAGGAGATACTTTCTTCAGTTCGATCAGAGCTCTCTTCTTATTCCGACCTTCAAAATCTATCAGTCGATGGTGTTGATTCATCAACACTGGATGCGTGGAAAAGAGAGGCGGCCCAAGAGTGCGAAGGGTATTACGAAGGACAGCTTGATTTTGTACAGGGAAAGATTTCGAAGCACTTTTCAATATTTGAAACTAGGAAAGCTGTAGATCCGATAAAAAAACTGCTAGTAGAGATGGAGGAAATAATTGGATCTGAATGTTATAATGGAAATATCCAAAACTATAGCAGTTGGGGTGAGTTAGAGAGCGAAGGCAGAGATTTTCGTTATCCGGTGAAGTTCTATACGGGTAATGATGAGAAGAAGATGCGGAAAGTGCCAGTCGATATGTCAAGTGAAGAGCTTATCACTGGGTACTATGCCTTCGGGGCTAATGAGCTTAATATTTATAGGGCTCTCTACAAGGTTGTTCAGCACCTACGCAAAAATTACGGTCTTGATGTATAAAATGTATAACCATGCCATGCAGCCGCCGCTGGACCTCGCGCAGCTGATGGTTGGCGTTATATATCAGAAAAATCTCAATGGCCGCTTTTGGCCGTTAGTTGACCTGCAGGCGGGTAATCCCAAAGTTTCGAAACTCTCCACTTATCTTATTATCGTACCTGCATATCGGGTTATTTACTGTGTCGCCAGCGCTGGGAGTGGCAAAGGTGCAGAAGAGTCGTGGGTAACCCTGCGCTGAGTCCTATGGCTATTTGAAGCGGGCGCCCTTGAGGCGCCCGCATTCGTTTTACCTCACCGCTAGAAGCGATCCACGCGAAAGGGCGTCATATCCACCGCGGGCTCTTCGCCATCCATCATCTGGGCGAGCAGCTCGCCTGTGGCGGGGCCCAGGGTAAAGCCCTGGTGGCCGTGGCCGAAGGCGAGCCATAGCCCAGCCTTGTCGGGGGCGGGGCCGATCACCGGCTTCATGTCGGGCAGGCAGGGGCGGGCGCCTTTCCAGGGCTGGCCGTCGCGGCGCTTGCCCAGCGGGAACAGCTTGCGTGCGACCTTCTCGGCGGCGGCCAGCTGCTTGTACTGGGGCGGCGAGTCGAGGTCGGCTAGCTCGGCGCCGGTGGTCAGGCGAATCCCGGCGCGCATCGGTTCGAGCAGGAATCCCTTCTCGGCGTCCATCACCCAGTGGTTGAGCTTGGCGCCCTCTTCGGCGGAGTAGTGCATATGGTAGCCGCGCTTCACGAACAGCGGCACTTTCATGCCCAGCCGTTCCAGCATATCGCCAGCCCAGGGGCCCAGGGCCACCACCACCTCATCGGCCTCCATTGGCCCCTCGCTGGTCTTGACCTGCCAGCCGCCTTCTACCTGAAGTACGTCCTCGACGCTTGCCTGCATCACCCGGCCGCCCTGTTCGGCAAAGCTGCGGGCGTAGGCCTGCACCAGGCCGCCCGGGTCCGAGACCATCCACGGCTGCGTCCAGTGGATCGCGCCGATCAGCCCCTTGTCCAGGTGCGGCTCCTTGGCGTGGAGCGCCGCGGCGTCCAGCACCTCATACTCTACCCCGAAGCGCTCGTGGTTCTCTCTGGCCTTTTCCTGGCACGCCTCGAACGCCTTGCGGGTGCGGTAAAGCTCCAGCCAGCCGCCCTGGCGCACCAGCGCCTCGGCGCCGGCGGCCTCGATCATCGGCGCGTGGGCATCCTGGCAGCGCATGATCAATGACGCCCACTCGGTAACGATGCGCTCGTAGCGCTTACCGCTCGAGTTCAGCCAGTAGTTCAGCAGCGGGCCCGCGGCGTTCATCATGCCGGTGGGGCGGTAGCGGATATCCACCTTGCGGTTGGGCACCACTCGCAGCAGGGTGGCGATATCGCGGGGGAAGGCGTAGGGGCGTACCGCCTCGCGCTGGATGATGCCGGCATTGCCGAAGGAGGTCTCGAGCCCCGGCTCGCGGCGGTCCACCAGGGTGACGTCATGACCGCGACGCACCAGATGCCAGGCCACGGATACGCCGACCATGCCGGCACCAAGAACGATGATATTGCGGGCCATGAAGGTCTCCCTGCCGATGGATACACGAGGTTGCGCCGCGGGGCAGCGCCTGTCATGTGCGGATCTTATCAGTACTTGTCATAAAATCGGCCATGCGCCGATAATTAAGATGAAGTGGCTATATTTGGCTATAAGAGCAGAGTATTCTTCGTCTGAGGTGGCGTAGAATGGCGCTTGTTGTTGTGGGCGGCGCTGGGGCCCGCTCTTGCCCTTGCCCATTCAGTGTAGGTGCTGCCCTGACGGCCGCCGCGGCCTATTCAACCGCCCCCGGCCGTCCACCGCTCTGGCAGCTTGTGGCAGTTGCTCAACAGCCGTTGCTGCAGTCGCTCCAGTAATGTTTGCTCGGTGGCTTGGTGCGCCTCGGGGCTCAGGGTGGCGAGGGTGGCGTCGATGGCTGCCGGCATGCGTTCGGCGAGTTCGAGGCCTAGCTTGATGAAGTAGCGTGGCTGGAATCGCATCGAGCGCGCGAGGGCCTCCAGGTGCGAGCGTTCGATACTGCCGGGGCGATCCTCACCATTGAGGCGAAACGCGAAGCGGCGTGCTAGGCCGCTATAGAGCGTGGTGCTCATCAAATCATAGAACGGTGCCAGTCGGGGGCCTTCGTCGGTATAGAGTATGGCGAGGTTCTTGGCATGGCTGTCGTTGTTACCGATCAGCAGGTTGAAGAAGCACCAGCCGATCAGGCGCTGCAAGTCCTTGGCCGGCGTTCCCATCTGCTGCATGAGTTCACGACAGCGCGCCAGGCCGGGGCCGCCGTCGCTTTCGTATTTGATCAGCGAGGGCGTACCGGCGAGCTGGCAGAAATCGAGTTGGTGCAGGCGACGCAGCCTGCCCTGTTCGTCGGCGACCCGGTCGTAGCGGCGCACGAGGCAAGCGCGGGTCTCGGGCTGGTAGCGGGTCTCGGCAACCTCGAGCCCGAGCTCGGCGGCCAGCCGCATGCAGAAGGTCTCGTTGATGGCGGAGGCCCATACGTCTCTTAGGCCTTGGATGTCTGGCTTGAGAATGTGGTTGGACGGCGCCGACCCTTCCGGGATGGCGGGGCTTCCGTCTGCCTGCACCATCAGCAGCAGCTTGTCCTGGGCGCCGGCCAGCGAGATACGTGCCTCTTCGCCCTGCTGCGAGAGCAGAGGCCCGCGTTCCCTGTGCCGCAGGTGCTTCGCGAGCGCTTGCCAGCTGACGGGCTGATAGTGCGGCGGAGCGGGTGTTTCTCCTGGCGGCAGCAGGGTGAAGCCGCTGGCGGTGTCGCCGCCGATGGCGTTAAGCAGACCGAATACGCTAGTGGTGTGGTGGCGAAGCTCGAGGTGACGGCGTAGGTCGCCTTCCGGCAGCAGGTTCTCGAAGTAGGCCAGCACCGCATCGCCTGCGTGCACCTGCTGCGAGAGGGGCAGAGAGGGTGAGAGACTCACCGCTTCAGGGTGCTCCAGCCAAGCGGGGGCATACTCGAAGCGAAGCGGTTGGGTGTCATGCAGCCGGCCGACATGCCTGTCGCCGTGGTAAAGCGCCAGGGTATCGTCACTGGCCATGGCGGTGGCCACCCTTGCGCCGTACCACCACCTCTAGCCCCATCAGGTCGAGTACATCCAGCACCTTCTGCAATTGCAGTGTCGGCTTGCCCCGCTCCAAGTCGACGATGAAGCGGTTGCCGGTGCCGGCGAGGCCGGCCAGGTCGATCTGCAATAACCCCTGCTCGGCGCGCAACTGGCGTACCAGCTTGCCGAGCTCTTCGCTGTGACGAATGGTGGCGGCCTGAGGGAGCGGGACGTCGTTAGTCGGCATGGGAACCTGCATGTGATTACCGTTCGGTAATTCTAGGCGCAATTACGGCGTCTTGCCACAGGATAGTTACCGAACGGTAATTTTTGTAGTCTTTAAGACTCGATTTGCAGAATAGGTTACCGAGCGGTAATTCTGCTCGGTAACGCTAGGGCTCGTGTGGCGATGCTGATGGTGTTGTCGATCAGGTCGGCGTACTTGACGGTCTGCGCCTGTTGGGACACCTAAGCCAGCCTGTCGCTGATATGGTGAGCCGTGGGGAGGTCGACTATCGTGAGTGTAGAGGAAGAGAGGCCGTCATCCAGGTCGCAGACCATGATCGCGGGGTTGCCTTGGAGGAGGGCGGCCGCCGGGTGATCAGGGGGCAGAGGCCACACCATGGAGCGTATCCGACACATCCACTCCATCACCAAGCGCCTGATCGTGATGACGACCATCGCGGTCGCCGTGCTGGGCGCCATCTTCGCGCTGACCTTTTTCTTCAATCAGCGGTTTCTGGTGACCTGGGCGGTGCCGTTGTGCGGCATCATCGGGGGCTTCGTCAGCATTCAGCAGCGGTTGAACAATGTTACCGATGAAGAGCTCGCGCTGCTGAATGCCTCGCTGTTTCAGATCCTGCTGGTACCGATCTTCGGCGGTGTCTTTGCCCTGGTGCTCTACCTGGTGTTCCTGTCCGGCATTGTTTCCGGCGATCTATTCCCCGAGTTCTCTTTCCCGGCACATGACGCGAGGACGTCGGGTGACGACTTCATGCTCAGCATCTTTCGGGAAACCTACCCAAGCTCCGGGCCGGACCTGGCCAAGCTGCTGTTCTGGTCATTCGTGGCGGGCTTCTCGGAGCGTTTCGTGCCGCAGCTGATCAACAATGTCACGTCGTCGGCCTCATCGGCACCCGAGAGAAACGACCGGGACGACGCTGCGGATCGCTGAGTGCAACACAGGCTAACCGCGCGCACGGCAATGTGGCTATGCCGCCGGAAACGGCATGGCTGCCCTTGGATGGCGACCCCATGTGCTAGCTTGAAGCGTATCGAAGCCAAGGATGGGGTTCCGTCTATGACCGAGCCGGTGAGTTATCAGGACGCTGAGGCGTGCGTGGATCAGGTCATCGTGCGGGTGGGCAAGCACATTGTGCTGGGGCTGCCACTGGGGCTGGGCAAACCCCTGCGCTTTGTGAACGCCCTCTATGCCCGCGCCCAGCGTGACCCGACGCTCAAACTGCATATCGTCACTGCCCTGTCGCTGCTGGCACCGGCGGGCGGCTCCTCGCTGGAGCGCCGCTTCCTGGGGCCATTCGTCGAGCGGCTGTACGGCGATATCCCCGAGCTGGCCTATGCCCGGGATGCCCAGGCCAACCGCCTGCCAAACAACGTCACGGTGTCCGAGTTCTTCTTCCAGGCCGGTAACCTGAAGAACAACACCGACCAGCAGCGCCACTATATCTGCACCAACTACACCCACGCGCTGCGCGACCTCATGGCCCAGCGCATCAATGTGATCGGTCAACTGGTAGCGCCCGATGAGCGCGGCGAGACGCTGAGCCTGAGCTGCAATCCGGACCTGACCCTGGATCTGTTACCCCAGCTGCGCGCGCAGTCCTATGCCACCGTTTGCGTCGCGGAAACCAATCGCCACCTGCCGTACTTGGGCAATGACGCGGCGGCGGCGCGTAGCGACTTCGACCTGCTATTGGAAAGCCCGGATAGCGACTACCTGCTGTTCAGCGCGCCCCAGACGCCCATCTCGCCGGAAGATCACCTGATCGGCTTCTACGCCAGTTGCTTGCTCAAGGATGCCGGCACGCTGCAAATCGGCATCGGTTCCCTGGGGGCGGCGCTGGTGCACAGTACCCTGCTGCGCCATCAGGACAACGCCCGCTGGCAAGCGCTTTACCAGGACCTGCAGGTCGCCGAGCGGTTTCCGCTGGCCGAGCAGTGGGGCGACACCCAGCCCTTCAGCCGGGGCCTGTATGGCTGCAGCGAGATGATGGTGGATGGCTTTATCTATCTGATGGAAGCCGGCGTGCTCAAGCGCCGGGTCTTTGCCGACGCCGACCTCCAGGAGGCGATCAATCGGGGCGAGATCGACCCCGAGAGCAGCGACCACCCCGACGCGGCCGAGGGCGTGGTGATGCACGGCGGCTTCTATGTGGGGCCGCGGCGCTTCTACGACAAGCTGCGCGAGCTGCCCGACGCCGAGCGCGCGCGCATCAACATGACCAGCGTCAACTACATCAATGATCTCTACGATCACCGCTTCGGGGATCAGCGGCTCAAGGTGGCCCAGCGTCAACACGCGCGGTTTATCAATTCGGCCATGCTGTGCACCCTCGACGGGGCGGTGGTCTCGGATGGCTTGGAGGATGGCCGGGTGATCAGCGGCGTGGGCGGGCAGTACAATTTTGTCGCCATGGCCCACGAGCTGAGCGGGGCGCGCTCGGTCATTACCCTGCGCAGCACCCGCGAGAGCGGCGGCGAAACCCAGTCCAATATTCTGTTCAGCTACGGCCACTGCACCATTCCCCGCCACCTGCGCGATATCGTGGTGACCGAATACGGTATCGCCGATCTGCGCGGTCGGTCCGACGAGCAGGTGTGCCTGGCGTTGATCGCCATTGCCGATGCGCGTTTCCAGTCCGAGCTGCTGGCCCAGGCCAAGGCCGCCGGCAAGGTGGCCGCCGACGTCGAGATTCCCGCCCGCTGGCGGGACAACACCCCGGAGCAACTGGCGCAGGATTTTCAGCAGATGGGGGGCGAGCAGGCCTTCCCCCGGTTCCCGTTTGGCACCGACTTCACCGACGACGAGCTGACCCTGGGCAAGGCCCTCAAGCAGCTCAAGGCGCGCACCGCCACCCGGCGCGGCAAGCTGAAGGCGCTGCTGGGCGCACTGAGCGTAGGCCAAGCCTCTGATGCCGAACGCTCGTTGCTGGCCCGGCTCGAGCTGGATCGGCCCAGCGGCTGGAACGAGCATCTGGAGCGGCGGCTGGTGCTGCAGGCGCTGCGCTCGGGCTAGCTTGCCTGGTCCAAGCACATAAAAACCGCCACTCTCGGATCACTCCGGGTGGCGGTTTTTGCGTTTCTGGCCCTCTGCTAGCGCTTGCCGCTGGAGGGCTGGCCCGTTCAGCCGCGCAGCTTGCGCACGTTCGATTGGGTCTTGGTGGTGTAGGGCTTCAGCGCCGCGGCGGTGATCTTCGCCGGGTCGGCGCCGCTGGCCATGGCGACTGCCGCACGCTCGCTCGCGGTGGCGTAGATCGTGCTTTTCTCCATCATCATGCCCATGGCATCGGGGACGCTCATGGTGCCGCTGGCTATCAGCATGGTGCGACGGGTGATCACCTCAGCGGAAGCAAGCATCATCTGGTTGTAGGAAGAGGCGATCTTCATCCATGCGAACATGATGTTCATCGGGTTATTCGACATTGTGTCTGGTACTCCTGGCTATTTGGGGCTTGGCCCCGGTGCTGGTTCATGGAAATCCGTGCTGTGGATAGCGTGGTACCCACGCCTGAGCCTCGCCATGAAACCATCGGGACGCAGAGTACCACCACGCTACCCTGGCCTGGGGCCTGCGTCAGTGCGCTGACCCACCCTCCTGTTCTGCTATCGGCTTGCCGGGGGCGGGAGCTTCTTCAAGCGCTCCTCGGCGCGTTTCACCGTTTTCATCTTCTCGGGCCGCTTCATGGATTGCCACTGGCGTATCTCCTCAAGCGTGCGGCCGCAGCCGGTGCACAGGCCTCCCGAAAGTTGGCACACCGAGACACACGGGCTTTCGATCTTGTTGGCCATTCAGTGCCTCGCTGGCTTGGTGCGTAGCCGTGCCTGCCAGTTGCCGCCGTGCTCCCGCTGGCACGCCTCTTCGCTGTCGAGGTCGAGGTGCTTGGCGGCGTCGTCGACATCCACGCCGGCCTCAGCCAGAGCCTCGGCGGTCAGGTCATCGATGCAGCGTCGCGCCTCGCCCTTGAGTGCATTCGCCAGGTGGGAGTGGGTATCGAACACCCAGGTGACCACCAGGCTCTCGGGAAAGCGCCGGTAATCGACCTCGTGGGTCAGCCAGCAGAAGCCGGGCAGCAGCGGCTTGGCCTGCTCGCAGGCGTGGGTCAGCGCAGCGCTCAATCGGCGCTCCATCTTGCTGCGTTCGCGCTTGGCGATCATTGCGTCTCCTGTGCGGTTAGCCTGATACGGGACATAGCCCCGCGAAGCCGTTGTGGGTACCAAGGGGGAGCATGATGGGCCGAGAATCGTCGGTAATCAATAATGTTATAACATACCGAGTTGGGCGTAGGGCTAATGGCACGGGATCGCGTTGCTGGCCGTATCAGCCGTTACTGGTGCCGCTGCGCTTGGCAAGCCAGGTCTCCAGGTCGCGGGGCGGCAGCGGCTTGGCGAGCAGATAGCCCTGGCGTCTGGCTCAGAGCTGTACCAGCATCTTGCCGGTGTTGGCGCCCTCGAACAGCGCCAGGAAGGCGTCCGGGGTGCGCTCGAGGCCCTCCTCGATAGTCTCGGCGTAGTCGATCTCGCCATTGGCGACCTGCGGGCCAACCTCCTCGAGGAAGCGCGGATAGTCGTGCCAGTGGTCGAAGATGATGAACCCCTGCATGCGCAGGCGCTTGATCAGCACCATGGCCAGGTTGCTGGGTCCGGGAGCCGGCCCTTCGGCGTTGTAGCGGGCGATCATGCCGCACACGGCGATGCGACCGCCGGTGCGCAGGGTGTTGAGCGCCGCCTCCAGGCACACGCCGCCGACGTTCTCGTAGTAGACATCGAAGCCCTCGGGGCAGGCTTGCTGGAGCGCCTCGGTCAGTTGCTGGGCGTTGCGGCCGCGATAGCTCACCGCCTCGATGCCGTGGGACGCAAGCCACTCGAGCTTCTCGGGCGCCCCGGCGATGCCCACCACGCTGCCGCCGCGGGCCTTGGCCAGCTGCACGGCCAGCGAGCCCACCGCGCCGCTGGCGGCGCTGACCAGCACATTGTCGCCTTGCTGCATCGCGGCGATCTGGTTGAGGCCGGTCCAGGCGGTCATGCCCGGCATGCCGAGCACGCCGAGGTAGGCCTGCTCGGGGACCTCGATGCCCGGCAGCGGCTCGACCTGGTCGCCCGGCAGTTGGGCGATATCGCGCCAGCCGGCCATGTGGCGTACCTTGTCGCCGACGGCCAGGCGCGGATGTCGAGACTCGATGACCTCGCCTACTGCGGCGCCTTCCAGCGGCTCGCCGAGGGTGAAGGGGTCGATGTAGGTCTTCACGCCGCTCATGCGCCCGCGCATATAAGGGTCTACCGACAGCCAGCTGTTGCGGATGCGCACCTCGCCCTCGGCGAGATCCGCCAGCTCGGTTTCGTGCAGTTCGAACAGCTCGCGATCCGGCGTGCCCTGGGGGTAGTCGTTGATGGTGAAGTAGCGTGACTGCATCGTGGTCTTCCTTGATTCAAGAATGAACCTGCCAGTCTAGGGCAGGGGGCGCGACGCGGGCCAATCCTCGGGTCATCGGGTCTGCTTTGGCTTTCCACGCATGGCTAGGCTTTAATGCAGCTGTGGTGCCCAACCGACTCCGCCACGAGGGTGAGCGATGGCTAACGACAACAAGGTAGACCCCAAACTTCCTCAGCTGTTGCACGACGAGCTTCCCAAGGAGCATGAAGACGCGCTGATTCGTAAGCTTCACCTTGTTATTCGCTATGCCATCAAGGTACTGGCCGTGTTGATGGTATTGGTGATCATCTGGGGCGTCCTGGATGTGATCTATGTGCTTTACAGCAAGTTTATCTCTCCACCTGTCCTTCTGTTTGAAGTCAGCGATATCTTCGTGATATTCGGTGCCTTTATGGTGGTGTTGATCGCCGTGGAAATATTCATCAATATTCGGCTCTACTTGGGTACCAATGTGTTACCCATTCGGCTGGTTATTGCCACGGCGCTCATGGCGATCGCCCGTAAGGTGATCATCCTGGATATATCGACCATAACCGCCCAAGAGATGCTGGCGATTGCTGCCATCGTGCTGGCCCTGGGCGTCACCCATTGGCTGGTGGGAAAACAGGAGTAGCACCTCGACATATCGCTGCGAGTACCCGCTGGCATGGTGCAGGTGAGCTTGGTCGATGGGTGGAGATACGCGTCGCAGCGATTCAGACACAGGGAAACGACATGGCTTCTACTCGCCGTGAGCTGGTGGCATTGATCGAGCAGGGGGCAGTACCCCCCGGGCAGCTGGAGCGGGTGGTTGCGCTCTCCGGGCTACATCCGTCGGGGCAGGCCTGGGGCCTGTTCGTGGACCGGCTGCTGCTGTGGCTGGGCACGCTGGCGCTGGTGTTCGCGGTGATGTTCCTGGTCGCCTACAACTGGAGCGAGATGCCCCGCTTTCTGCGCTTCGGGCTGGTGCAAGCGGCGCTGGTGGCGGCGATTGCCGTCTACTGCTGGGCCGAGGGGCGCGGTGTCGTGAAAAACACGGGCTCCCGGGCGGCGCTGACCGCGGCTACGCTGCTGCTGGGCGTGCTGCTGGCGCTGTTCGGCCAGGTCTACCAGACCGGCGCCGACCCCTGGCAGCTGTTCTTCATCTGGGCGCTATTGATGCTGCCCTGGACGCTGGTGGCGCGCTTCGATGCGCTGTGGATCCTGTGGCTCGGCCTGCTCAACCTCTGCGTGGCGCTCTATTTCCGTACCTGGAGCGGCGCCTTCGGCCCCTTCTTCATCAGTGACGCTGCCGCCCTGTGGGGGCTGTTCGTGCTCAATACCTCGGCGCTGGTGGTGTGGGAGCTGGGTGCACGGCGCTGGCGCTGGCTGTCGGCCGGGTGGGCCACCTGCCTGCTGGCGCTGGGCAGCGGCATCCCTGTGACGCTGCTGGTACTCGCCTTCCTCTTCGATGAGCGCGTGGGCTTCTCGGCCGTTGCACTGGTCTATCCCGCCTGGCTGGCGGCGCTCTACGCGGTGTATCGCTACTGGCGAGCCGACCTCTTCATGCTGGCGGGCGGCTGCCTGTCGGTGATCGTGGTGCTGACCGCCTTGATCGGGCGCTATTTCATGCGCCATGGGGACCCGGGTGGCCTGCTGGTGCTGGCGATGGCGGTGCTGGGCATGGGGGCCCTGGCGGTGATCTGGCTCAAGCGGCTGCATCGGGAGATGTCGGCATGACCGAATCGCTCAGAGAGAGGCTCGACCGGGCGGGCATTACGCTGGCCGAAGGCGAGGCTGCGCCAGCCATCGAGCCGCTCTGGTTCGTACGCGCGCTGCAGGCGTTCTCGGGGTGGCTGGCGGCGCTGTTCCTGCTCGGCTTCATTGGCATGGGGATGGTGTTCATACTCGAGAGCAGTATCGCCGCCGCCGCGCTGGGGCTGGTATTGATCGCCGGCGCCTATGCGCTGCTGCGTGGCAACGGCGGCGATTTCGTCGAGCACCTGGGGCTGGCGGGAAGCCTCTGCGGGCAGCTGCTGGTGGCCTGGGCGCTGGCCCATGCCCTGGTCAATCAGACCGCCGGCCTGTGGTGGGCGCTGCTGCTGCTCCAGGGGATACTCGCCCTGGTCATGCC